>NZ_JARUJP010000014.1:0-108195 GCF_033659955.1 Clostridium tanneri
ATTTTCTTTTGTATTAATACCTTAACTATACATAAACTAAGGATAATTTAAATAAGGGAAGGTGAGATTATGAGGATCAGATTAGGTTACGTAGCAATCGCTTTAAATCTTCCAAAGGTCACTTCATCCAGCTCAGTGACCTATACCAATTATAATAAATTAGGTTCTGATGAAAAAAGGTTAAATAAACTTAAGCAAGTAACGTTATCTAATTTAGATGATTTGTATAAAATTCTTAAATATAATGTAGAGAATAATATTCACTTCTATAGAATAACTTCTGCACTAGTACCCTTAGCTACCCATCCTGAAGTTGATAACTGGGATTATAGAAAGATTTTTAATGTAGACTTTAAAAGAATAGGTCAGTTAATAAAAGAAGAGAAAATGAGGGTAGATACTCACCCAGATGAATTTAATGTTATAAATAGTATAAGGGAAGAAGTAGTAGAAAGTACAAGACGAAATTTATGGTTTCACGCAAATCTATTTGAGGACATAGGTTATCCAAAGGGAAAAATGGTGCTACACATAGGTAGTAGCCAAGGTGGAAAGGAAAAGGCCATAAATAGATTTATTAATAACTTTTCTCAGTTTCCTAAGGAAATAACCAGTAAATTGATATTAGAAAATGATGATAAGACCTTTACCACCAAAGAAGTTTTACAGATATGTAAGGAGGTAAAAACCCCTATGGTTTTAGATGTTCACCATCATATCTGCAATAATAATGGCGAGGAATTAGAACCAATGCTTAAGGATATCTTCCATACTTGGATAGATCAAGAATTGCCTCCCAAAATTCACTTTTCCAGTCCAAGGGAAGGAAAAACTGACAGGAAACATTCTGATTTCATAAACCCACAGGATTTTGTAGAATTTATAGAAAGCTGTAGGCCTTTAAAAATTGATTTTGACGTAATGCTAGAATGTAAAAAGAAAGATATAGCCCTATATAAACTAGTTGATGATATAAAGGAATTAAGAAGTGGCTGGAATTGGATTGATGAAACTACTATAGAACTATAGATTTTTATAAATATTTAACCCAGTATTCATATTATACTGGGTTAAATATTTATAAAACATACTGAGTTAAAGTGTATTTTATTGTAAAACTTTTAAAAATTAAGGAATACTACAAGAAAATTTAGCATAAAGATTAACTTAAAGCAGTTAATATATTGATATACTCCCATTACAAAGTATAATATAAATGGAAGAAGATATATTCCATGCATATAATGGAACACTTTTCCCAGAAGTATATAAGTTGGAGGAAATAACTAATGAAAAATAGCAAATCTATTGTTAGTATTTATAAGAAGCACATATCTATAATTATAACTCTAATTATTACTGTAATTATATCAATTTTTACGCTTCTATTCATAAACCTACATAGTAATTATGAGAATATTAACCTAATTAACATACTAGGTAAACAGAGAATGCTAACACAAATTATTGTAAAGGAGGTAAATCGAGTATATGAATTAAACTCAGCAGCAGAAAAATATAGGGATAACGAAAAAGAAATATCATCTATAGAAATTAAACTAGAAAAAACTCTTAATAATTTGGAAAAGTATAGGAATGAATATAGAGAGAGGTACGAAACAATAGGCCATGGATACGTCACTTTCAATGACAAAAGGATACGCTTTGAAAATGTGCTTCAGGATCTTCAGCCTATTCTATCAGAACATGAAAAAGTGTGGCCTCAGTTTGATAATGCAGTTAATATCGTTTTAAAAGAGAAAGGTAATACCAATTTACTATATGAAGGAGTAAAATATATAAATGAGAATAATGAAACTCTTTTAAAATACAGTAATGATATAACTAATATAGTTTCTAAATATACCCATCACAGAAATTTAGTTAGACTTTACTTAACAATTTTACTATGCATTATTACACTTGTTTTCTTAAGTATATTTTTTAATAATGCATATAAAAATTTATTTATACCTATAACTCAGCTGTATAAAGGTATGGAAGAGGTAGGAATAACAGATTTAGACATCTCTGCTGTAAAAATGAACAATGCGGAATTTGCCCCTGTTTTCTCTGAGGTAAAAAGAGTATTTAACAAGTTTAACAGCATTATTTTACTGATAGAAAACCTAGGTAGAAATATTCCTTTCAAAGATATTTTAAATTATATTTTTGACTCTTTCATTGAATATATACCCTATACATATATAGGAATAGCACTTATAAAAGATGATGGAAAGTCCATACAAGCATCCTACGGTGTATCTGGCAAGAACCATGAAAATTTGCCTAAGAGATTACTTGGCTTTAAGACAAGCATTGAAAGAACAAGTCTAGGAAAAATTATAGAATACGGTAAAGAAAGAATTATAAATGATCTAGAGATGTATGTAAGTAATAGTGAGGTTACAGAGTATAATCGTATTCTATTAGAAGAGGGAATAAGGTCATCTATAACACTACCATTAAAAAATGATAAAGAGGTAGTAGGGATAATATTTTTTTCCAGCAATATAAAAAATGTTTATAAAAAAGAACATGTGAAATTTTTAAAGACATTAGCTAATAGCATAATGCTTAGTTTAGAAGAGGATATAATTATTGACGATATGATTATTAGTTCAACATTGGCTCTTGCAACATTGACGGAAGAAAGAGATTCGGATACCGGAGATCATTTAAATAGAATGAAAAGTTATTCTCGTATAATTGCTCAACTACTATCTAAAGACAAAAAATATGCAGAAATTATAGATATGCAGTATATAGACAATATAGAAAGATTTAGTCCTCTTCATGATATTGGAAAGGTAGCAATTAAAGATGATATTCTTCTAAAACCATCAAAACTTACTGAGGATGAATTTGAAACAATGAAAACTCATACCATATATGGCGGAAAAGTTTTAAGGAGGGCAGAGGAAAACCTAAAAAAGAGTGGAAGAAACATTTTTAAAATAGGTATTGAAATTGCAGAAGGACACCATGAAAAATGGGATGGATCAGGATATCCCTATGGTAGAAGAGGAGAAGATATACCTCTCAGCGCTAGAATTGTAGCAATTGCAGATGTTTTTGATGCATTGACCAGTAATAGGCCTTATAAGAAAGCCTTCACTTTTGAAGAGTCTACTAAAATTATTTACGAAGGTTCTGGAAAGCATTTTGATCCATATATAATTAATGTGTTTCTTAATAATATTGATGTAATAAAATCTGAATATAATAAATATTTTGCCTTAACTAAATAATAATGCATAATTGACGATCTTTTCTTAGAATATTTCTATTAAAAAAATATTAATAATAATATACACAAAAATATGTTATACTGTAATTGCAGTAATATCCTTGACTTTGAGAGAAAATGGAGATGATTTATATGCAGATGTGTTCTATTTGTAATAAAAATATTGCAACTATATATACAGCAAAAATGGAAAATGGAAAAACTGAGATGATACCTGTATGTATGGACTGCGCAAAAAAAATGGGAATTCCCATAGTAGATCAGTTGATGAAACAAGCAGGAATGACTCCAGAAGATATTGAAAATTTATCTGAACAAATGAATAGTATGCTTCAAGATATAGATTTAAACGACACAGATAATAAGCCCTTTGCTAACTTCTTTAATGGTATATTCCCACCATCTAAAGACATGAATAATAAAGATCCTAAAGCTTACAATAGAGAAGCCTCCTCAAAGGATGAAAAAGATCCCGGTGTAAAAACAAAAGGGGGCTTTTTTAAGAAAAAGAGAAAAAATCTAGATTTATATGGAATAAACTTAACGGAAAAGGCAAAATCAAATAAAGTGGATAAAGTTGTTGGAAGACATAGAGAAATTGATAGAGTAATTCAAATTTTAAATAGAAGAACTAAGAATAATCCTATCTTAATTGGAGAGCCAGGTGTTGGAAAGACTGCAATTGCAGAAGGTTTAGCTGTAAGAATTGCTGATAAAGAAGTTCCAGCTAAATTATTTGATGCAGAAGTTTATCTTTTAGATCTAACCGCTATTGTAGCTGGCACTCAATTTAGAGGCCAGTTCGAAGGCCGTATGAAAGCTATTATAGAAGAAGCTAAAGATAATGGAAATATTATTTTAGTAATTGATGAGGTTCATAATATAATTGGAGCAGGAGAAGCTCAAGGTGGTGCTATGAACGCTGCTAATATACTAAAGCCTGCTCTTGCAAGAGGAGAAATACAGGTAATTGGTGCAACTACCTTAGAGGAGTATAGAAAGCATATAGAAAAAGACTCCGCCCTTGAAAGAAGATTCCAGCCAGTTATTGTTGAAGAGCCAACTATAGATGAGTCTATAGAAATTTTAAAAGGTATTAAAAATTACTACGAAGAATATCATCAAGTTAAAATATCTGATGAGGTTATAGAAACAGCTGTGAAATTATCAGCAAGATATATAACGGATAGATTTCTACCAGATAAAGCAATAGATGTCATTGACGAAGCTAGTTCAAGGGCAAATTTAAAAAACCAAGGATTAGTAGAGTTACGAGCATTAGAAGAAGAATTAAAAGAAGTTCAAGATAAAATTATAGATGCTGCAAGTGATAATGACTATGAAAAAGCTGCTGAGTACAAGGTGAATGAATGCAGACTTGAGAGCAAAATCAAAGAAATTAAGGAGAACTGTTCAAATATTCGGTTAAGTATTGAAGATATTGCCTTTGTTATTGAATCTTGGACTAAAATTCCAGTTCAAAAAATCACAGAAGAAGAAGCTGAAAAATTATTGAATTTAGAGGAAAGTCTTCATCAAAGAGTTATAGGTCAACATGAAGCTGTTGTAAGCATATCTAGGGCAATTAGACGTAATAGATTAGGATTTAGAAAAAACAAAAAACCTTCATCCTTCATCTTTGTTGGTCCTACTGGTGTAGGAAAAACCGAACTTGCTAAGGCTCTAGCCACTGAGCTTTTCGGCAGTGAAGAAGCACTGATTAGGCTAGATATGTCTGAGTATATGGAAAAGCATACAGTATCTAAATTGATAGGGGCTCCTCCAGGATATGTTGGATATGACCAGGGAGGTCAGCTGACTGAAAAAATAAGAAGAAAACCTTACTCTGTAATCTTATTAGATGAAATTGAGAAAGCCCATCCTGATGTATTTAATATGCTTCTTCAAATCCTTGAAGACGGAAGGCTAACAGATAGTCAGGGAAGAACTGTTCATTTTGATAATTCAGTAATAATTATGACCTCCAATGCTGGAACTAACTTTAAATCTAATGGAATTGGGTTTACTCATAGTGATTATAATGCTTTAGAAAATCGTGTAAAAGAAGCATTAAAGGAGACCTTTAGACCGGAGTTTTTAAATAGAGTAGATGACATTATTATATTTACAGAACTTTCAAAGGAAGAGCTTCACAAGATCATTGACTTAATGTTAAAAGAGGTAGCAAGTGAAGTAAAAGAAAAAAATATAACCTTAGATATATCTGAGAATGTGAAAGATTATATATTAAAGGTTGGATATAACGATAAATATGGAGCAAGACCTTTGAGAAGAGCTATTCAAAAGAATATAGAAGATGAAATTGCGGAACAATATTTACAGAAGAAATTTAAAGAAGGTTCTTATATAAAAGTTAAACTAGAAGATGATAAAATTGTTCTAGAATAAAAAGGCAAAACTCATACCTAGTTAAAGCAGCTATATATGAGTTTTGTTTTTAATTAATTATTTATAATTCCTGTTAAAATGGTGGTGTAAAGATGGAAAATAAAAAGGTTCCAACTTCAGATCCGTATATTCTTCTAAGTTGGATAAATATGAAACTAAGAGATGAATTTGATAGTTTTTCTACCCTGTGTGAAGACTATCAATTAATTGAAGAGGAGATACTTAATATGCTTAAACTCATTGGGTACAAATATAATGAAAAGACTAATCAGTTTTTTTAGAATAAATACAAGAATTATCGGGGGATAGAAGATGAATGATTTAATAAAAACTAATTTAAAAGAATTCAATTTGAGGACTGCAGAAGAAAAGGACGTTCCTTTAATTCTAGAATTTATAAAAGAACTAGCTAACTACGAAAACCTATTACATGAAGTTGTTGCAACGGAGGACATATTAAAAGAGTCTCTATTTCAGCAAAGAGCAGCAGAAGTTATTATAGGAGAATATAGGGGAAAACCAGTAAGCTTTGCATTATTCTTTCATAACTTCTCCACTTTTTTAGGACGCCCTGGAATATATCTTGAGGATTTATATGTTAAACCTGAGTTTCGTGGCAAAGGCTTTGGTAAGATAATGCTTTCATTTTTAGCTAAGTTAGCACTGGAAAGAAACTGCGGAAGATTAGAGTGGTGGTGTCTTGACTGGAATATATCATCAATAGAATTTTATAAAGAAATGGGTGCTGTACCTATGGACGAATGGACTGTTTATAGAGTATGTGATGATGAACTACATAGTTTAGCTAATAAATATGATAAGTAGAGGAGTTAAGAAATGAATGAATTTAAGATAGGGGTCATATCAGATACTCATGGATTGTTAAGGACTAAAGTATTAGAGCTTTTTCAAAATTCAAATCTAATTATTCATGCTGGAGATATAGGCTCTATTGATATTATAAACTCCCTGGAGAAAATAGCACCAGTAGTTGCTGTAAAAGGAAACTGCGATAAAGACTCTAGCTTAAATAAATATCATAAAACTGAGGTTGTTGAACTAGGAGGTAAATTAATATATGTACTACATAATGCAAGGGAGTTAGATTTAGATGTTAAAACTTCAGGTTTTCACATAGTTATTAGCGGACACTCACATAAACCTGAAAATTATTTTCTTAATGATATCTTATATTTAAATCCAGGAAGTGCAGGTCCTAGAAGATTCAATTTACCAATTAGTGCTGCTGCAATTTATATAGATGGCTCATCTGTAAGAGCAGAATTATTTGATATTGAGAAATAAATAATCTCTAAAAATACTAAAGTAATTGCCTAGATATGCTTCAATTGTTAAGGCATCCAGGGATAATAGGAAGGAAAGTGTAGGTTTAATATGAATTTAGTTATAAAAAAGTTCGATGATTTAAATACAAAGGAATTATATGAAATAATTAGAGAAAGGATAAATGTCTTTGTTGTTGAGCAAAATTGTCCTTATGAAGAATGTGATAAGAAAGACTTAAAATCCTTTCACTTATTTTTAGAAGAAAAGGATACTATAGTGGCATATTTAAGAATAATACCTAAAGGAGTTTCCTATAACGAAGTTTCTATAGGTAGAGTATTAGTGTCTAAAGGGCACCGTAACAAAGGCTTAGCAAAATATTTGTTAAGTGAAGCAATTAAATTTATTAAGAAAGAACTTAAAGAATCAGAAATTAGAATTTCAGCTCAAGAATATATTATGAAGTTTTACGAGGATTTAGGGTTTGTAAAAGTATCACAGATCTATTTGGAGGACAATATTCCCCACGTGGAAATGGTTTATGGAAAACAGTCATAACAATTTATTTTAGGTTATGCCATTAATAGTAACATGGTAAGTCTATTCTGTTAATGAAGCTATAACAAAATAGACTTACTAGAAAGAAAAACTATCCGAAAAACTCAGGCTCCTCTTTAAAATCAGATCTAATTGCCTTTTGCAAAATCGTTACACTGATTTTCTCTTTGTCTGTAAGTAATTGACAAGGGAAGGTCTCTCCACACTGTGCACACTCTAAAAATTCCTTTGAATCAGTTTGTTCTCTATTATCGAATAGGAATGGAAGAGCCTCACCTTCTTCACTCCATTGTTCAGTAAGCTCTGTATTTATATTATAAGTATAAACATAAGTAGCCTGTCGTTTCATTTTAAAGTAATTCCCATTGCAGTTAGGACATGACAAGGATTTGGATGAATTCAATTTACAACTTCCTTTCTATATGTTTTCTAATTACTAGTCTTTGTATTTTTTTTGTTTCTATGCCAAAAGGGTGTAATACTTTATTCGAAAAGCATAATAATATTATCTATAGCACCTGTTAAAGTTTTTATAATGAACTAGTTAAAATCTGTATTATATATGGACAAATGCTCATATAAGTAAAGAAACAGCATCTTTTAAAGGGGATGGAGTTTACTCAAACATAGGTAGTAGTAATATTATTAAACTCTGAAATGGGTGGAGGAGGTATATATGAATTATGATTATAATGAATGGTGTGAAGCAAGAAAAAAGGGAATGCTAAAATACCTACTAGACTCTAAGCACATTATGTTATCTTCAGTAATTATTACAATATTTATAATGGTTGAGTTTATAGCTAAAAAAAATCTATGTAAGACTAGAGAACTTATTTTTCATTTTATATTTTTATTTGCAATTTTCACATGTACTCAAGTAGTATCGCAAATTTATAAGTGGAAGTTTATGAAGTGTTTGTATGAAAGAACTATTAAAGCGAAAAGAGTACTGCTAAATTATTTTAAAATAATGATTGGAATTTTAGATTTATGGCTGCCTGTTGGAGTGCTGAGCTCTT
This sequence comes from Clostridium tanneri, assembly GCF_033659955.1. Classification (NCBI taxonomy): domain Bacteria; kingdom Bacillati; phylum Bacillota; class Clostridia; order Eubacteriales; family Clostridiaceae; genus Clostridium; species Clostridium tanneri. The sequence continues at coordinate 8,527 of NZ_JARUJP010000014.1, forward strand.
TATATTTTATTCATATTAAATTAGAAACAATAAGACATATATTAACTTTCATCACTAGTGTATTTAGTATGTCAATTTTATGGATATTGCTAGGTGTAGTAATTGATATATTTTTTATTGTTAAGAATAGTAGTAATAAAGAAATTGTTAAAGAACACTTTATAATAATGATTAGCTGCAAATTGTGATAACAAACCTCATTTGATATATATTATCATTTACAAAGTTATAGTTTTATGCTACTATAATTATAGGCTGTCTGGCGCTAAATATTATCGCAGTATAATATTTTAGGAGGAATAAAATGGCGAGACCAATGGGACCTAGATTTAAAGTAGCAAGACATCTAGGTGTAAATGTATTTAATCATCCAAAAGCTTTGAAAAGGGGAGTTAAACCTCACAAAAAGCTTTCTGAGTATGGGGAACAACTATTAGAAAAGCAAAAATTGAAGGCTTATTATGGAGTCCTGGAGAAACAATTCAAAAGATATATATATGAAGCTTTAAAATCCAAGAAAAGTTCAGATGAGGTTTTAATTCAAAGCTTAGAAAGAAGATTAGATAATCTTGTATATAGACTAGGTTTTGCTTCTACTTTAAGACAAGCAAGACAAATGGTAGTTCATAATCATGTTTTAGTAGATGGTGAAAAAGTAAACATACCTTCCTTTAGAGTAAGTATAGGGAGCACTATAAGTTTAAGAGAAAAATCAAGAAAAAATCAATTGTTTACAGATAATTTTACTATCATAGAAAATGTTTTAGGATATTTGGAAAAGGATAAAAACAGTTTTTCTGGAAAACTTGTTAGAATGCCTCAAAAGGATGAAATTCCTGTAGAAGTTAAGTTTTCTAAGATACTAGAATTTTATTCTAAATAATTTGATTATAATAAGATGGCTTTCTGGCCATCTTTTTTCATATATAACCAGATCTATTCATATATAATATTCTTTATGTAAATAATATATATGAATAGATTAATTGCCTACATAAGGATTCTAAGAAAGAGGAAGGAGTATATTATGGAAAGAGAAAAAAAGTATAATGATAATAGTAAATTGGTAAATGGAGAGGATAACAAAACCGACGAAAGAGCTGCCGTTGATTTAGAAGGAGAGGATTTTTACATATCAACTCCCATAGTAAGTAATTACTATTATAGGTATAGACCCCAAAGGTAGCCTGTAACAAATGCTGTGGCTTAATAAATAACCTCTATGAAATAAAAAACACTGCCCTAGATTTAATGAAGTCTAAAGGAACTCTTAAATCTAGGGCATTTTAATAAGTATATAAGTCACCTTTAAATAGTTATTTTTAAAAAGTGTATTTTTTTTGCACCCCAGGTTCTAGTATAAGGTATGTTTAAAGCTTCAAAGGAGTGATGGGATATTAAAGGTACCTTATTTGAAAATCCTGTAACTATAGCAGAGTGAAATATCTTGCCGTTGTTGTCCTCAAAAAACATTAAATCACCTAATTCTAATTCTCCGATACTAGACACTTCTCTTCCTTTAGGACCTTGCAATCTTGACTGTTCATTAATCTTTAAAGTCCAGTATAGAGAATGTGCTACTGCCCAGGAGATGGACCAGGTATCGTCTTTTACGTTATTATTACTATTTGCTCTATACCACCATGGACTCCTGGAAGTAAAATTCATAGGAGCCCCTCCAGCTCTAAGACATTGTGATACAAAGTTAGCACAGTCACCGCTTGTGTCATTTATTAAAGGAAAGTATCTATATGCTGGATTAGGCTTAAGGGCATAGGTGACAGCATAGTTAACGGCAGCCGTTCTAGAATAATTACTTTGCCTAAATATATACATAATTCTCTCCGTAAAATTATTTACTATCATATTCTATGTTGGAAATGTAAAGAAAGTGTATAATATTTATAAATTTATTGTAAGATTTTACAACATACTAAAAGGCACATAGTTATACTACGTGCCTGATAAAAGATTACAGTTTCTTAGTTTTAGTTTTTATTTTAGTCTCCCTATTAGGATTAGATGAATCTTCAGAGTTAATATAGTTTGGTAGTAAAGGTTTATCACCAGTTAGCCCATCAGTTAATCCAGCGGAAGTAGTATTGCCTAAAGACTCTGTAATTGATGGAGAAGATAAAATCATATCGTCTTTTGAAGTTTTTCGTCCCTGTGGCATATAAGAAACCTGGTTCGTTGTACTATATAAATTTTATATTTGTTATCCTTTGGTTTATAGAACAACTAAATCAGGAAATCGCCTCCTTTCTAATACTATTTTGCTCATATATATGATTTTTTATCATATTCTCTGTAATAACAGTGCTATAGAAATTAATTGGATATTATGTTATAACTAAGTAAAAGGTTATCTTTTATTATATGTTTTATTTTATGAGGGGGATAAAAATGAAGAACTTAGTTGAAAATCTTATTAAAAATTATGTAAGAAGTTACTCTTTGGACAATAGGTTAGAGATACAATGGGAGGAACCTTTAGTTAGCTTTGCAGATGCAAAAGATAGCATGTTCTTTGAATTAAAAAAAGTTATAGGGGAGAATCACAAACTGCCAGAGGATTTCCTGCAGAATGGAAAAACCGTTATCACTTATTTCATTCCTTTTAATAAAGACATTGTCCTTAGTAATATAAAGGGGAGAGAAAGTTCAGAATTTTGGGCTAAGGCATATGTTGAAACGAACAAGTTAATTTTGAGTCTAAATGAATACATTAAGGAAGAGCTAGAAGGAAAAGGGTATGATACTATTGGCGTACCTTTATCCATAAATTTCGATTATGATAAATTAATTAATGATTGGTCTCATAGGCATGCTGCCTATATTTCTGGATTGGGAACTTTTGGAGTAAATAATATGCTTATTACTAATAAAGGATGCTGTGGTAGATTTGGAACTATAATAACTAGTCTAGAAGTTGAAAAGACAGAACGGAAAGAAAAGGAGTCTTGTTTATATAAATATAACGGCAGCTGCGGTGGCTGTGTTAAAAGATGTGTAAATGAGGCATTAAAGCTAGATAGCTTTGATAGGCATAAATGCTTTGAAATGTGTTTATATAACGATAAGCTTTATAATAGATTAGGTCCGGCGGATGTATGCGGGAAATGCATGGTAGGAGTTTCCTGTTCTTTTACCAATCCTACTAAGTGTTTATAGGATGTTATCTACAATGTCTAGTGATAGACAAGCGTTTTAGGAATATGTGTTTAGAAGTATATATATCTGTACCATTTCTGCTAAATTCTTTAGTGTTATAGAGCAGGTAAGGAGATTTCTTAGTCTTCACTATACAAATATTTAGCTAGAAGCATAGATATATATACTTCAAAAATAGTTTTTTAAGCTACATTTTTAAAGAGCTGTTATACAGCCACATTGCCACTCCATTTACCACATTTATCGCCAAAAAAGCCTATAGTAGTATTGCTGCCGAGTATTTTTACTACCTCACATCTATTAGGGCATCCTTCGCATTCAAAGCTCTTAGAGTTAAAGTTTGTATCTGCTAAGTCAAACCCTTTGAAATTAGTTAATTTGCCTGTTTTTTCTAATTTTTCTTTTGCTAAAATAGCGGAGCCTATTGCCCCCATAACTTTATAGTTTGGAGGAATTGTAACTTCGCATCCTAGTGCGTTTTCAAAGGCTACCTTCATACCTATGTTAGCGGCTACACCTCCTTGAAAAAATATCTCCGATTTAATTTCTTTTCCCTTTGCTACATTATTAAGATAATTTCTTACTAAAGCTTCACAGAGACCTCGAATTATATCTTTATCACTATATCCTAATTGTTGCTTATGTATCATATCTGATTCAGCAAAAACGGCGCATCTGCCAGCGATTCTCACTGGATTTGTAGATTTTAATGCGTAGTCGCCAAAGTCTTCTATAGGTATTTCAAGTCTTTCTGCCTGCCTATCTAAAAATGATCCTGTACCGGCAGCACATACGGTATTCATAGCAAAATCTGTAACTATTCCTTCTTCTAATAAGATAATCTTGGAGTCTTGACCTCCAATTTCTATAATAGTTCTTACTGTATTTTGTGTATTTAGAGCTGCAACAGCGTGAGCAGTAATTTCATTTTTTACTACATCAGCGCCAATTATGGTAGAGCATATTTGACGGCCGCTTCCGGTAGTTCCCACTGCTATAATTTCATCATTTTTATATTTATCTTTTAATATTTTAAAACCTTCTTGAATTGCATTTATTGGTCTGCCTTTTGTTCTTAAATATAAGGACTCCACTACCTTCATATCCTTATCTAATAACACAATATCAGTACTGACAGAACCAACATCAACTCCCATATAGTACATTGTCTTTTCTCCTTTCAAGTAAGTCTAAAAAAGCTTCTATTCTGGTTATGTATCCAGCTTCCCCGGTCATTTCATCTACAACTAAAGTTAGTATGGGAAAGTCTTTGTCTCTTGATATTGATGGCAATATAGACTTGCATACAATTTCAGGCATACAGCCCATAGGGAATATTTGAATTGCTCCATCAAAGCCTTTTTCTTGAGCTAAAACTGCTTCTCCTATACACTCTCTAGCATGACCTCCAATATAAAGCGGTAGATAATCCTTAGATGCTCTTCTAATATCTAAAGACTGCATTTTAATGGTGGATAAGGTTGTATTCTTAAACCACCAACTAGGGGAAAGATGCCTTTTAGATGAAACACCGTAATCCATAAGCTTATCTTCTATATATAGGTTAGAGAAGGGTTCGATTATAGTATATATTTCGCCTATAATAGCTATTTTAATCGGGTCCTTCTTCTTATCTATTTCTATATCATTAAGAAGCTTTTCGTAGTTTTTAAAATGATTTATCATAGCAGCTGGATTACTATAACTAAAGGCTTCGCTTTTACATCTATTTAATAATCTTTTGCAATCTCCCTTATTTACCTCATATCCAGCAAGAAATCTTGCCTTTTCTTCTATTTTATCTATTAAATTAATGACCTTAATTGCGTTATGTAGTACTTGAAATTTTTCTACAGAAGACTTTTGGCTTCTAGAAGTAATTTTTTCTATTCTGTTAAATAACTCCTTGATTCCAATATCCTTTGGTTGATCTAAAACTATAAAGTCTAAATTATGACCTAACCTTTTCAATATATTCATCTGTAGTTCGCAGTATTCGCCAAATCTACAAGGGCCACAACTGCCAACAATTAAAATAGTATCTGCACCTTGTTCTATACTTTTTACATAGTTACCTATCATTATTTTGAAGGGAAGACACATTTCTTCTGGCGAATAAAGGGAACCGGTTTCTAAAGCCTCTCTATTACTTGCAGGAGGTATTATATAGTCTACACCAAGACCATCGAATATGGCTTTTGCAGCAAAACAGGTATTTCCAAGGTGAGGAAAGGTTATTTTCATCTTATCCACATCTCCTTTCTAACATATCTGCAAAGGCCTCTAGTCTTGTATCAAAGCCAGCTTCTCCGGTATGTTCATCTATTTTTAAAATTAAGACCGGAAAACTTCCCAATCTGTCTTTGATTAATTCAATTACAACAGAATCTATGCCACAGGAAAAGGAAGACATATACACCAATCCGTCGATTTTCCTATTTTCTGCAAGGTAGGTAGAGAAACCATAAGAGTTTTTAGCAAAAGTCCAAAAGGGTCTCTTAAATAAATCTTTAACTTGATTTTTTATAATACAACTGTCGATATTCTCTTCTGTTATTACTCCTATACCTAATTTGTTTAACTTTTTAACTACATTCATATTTGTAAAATTATCATAGATATTATAGGGATGACCAACTAAGGCTACATTTAAGTTGTATCCATTATCCCTTATACCACATTTGTAATTTTTTTGTGCGTCAATTGCAGATCTATAGGCCTTTTCAATAGTTGTAAGATTTTTTGTAAATAATTTTCCTGTAGTTTTAACCCATTTTTTTAATTCTTTTTCTGTGGAAGCGTATATGGGATAGATAATTGCTTTAGGCATATCCGATATGCTATTTAGTACCATTTCAGGTAAACCACAAAACTTAGGACATATAAATTCTCTTGTGTCTAATTGCATTATCCTGGGAATAAATATAATATCACATTTATCCTTAATTGAAGCAACATGTCCGTGAAAAACCTTAACAGGAAGGCAAGCTTCATCTACGGAATGCTTAACACCTATATCTAATATTTCTTTATTGGTATCTGGAGATGCAATTATCTCTGCACCTAATTCGGTGAAAAAGGTTTCAAAGAAGGGATAGTATTTGTAATATAGTAATCCTTTAGGTATTCCGACTTTCATTAAAAAATCTCCTTTAGCTAATGTAAAATAATTTATAACCACATTAGTATATTTTACCTTGTTATCAAAAAATTATTCAAAATAGCAGTTAGTAATATTATAACTATATTGTATTTATTAACCATGTGGATTTTGTTGAAAAATTACGCTGCAAAAACTTTATAACATAGAGAAATGCGATTGAGCTTTTTTTATTGATAAAATTTATAAATAAAACAGAATTTGAAAATGTTAATAAAAGTAATTTTTGCTACTAAATATCTACAAACCCCTTCTGTTTAGGGGATAAGAGGGGATGATTACAGAGCAGTTACAGATTTATGTGTAATTTAAAAGAGAATTTATACCGTATTGTTATATAGCAGCAAGTTAACTTATTGTTTTAAATTTTATTCATGTAATTGATAATATTCTCAATTGAAACTTTATACAAAGATAGTAGTAGATGACTATTATAAATATATAATATAATTATACTTACAGGACACATATTACCTTAAGGACTATTTTAATAGGAATTCAAATACAATCCTATTTGTTTATATATAAATAACTTATAAGTACTAATAATATACATATAACTAAATCTTATTAATCTAAATAAATCATATATAAATTTATATTCGCTAAATACACATTTCTTAAACTTCGCGTATTGTAATTCACGAACGAATATAGTATAATGAAATCAAGGCTTGAGGCATATTAAGGAGGTTTTTTATGACTAGAGGTAGAACCATAACATTTAGGTATAAACATTTTAAGTACGATGATAACATTAACAAGATGTTATCTATTAGCCTAACCCCTAAAGATGAAGAAAGATTAATTAAAATATATAATAATTACGAATCCTTAGGTGTTCGTCGTGGTTACGAGTATATAATAAAAGATTTATATATTTTGTTAGAAAAATACTCCGTTAGCACCACAGATATAGCTAAAATTTATGATGTTGGAATTCGTACTGTTCAGATATGGTTAAAAGAATTAGGATTAAATAGAACGTTAAAGGAAGCTCAACAAATTGCAGTAACAAAAAGAGATTATAAAACTGTCAAATCCCCTTCTAAAGGAACTGCAACATCCAAAATAGAGGTAAAGGATAAGGTGAGGAATTATATCACGGTAGAGTTAAATAGATTGCTAGTGGAGAGATTTAACAATTATGAAGTAATAGTCGGAATAGACGCCTTAGGAGTTATAAACTCTGAAAAAGCTATTCCTATAATAGTAGCTAAAAATACTGTGTTTAAGAAATTTTTAATTGACTTTGTAGAACTTGAAGGTAATGAGGAGGAACTAGACAAAACCAAAAGAGTTACAGCAGAAAAGATGGGTTATAAATTGTTGTTAGTAAAGCACCAAAATCTTAATGATGAAAAAGAGATAAATCATGAATTGATGAATTTATTTAATGAAATAACTAGGGAATTGGAAGGAATATAATAATATGAAATATGATATTAAAGGAATAAGAAATAATGACTTACCGGAACAGGTAACAAACTTTTTAAATTATTTAGAAACAATAAAAGGTAAATCTGAAAATACATTAAAGGCCTACAAGGTTGATTTGACTATGTTTTTTAGATTTATAAAAATGTATAAAGGAATACCCTATGATGATAATCTAGATTTTGAGGAGATACCTATATATGATATAGACGAATATGTTATAAGAAAATTAAAACTATCGGATTTATATGCTTTTTTATCCTTTACAGAGAAATACAGATCTAATAGTGCCTACGCCAGAGCTAGAAAGGTAGCTACTTTAAAGTCTTTCTTTAAATTTTTAAGCGGCAAGGCTAAGATTATAGATGAAAACCCTGCTATAGATTTAGAGTCTCCTAAGATAAGCAAGAGAAATCCTACATATCTAACTTTAGATGAAAGTAAATCTCTCTTAAAGGCTATTGAGGGCAAAAATAAAGAAAGAGACTACTGTATGATAACTCTATTTCTAAACTGCGGCCTTAGACTGTCTGAGTTATGTGGAATTAATATTTCTAATATTAAAAAGGACATTTTGACAGTTGTAGGAAAAGGAAATAAGGAACGAACGGTTTATTTAAATAATGCCTGTATAAAAGCTATAGATAACTACCTTATAGTTCGTCATAAAAACATAGATAAGATAATAGATAAAGACGCACTTTTTATTAGCAAAAATAACACAAGAATCAGTAAAAGATCAGTAGAAGTCATGCTGAAAAAATATCTTAGTGCTGCTGGATTAGATACAGATAAGTATACTCCTCATAAGCTTCGACACACTGCTGCTACACTTATGTATAAGTATGGAAATGTAGATATAAGAAGCCTCCAACAAATACTGGGTCATGAGAATGTATCTACAACACAAATTTATACCCATGTTGATGACGAAAAGTTGAGACAAGCTGTAAATTCTAACCCTTTAAGTGATGAAAATACAGATTAAAAATAAAGCTTCAACTATAGATGTTACCTATAGTTGAAGCTTTATCAAAGTTACTTTCTAAAATCTTTTTCTGTTTTAAATCTAAGCACTCCAGGAAACTCCTCGTAAGTTAACTCGCTTAATCTTCCGTCATCTTCTAGAATTTCGCTTAAGCCTTCAACGTCATCAATGAAAACTAAATTTTCATCAATATCATCTGTATCGTCATAGGTATACTCATCATAATCACTGTTAACATAATCATCATCTATGTAGGCAGTTTCCTCTGCATCATCAGAAACCTCTCCCCTACCACTTTCAGAGTCCCCTTCAGAAAATTGATAATGATTTTCACTTGTAATTTTTGAATTACTATCATTAGTTATTTCTTTTTCGTATTCTTTAACTTCTTCTTCATCTTCTATAATTTCATCGATCTTAATAGATTTTATATCATAACCTTCTAGCTGCATGCACTTGCCACAGTTATTACACTTCTTACTCCTATTTAGATCACAAATTTCGCATTCACCACAGTTATCACATTTCTTACTTGCTTTAAAAATACAATAATCTCTATTCATAGCTGCTCCCTTTCTAGCTTAATAACTCTTAACATATTATCTTTTTTCTTTTACTAGAATTACTTAAATTTAGTCCTAATAAGAAAAAATTAAAAGTCTAAATACTATTATACATAATAAATTTATAATTCCCAAGGGTTTTGTTAATTTTTTTCTACAATTAAAGTTGCATTTTCAAGATGTAAGTTATAATAGAACATAAGTTTGATATTTGTTCTTTTATATGGTATAATTTTAATAATTAACATAGAGAGGTGTTTTATATGGCTGAACACAAAAATACTAAACAAATGGAAATTTATGAGTTCATAAAAAATCAAATTAGAGACAAGGGTTACCCTCCTTCAGTTAGAGAAATATGCGCAGCTGTAGGCTTAAAGTCTACTTCTACAGTCCATGGACATCTAGAAAGATTAGAAAAAAAAGGTCTGATAAGGAAGGACCCTACCAAACCAAGAACTATAGAAGTAATTGAAAACTCATTAAATAAAAAGGAAATGATAAATGTTCCCATAATCGGTACAATTACAGCAGGACTTCCTATTTTGGCAGTAGAGAATATCGAAGGTACTTTTCCTTTAGCAGTAGATTATATAAGAAGTAATAAAGATCTTTTTATACTAAAGGTAAGCGGAGAAAGTATGATTGATGCTGGTATTCTAGACGGGGATTTTTCTATAATTGAGAAAGTAAACTCTGCTGATAACGGAGATATAGTTGTGGCTTTAATAGAGAATGAGGCTACCCTTAAAAGATTTTTTAAAGAAGAAAATTATATAAGACTTCAAGCAGAAAACAAAACTATGTCTCCTATTATAGTAGATAATTGCGAAATAGTAGGAAAGCTAGTAGGAGTATATAGACAGTATTAATTTAATTACTAAAAAACTAAAAGAGGTGAAGATATAGAAAAGAATTAAAACTATCTATGTCTTCACCTCTTTTAGACAAGTATTTACTAATGTAGCCCCTTTAGAAATAAAAATTTATTTATCTCTTCATTATTTATTACTTAAATTATATCCATCAAACTCACTATTGTATAGTTTTCGATAATGCTATTAAGATTCCTATTTTTGCATGGTCAAAGGTAAGTCCTCCTTGTAGATATGCAATATAAGGTTCTCTTATAGGCGCATCTGCAGATAACTCTATTGAAGCGCCTTGAACGAAGGCTCCTGCAGCCATTATTACCTGATCTGTATAACCAGGCATATCCCAAGGTTCACACTGAACAAAGGAATCAATTGGGGAACCTAGCTGTATTCCCTTACAAAAGTTAATTAGTTTCTCTTTATCATTGAACTTAATAGCTTGAATTATATCACTTCTTTTATCCGTATATGATGGAAGTACTTCAAAACCTGCAAGTTCCATTATTCTAGCACAGAATAATGCCCCTTTTACTGCTTCAATAGCTACATGAGGAGCAAAAAATAAACCTTGATACAAGAGTCGCATAACTCCAAAGGTAGAGCCGCATTCTCCCCCTATTCCCGGTACAGTTAGCCTGTAAGAAGCTTGAGTAACATACTCTTCTTTACCTGCTATATATCCCCCTGTTGGTGCTATTCCTCCACCAATATTTTTAATCAAGGAACCGGCTACTAGATCTGCTCCAACATCTGTAGGCTCCATTGTATCTATGAATTCACCATAACAGTTATCAACAAAGCAAATTATTTCCGACTTAATATTTTTTACAAAGTCTATTATTTCTTTAATTTCAGATATTAGTAAAGACTTTCTCCAGCCGTATCCAGTAGATCTTTGAATATGCACTAACTTTATGCTAGCATCTTTTTCTAGTTCTCCTTTTATTTTGTCGAAGTTTATATTGCCTTCAGGGGTTAGGTCTACCTGCTTATAGTTTACTCCATATTCCTTTAAAGAACCTATATTTTTCTTATCGCTTATTCCTATTACATTATGTAAAGTATCATAGGGTGTTCCGCAAACAGATATCATAGTATCCCCTGGTCTCAGGTTACCAAATAAGGCTGTTCCTAAGGCATGAGTACCATTTACAAAATGAGGTCTTACAAGAGCGCTTTCACAATTAAATATTCTTGCATATACCTTATCTAAGGCATCTCTTCCTATATCCCCATATCCGTAACCAGAAGAATTGGTAAAATGAGAATCACTTATTCTTTCTTCTTGAAAAGCGTTTAAAACCTTTAGTTGGTTATATTCTCTTATTTCATCATACGCTGCAAATTCACCCTTCACATCTTCTAAAGCTTGTTCATAAAGATTGATTACCTTTTCATTTATTCCATAAGCTTTTTCCAGATATTCTTTTGTTAAATTAATCATTTTATAGACCTCCAGTCAACCAAGTATTTATTTTATAGGAATTGGATTAATATATAAATATAATCCAGATTTGCTTTAAACTTTATGCCATTGATTATAATAACACATAAAAAAAGAATAGGCAATTATTCGCCTATTCTTATACTTCTCCCTCAGGAGCATTATTGAATAATACTGGTTTTAAAGGTGTTATAGTGGAGATTGCATGTTTATATATCATCATCTGTTTTCCATCACAATCAAGAACTACTGTAAAGCTATCAAAGCCTTTAACATTACCTTTAATTTGGAAGCCATTAGTTAAGTGTATAGTAACTGGCGTTTTGCCTTTTCTCGCCCCATTTAGAAATATATCCTGTAAATTGTTGGCTGTTTTGCTCATATACCTCACCCTCCGCAGTTTTTATTTTATAGTATTCTATAAATATTATAAAATTCCTTTTAATTTTTATAAAAAATTTATCTGTTTTATAAATCCAATTAAAATTCGTCCATAAACCCCTATAGAAAAGCTATAAATCTATTGGATTATAAAAATTAATAACTTTTTTCTTTAATAAGGTTAAATTTACTTATTATGCTGTCTACAATATCATCATCACTATTAAACTTATCCTTATCAACCCAAGTAACTCTATCATCCTTTCTAAACCAAGTTAGTTGTCTTTTAGCATAATTTCTGCTTCCTTTTTTAATTAGATAAATAGCTTCATCTAAGGATATTTGGCCATCTAAGTAATATAATATTTCCTTATAACCTATTCCCTTCATAGATTGCATATCAGCAGTATATCCCATAGATTTTAGTTTTACAACTTCATCTATAAGTCCTCTATCCATCATTATGTCCACTCTTTTATTTATTCTTTCATATAACTTCTCTCTATCCATTGTTAGGACAAAGTAATGAACTCTATAAGGTATATTAAAAATATCATTATTGGCATTATAATGAGAAATAGTTTTCCCTGTAAGTTTAAAAACCTCCAAAGCTCTAATAACTCTCTTTAAATCATTTGGATACAACCTTTCAAAAGATTCAGGGTCTATGTCTTTTAATAAGTTATGAACGTATTCTTTTCCCTTACTTTTAGCTATATCTTGAAGATAAGATCTATATTCTTCATCATTCTCTGCTTCGGTAAAGTCATAATTATATATAAGTGAATTAATATATAGCCCTGTACCTCCTACTAGCATAGGAAGTCTTTCTCTATTATTAATATCTTCAATAATTTCTCTAGCCATTTTTTTGTACTCAGATACATTAAAGGTCTCATGAGGCTCCACTATATCAATCAAATGATGGGGTATCCCTTTCATTTCAGCGTTAGTTATTTTAGCAGAACCTATATCCATATATTTATATATTTGCATGGAATCTGCTGATATTATTTCGCCTTTTAATTTTTCAGCTAATTTAATAGATATATCAGTTTTTCCCACAGCGGTAGGCCCTGCAAGTATAAATAAGTCTATCATAATATCCCCCTTTTACTACTGTATTCTCTTGAATTTTTTTTCTAGTTCATTTAAAGTAAATTTAATTATAGTCGGTCTTCCATGAGGACAGGTAAAAGGATCATCAATATATCTTAAGTCTTCAATCAATGACTTCATTTCAATTATTGAAAGGTTATCATTTGCCTTTACTGCAGACTTACAGGCACGTTTAGCTATAGTATTATATTTTACCTCCCAAGTTTCTCCAGATCCTAGATTTTTTAGATTTTCCAATAAATTTGTAAATAAATTCTTTACATCTGGCTTTCCTAGTATAAGAGGTACTTCCCTTATGCTAATTGTATTATCGCCAAAAACATTAATATCAAATCCAACTTTTGTAAAAGTTTCATTGTTTTCTTTAAATATATCAAAGTCTTCTGGTGAGAGTTCCATAACCATTGGGGTCATTAGAACCTGAGAGATAACATTATTTTCTTTAATGCTTTTTTTATATTTTTCAAATAAAATTTTTTCATGTGCTGCGTGCTGATCTATAAGATATAAGTTATCCATAAATTCTGCCAAGATATAAGTACTATGAAACTGTCCTATAACTTTTAGCGACGGAAATTTAGCTGTTTTATCCTCACTAGGTATTATGTGTTTTCCTGCTGACTCTATTTCCTTTGTATCTTCCGGCACAGTTTTGTATTCTTCATTAGGGCAATCTGCCGATTCTTTAAGTATATGTTTGTTAAAATAGTCCTTTTGAACTAAATTTTCATTAGTATGTATATCTTCCGCAGTATTATAGGGAACATTAGTAATCTCACAACTTTTAGTATTGCCATATTCTACACTTTTATAATCACTTTCACTGAAAGAATTTAAGTCAATGGGAAGTTGAATTCTTTGCATTTCAGTCTTATCTTCTTCCTTTTTTAAAGCAATACTTTCTTCTTCTACAGGTATGCTGAAGGAATCCTTTAAGTAATTACGTAAAGCTTCATGAATGGCATTAAAAGTAAGTTTAAAAATCTCTCTGTCATCTCTAAATTTAACTTCAGATTTAGTTGGATGAACATTTATATCTGTATACTCTGGAAAAATGTCCAAAAAAACTATAAAGAAAGGAAACTTATTAACAGTTAAAAAAGATTTAAATGCATTTTCTACTGCAGCAGTAATAAGTTTATTTTTTATATATCTTTTATTTACAAATATACTTTGATTATTTCTGCTTCCTCTGCTTATTTCAGAGTTTCCGATGTATCCATGAACGGAAGCAATATCACTGTGACCTTCAAAGGCTATTATATTTTCTGCTATTGTCTTACCATATACGCTTCTTATAACATCTAATAATTTACCTGTGCCATAGGTATTAAGAGTCTTCTTGTTATTATTTAAAAGCTTAAAAGACACTTCCGGATTAGCTAGAGCAAGTCTGTTCAAAATATCTGATATATAAGCAGCTTCTCTGCTGGAGGATTTCAAAAATTTTAGCCTTGCAGGAACATTATAAAATAAATCCCTTACTTCTATAGTAGTCCCTACATTAGAGCCAGCCTCCCTAATGTAATCTGTTTTTCCGCCACTTATAGATATTTCCTTACCATAGTCAAATTCTTCAATTCTACTTTTTAACACTGTATTAGATACCGCTGCAATACTTGCTAAGGCCTCTCCACGGAATCCCATAGTGTTTATGTTATAGACGTCATCTATATTGCTTATCTTACTGGTGGCGTGGGGCATAAAGGCCTTTTCAACGTCATCAGGATGAATTCCTTCTCCGTCGTCAATAATCTTTATGCTTTTTTGACCTCCTTCTATAATCTCTACAGTAATATTTTTAGCATGAGAATCTATACTATTTTCTACTAGTTCTTTTACTACAGAGTAAGGACGTTCAACAACTTCACCAGCTGCTATTTTATTTGAAGTTTCAATACCCAGTACATTTATTCTCTTTTTCAAAGTATCACCTCCTAAACAAGTTAATAGCGAAGATTAGAAACGTAAATTTGTTCCTAATCTTTAACTATTAATCAATAACTCTTAAAGTGTTTTTGCTCTTTTTATTAATTCATAAAGTTTATTGAATCCATCCATAGGAGTCATGTTTAATATATCAATGTTTGTAATTTCCTTTATAAGGTTTTCCTTTTCAATATCGCCAAAATCCATCTGTAACGATAAATTTGTATCTGCTGCTTTTTTCTTTTCTTCAAAATTAGTATCTAAAGACATTAGTTTTTCTTTATTTATTAAGCTATCTTTTTTTACTTGGTCTAAAGATATCGATTGGGAATCTTCTAATTTATCTAGTGCTATTTCCTTTTCTTTTGAATCTTCTTGCTCATTGACACTTATAGCTGCATCTCTATTTAAATATAAATCACAATTGCTATCCTCTTTAGTTATAGGTGTATTAGTCTTTGTGAATTGGTCAATGTTAATGTCATTTGCACTTTCGTTTTCTATTCTATTTAAAATATCCTTAGCCCTTCTTATTACTTCATCTGGTAATCCAGCAAGCTTTGCAACCTCTATACCGTAGGATTGATCCGCTCCCCCTCTTATAATTTTACGTAGGAAAACTATATCACTTCCTATTTCTTTTACAGATACAGAGTAGTTTTTAACCCCTTCTAGGATCCCTTCCAACTTTGTCAGTTCGTGATAATGGGTTGCAAAGAGGGTTTTACACTTAAGTCTTTTATTATTGCATATATACTCTACAACAGCCCAAGCGATACTTAAACCATCATAAGTACTAGTGCCTCTTCCTACTTCGTCTAATAGAATTAAACTTTTATTAGTGGCGTTTTTTAATATATTTGATACTTCCCACATTTCTACCATAAAAGTACTTTTACCAGAAGCTAAATCGTCAGAAGCCCCTATTCTTGTAAATATTTTATCACATACTGAAATCTTTGCAGCTTTAGCTGGTACAAAGCTTCCTATTTGTGCCATAATAACAATTAAAGCTACCTGCCTCATATAAGTAGATTTACCTGCCATATTAGGGCCGGTTATAACTAATAATTGCTCATCTGATGCGTTTATATTTATATTATTAGAAACAAAACTCCCTGATGGGATAATCTTTTCCACTACAGGATGTCTTCCCTCTTCTATACAAACCTCTTCATTATTTGTTATTTTAGGCTTACAATAATTATTTTCTAAAGCTATGACAGCTAAGGAACTTAGACAGTCTAATTCGGCTATAGTTTTTGCAGTTTTTTGCATTCTGTCAACGTGTTTTTCAACTTCTTCCCTTACCTGAACAAAAATCTCATACTCTAAATTTATTAGTTTCTCTTCCGCACCTAATATCTTTTCTTCCATTTCCTTCAATTCAGGAGTAATAAATCTTTCCGCATTGGCTAAAGTTTGCTTTCTTATATATCTTCCCTCTGGTATAGAATTTAGATTAGACTTGGTTATTTCAATATAGTAACCAAATACCTTATTATATCCCACCTTAAGGGACTTTATGCCAGTTATTTCTCTTTCGCTATTCTCTAGAGAAGCAATCCACTCTTTTCCGTGGGCTTTAGCAATTTTAAACTCATCTACTTCTTTATTATAGCCTTCTTTTATTATGTTTCCTTCTTTTACAGATATAGAAGGACTTTCTAATATAGCTTCATCAAGGAGTTTATATATATCTTGCAGCTCATCTAGATTTTCATACATATCTGCCATCAAGCCGCTTTGAAAAAACCCTAAAATATTTTTCACATACGGAATTTTTTCAATAGAGTTTTTAAGAAATATTAGTTCTTTAGCATTAACACTTTTAGAGGATATCTTTCCAACTAACCTTTCTATGTCGTATATTTCTTTTAAAGCATCTTTCAGATCCTCATGAATAGACATATTGCTTAGAATTTCTTCTACCGAATCTAACCTCTTTTGTATTGAGGTTTTATCTATCAGCGGCTGCTCTATCCACTTTCTTAGCTGTCTTCCGCCCATAGCTGTATTAGTCTTATCCATAACCCATAAAAGAGATCCTTTTTTACTCTTTTCCCTTAAGCTCTCAGTAAGTTCTAAATTTCTTCTAGAGTTACTATCTATGCTTAAGTAGTCTACTATACTATAATAATTAAACTCATTGATATGATTTAGAGAAGTCTTTTGAGTTTCCATTACATATTTTAAAAGTCCGCCACAGCACTTTAATAAAATTGCACTATACTCATTAGTTTTTACATTAGCAAATTGCTTAGCTATCACTTCTTCAGTTTTTGCTAGGAAAAATTCTTCCCCTAATCTAGAAAAGGTAACTTGAATTCTTTCCTTTATACTTTCAATTATCTCATCATCAAGATTTTCTTGAATTAGAATCTCCTTTGGAGAATACTTAGATATTTCATCTAATACAACAGACAAATCAAAAGAAGTTTCTGTGCAATTAAAATCTCCTGTGGAAACATCTGCAAAGCATAAAGCAGTCATGTTTTTTTCTTTTTCCATATATAAGCTCATTATATAATTATTCTTATTTTCCTCTAGAAAAGATGAATCTGTATAGGTTCCTGGAGTAATAACTTTTACAATACCTCTTCTAACTATTCCTTTTGAAGCACTAGGATCTTCTAATTGTTCACAAATGGCAATCTTATAACCTTTATTAACTAATCTACTTATATAAGAATTAGCTGCATGAAAGGGAATTCCACACATAGGCGCCCTTTTGTCTAACCCGCACTCTCTTCCTGTAAGTACAAGCTCCAGTTCCTTTGAGGCTATTTCTGCATCTTCAAAGAACATTTCATAAAAGTCACCTAGTCTAAAAAATAATATACAATCTCTGCAGTCCTCTTTTACTTCTAAATACTGCTGCATCATTGGAGTTAAAGCCACTTTTATACCTCCTTAAAAATTAATTGGGAATGAGAATTTTCCATTCCCGATTCCCAATTATGTTAAACCTGTTCTCCTATTAATGAAAATGAATTAGCTTTTGTTATCTTAACATTTACTAATTTGCCAATATTGCTTCCATCGCCGGCAAAGTTTACAAGCTTTCCAGTTCTAGTTCTACCCATTAATTTTGTCTCATCGTTCTTACTTAGTCCTTCTATTAAAACTTCTTCTATTCTACCCTCGTATTCTTTGTTCTTCTTAGCAGCAGAACCGTTGATTACTTCTACTAATCTATTAAATCTATCATGCTTTACAGCATCGTCAATTTGATCTTCCATTTCGTCAGCTGGAGTACCTTTTCTTCTGGAGTAAATAAAGGTAAAGGCTGAATCGTATTGAACTTCCCTAGCAAGACTAAGAGTTTCTTCAAAATCTTCATCTGTTTCTCCAGGGAAACCAACTATAATATCAGTACTTATTGCTACATTAGGAATAGCTTTTCTTATCCTTTGAACTAAGTCTAGGTACTGTTCCTTTGTATAGCTTCTGTTCATTTTCTTTAATAATCTTGTTGAACCAGATTGAACAGGAAGATGTATATATTCGCATAAAGTTTTACACTCTGCTATTGCATCTATTACATCCTGTGTTAAGTCCTTAGGGTGAGAAGTCATAAACTTAACCCTTTCTAATCCTTCAATCTTGTCTATTTCTCTTAAGAGTTCTGCAAAAGTAATTTTTGGATCTAAATCTTTACCATAGGAGTTAACATTTTGACCAAGTAATGTAATTTCCTTATACCCTTTTGCTATTAGATCCTCTATTTCCTTTTTAATGTCCTCCAATTTTCTGCTTCTTTCTCTACCTCTTACATAAGGTACGATACAATAAGTACAAAAATTGTTACATCCATACATTATAGTAACAAAAGCTTTTACATCACTTTCTCTATCTATTGGAAGACCTTCAACTATTCCATCTTCCTTATCCTGCACTTCAACTACTGATTTTCCCTCTTGTTTAACCCTATTTAGATATTCTAGAAACTTATAAGCATTATGAGTTCCAAATACTATATCTACAAAAGGAAATTTCTTAACTATAGCTTCAGCCATACCTTCTTGCTGCATCATGCATCCACACACTGCAATAATAAGGTCAGGATTCTTTTCTTTTTGCTTTTTTAGCGCTCCTAAGTTTCCGTATACCTTTAATTCAGCATTTTCCCTCACGCAGCAGGTATTAAAAATTATTAAGTCTGCAAATTCTTTTACTGTAGTTCTTTTATAACCTGTCTTTCTCAACATCCCAGATAGCTTTTCTGAATCTTCTTCATTCATTTGGCAACCCCAGGTTTCTATAAAAAAGTTTTTACTTGTTTTTTTCATATCTAGTTCTTTATACAATTGCTTCACCTCATACTAATACAACTTATTTTTTTAATTTTTCTATCTCTCCCTGTTTACCTTAACAGTAGAAGATAAAATAGAAAATGAATATTATAACTCTAAATTCAAATTATAATATTGACATCCTACATTATACTATATTTTTTTATGAATATCTATTTTTTATTGTTTTTAGGCAATTTATTTAATACTGAAAGTTATGGGTTATTAACTTTCTTAACTTAGAACTTAAGATTCATATGGAATGGTATACAACAAATCATAAAAATCATTTACTACGGGCTATAAATTAATGAATGTTTAAAAAATAACAATGCTTTTATTTAAAATTCTATAAAAAATATAATTAAACATTGAAATATTGAATAAAAAATTGTATTATTATAAGTGGAGAGGATATTCTACATCAATTCACTGGAATTTGAAAAGGTTTGCAAAGTTATCTGAATAATGACTTTTTTATATCTTTTCAAGCTTCAAATTTCATTAACATAACAGATAAGAAGGAAATTTTGAGTTTTTGTAGAATAGATATACTGTAAGACCTTAAAATATAATTATAATTTTCGGAGGGATTTTATTATGGAAGTACGTTTTTCAGAAAGAGCTAATGGCTTAAAAGCATCAGAAATCAGAGAACTTTTAAAGCTTGCTGAAATGCCAGAAATTATTTCTTTTGCTGGAGGATTACCAGCACCAGAATTATTTCCAGTAAAGGAAATGGAGGAAATTATACAAAAAGTATTAGAAAAAGATGGTAGACTAGCACTACAATATGGTTCTACTGAAGGTATTAAACCTTTAAGAGAGATAATTGCTAAACAAAGAATGGCTCCAGCTGGAGTAAATGTTACAGCTGATGAAGTAGCTATAACATCAGGTTCACAACAAGGACTTGAGTTCTCAGCTAGAGTATTTATAAATGAGGGCGATAAAATAATATGCGAAAGCCCAAGCTACTTAGGAGCAATAAACGCATTTAAAGCATATCAACCACAATTCATAGAAATACCTATGGATGATAACGGTATGAAAGTTGATTTATTAGAAGAAGCATTAAAAGCAAATCCAGACGTTAAAATGATATATACAATTCCAGATTTCCAAAACCCAACTGGAAGAACTATGTCAGATGATAGAAGAAAACGTATAGCTGAGCTTGCTGCTGAATATCAGATTCCAGTAATAGAAGATAATCCATATGGCGACTTAATATTTGATGGAGAAAGACACCCATCAATTAAGAGTTTTGATAAAGAAGGTTGGGTAATATACCTTGGAACTTTCTCAAAAACATTCTGCCCTGGATTAAGAATTGGCTGGGTATGTGCTGCACCACAAATACTAGAAAAGTATATAATTGTTAAGCAAGGTGCTGATCTTCAATCTAGCTCACTTGACCAAAGAGCAACAGCATTATTTATGGAAACTTATGATCTTGAAAAACACATAGAAAGCATTAGAGGAGTTTACGGAAAACGTAGAGACCTTATGATAGAGAGTATTAAACAATACTTCCCAGCAGATGTAAAATACACTTTCCCAACAGGTGGATTATTTACTTGGATAGAATTAAAAGAAGGTCTTGATGCTGCTGTAATATTACAAGAAGCATTAAAAGACAATGTTGCTTATGTTCCAGGTGGTTCATTCTTCCCTAACGGAGGACATCCAAACTTCTTTAGAATGAATTACTCATGCATGACTGAAGAAAAAATAGTTGAAGGTATAAAGAGATTAGGAAAAGTTCTTGCTAAATTTTACTAATACAGGAAATAAATAAAACTACTAAACTCCTCCTTTTAGGTTAAACTATACCTAAAAGGAGGAGTTTGTATGTACGATGTTAAAAATTCAGAACAATTAGTTGAAAAAGAAAAGGATTCCATGAGATGTGATTGTATTGGAGACAGAGCTTATTTTAAGCAAATTCAATATGAATCAATGTTCGAGTTTAAAGCACTTCATATCCCCATTGAAAATATTATAAAATAAAAATTATCACAAGAATTAAGTAATATATAAAAACAGAATTCATTTTTATGTATTTTAAATAAATCTAACTTATATGTTTAATTAAGGTTTGGGGGTTTTTGAGGGTTCTAAACATAATTTTAATGATGTAGTTCTCAAACTTTAAAAAAGATAAGCCTTCGGCATCAAACCAAGGGCTTATCTTTTTAGTTCCCAATTGTATATTTCTCCTATAACCTGGAAACCCACTCTTTTATATAAATTTAAAGCTATATTATTAGTATTCTTAACCTTTATTTTTACAAAGTCAAATCCAGCATCCTTTATTACTTTTAATAAATAACTTAAAAAAACTTTACTATATCCCTTACCTCTATGTTCCTTTAATATTCCAAAGTTAACTATTACAGGTGTATTTTCTTCTATTATTATTTGTCCATAACCAACATATTGACTATCTTTCTTTAAAAACACAGCACCCTTATCAACATAATAGCTCTGTGCTTCGTCAAAATAAATATCATCTATAGTCAGTGGTAACCTATTATTATTTTTAAAAATTTCATTTTGGATACGACACCTTTTTCCTTCATCTGCCCCCACTTGTAAAGTCTCAAATTGCAGGCTGTGTTCTGGCATCACTAATTTGTTTTCTTCAACATTGAAGCTTAATATAAGTGTTCCTTCTCCTTTAGTAAAACCGATATTTTCCAAGACTTGAGAGTTAAAATTATTACTTTCACAATAATAATTTACTAAAGTATTCTTTCTTAAGTTATTAATTAAAGCTTTATAAGGGCTATAATCTAGTGTATCAGCATTATTGGATGATAAGACATTAAGTGCTTTTATAGAACAATTTTTCTTATCATTCATTTCCGCCCAAATATATCCAATGTATCTAGAATCTTTTATTAGTAGTTTCACTCTTCTTCTTAATAACATACGTTGAGCAAAGTTACTATTGTTATAAACTTTAATAAAGTCTTCATTTAAATTGTTAAAATTATGTCTAAGCTTATTTAAGTCTAAAAGTTTATTAAAATTAGTTTTATTTAATCCTACACATTCAAACATACTTTTTCCCCATCGCTGCAAATTATTATTAGATTTATATTAAATATAAGTATAATTATTTAGCTCATAGAAGTCAATTTTTTACTGATATTCTTTAAGAAAAGATAAGTAATCTTCCAGAAATTTTATTTGTAATTCATTGTATTTAATGAGCTTAGTTAACTTACGCATATATTTAGCTTCATCCCATCCTTTATGTTTTATATATCTTCTTTTACCAAGCTTCCAAAACTTGTGAGGAAAAATAATTAAAGCTAGCATTACTTCTAATTCACTCTTGCTTAATTTATTTACAGAGGCATAGGCATCTATTAATCTTCTAGCTTTTTCAAAATCCCACTGATAGCTTTTCTTGGACATTAGACGGCGTATGAGCTTACCTAAGTCATTTACATGGAGATCAATCATTATACTATCTAAATCTATTATATAGTAGCTGCTGTCCCTTTTAATGATGTTTTGATAATAAAAGCTATCGTGACAGATAGATTTATTTTTGCTGGCTTCTTTTGACAATCTGTAATAATCAGAAGTATTTAAAAAGTTTAAAGATATCATTCCTCTGTAATAGAAGCTATCTATATGACTGCTGTAAATTGAGTCAAATTCACTTTTTATTCTTTTTCTATCTATTACTCGTTGGAATTTTTCAAGATCCTGAACACTTGCATTAAATTTTTTAGGCCAATTTATTAGGTTGTTTTTTACTCTAAGTTTGCTTGTATCTACGCTATTAGCAGCTACATGAAATTCTGCTAGTAGCTTTACGCAGTTTAAAGCTTCATCAATATTATTTAAATCACACTCTACCCCGTCTATCCATTCAGTAACATAAAATAGCACTTTTTTATGGCGTACATATACTCTGCCATCCTTTGTTTTATAATACTTTGCTATATTGTAAAAATTTCTTTCAATAAGTTCCTGAACTAAGATGCTGCCATTATTAGGTTTATGCCTTCCGTGCTTAATCCTTTTTAAGCAAATGATTCCAGATGTGGTTTCGATTTTATATACACTTCTAACTTTACTACAGCTAATGGTCTGGAAGTCATACTGTTCTAATACTTTGTCTATAGTCTTTCTTTCCTTTTCAGACAACTCTCCTAGATATCTGTTACTTATAGCCTCCATATTACTACCTCCATTAGTTCTCTAGTAAAGTATATTATTGTAGGTAGAAATTATTACAAATATAAAAGACCATCGTAAACGATGATCTCCTATATATTTGACGCTTTGACTGATACAGGTTGTTCGAAGATACCTCTTTTAACTTCGGTAGCAGTCATATTCTTAGCATTAAATTTCTCCGTCATATAATTGCATGCATCCCATGGGTTTATCTTGTCGCCACAAGTAAATACGTCTACAGCAGCGTATCCAAGTTCTGGCCAAGTATGAATCGTTAAGTGTGATTCTGATATAATAACAACTCCACTTACTCCTTGAGGACTAAACTTATGAAAAGCTACTTCCCTCACCTCTGCACCAGCTTTTAATGCAGAATCAACCATTATTTTTTCTATATACTCTTTGTTGTTTAATATTTCAGAACTACATCCGTAAATTTCTGCTAAAATGTGACGTCCTAATTCATTCATTGTCCGTATTTACCCCCTTGCTTAAAATCATAACAATTAAATTTTATCAAAAATAATCAAAAAGTCAAGATATATCGCTATTTTTTTAAAAATACACATAAAAACTCTGAATATTTAAGTATATCTCTATATTTCTGCATATCTTGTTAAACATTCATAGAAAAATGCGTGCTTTATACTTGATATTACACGCATTTATCTTAAGTATATTACATATTTCTACATCTCTTCTACTTCTTTAATGCTCAATCCTATTTTTTTATCTTGTCTATTTACATCTAGTATCTTTGCTTTTATTTCTTGTCCTATATTAAGTATCTCCTCTGGTTTGTTTATTCTTTTATGGCTGATTTGTGATATATGTACCAAAGCATCTACTCCTGGCTCTAACTCTATAAAAGCTCCAAAATTAGCGAAACGAACGACTTTACCTAAAACTATACTTCCAACAGGATATTTAACCTCTACATTATTCCATGGATCTTCTATTAGTTTCTTAATTGATAGCGATAGTTTTTTCTTTTCACTATCCACATCTAAAATATATACCTTTAATTTGTCTCCTATATTTAGCATATCCCCAGGCTTCTGTATTCTTCCCCAGGACATTTCAGATACATGAAGTAGTCCATCTACACCTTGAACACCAATGAAAGCTCCAAAATCTGTTAGTCTTTTTACTTCTCCATCTACTATAGTATCTTTCTCAAGACCCTTCCAAGTTTCTTCTTCTTTTTTATCTTTCTCAACTTTTAGTAAGTTTCTTCTAGAAGCTACTACTCTAGTAGAGTTTCTTTCAGTACTAAATTCAATTATTTTTACTTCTAACTCTTTATTTACATATTCCTTTAAATTGTCTACATGAAATAATTCTATATGTGATGCAGGAATAAATACTCTTACACCCTTATAACTTGATACTAATCCGCCATTTACTGCATCCTTTACCGTTACTTTTAGAACCTCATTATTATCCTTTAACTCTTTTAACTCTTTATAGGCATTTTCTCTTTCGATTTCAATTCTGGACAATACTACATAGCCATCTTCATTTTTTCTCTTTATAATTTTTACTTCTAGTTCACTTCCAACCTGAACCAACTGAGCTAAATCTAAATTTTCATCCTTAGTCACTTCATTTTTAGGAAGGATACCATCTGCTTTATATCCTATATTTAAAAAAGCTTCTCTTTCGTTAACTAATATTACTTTGCCTTTTATTAACTGTCCAACTATTATCTTGTTGTCATTTTCCTCCATATAAGCCAATTGTTCATTTACTTCTAAATCCTTGTTATCACTCATTTTTAAAATAGCCTCCTTTATTATCCAATCAGGTGTTGATGCACCTGCAGTAATACCTATTTTTTTAGTCTTATTTGCTTTTATTATAGAGTCAGGTATTTCACCTGAATTTTCAACATGTATAGTGTTAGAACAATTTGATTTACATATTTCATATAATTTTGTAGTATTGGAACTATTACGTCCACCTATTACTAACATCATATCTACACTTTTGGAAAGATCTTCTGCAGACTTTTGTCTATATTCTGTGGCACTACATATTGTATTAAAGGCAATAAACTCTTTACAGCTTCTAACAACAATGTTTAAAACCTTCTCCCAATTTGATTGTTTTTCTGTAGTTTGAGATACAACACATAACTTGTTAGGAAGCTTTTGTAGGTTAGAACCATCCTTAGATATAATAGCCTTATCATCACACCAACCATTTATACCTATAACCTCTGGGTGATTTTCATCGCCTACAATTAACACTGAATATCCCTGCTCATAGTAGGTTCGTACCTTCTTCTGTATATTAGATACATATGGGCAGGTAGCATTAACTACAGTTATTCCTTTTTCCTCTAGAAACTTAATTGTTCTCTCTGAGACACCATGAGAACGTATAATAACTACGTCTTCTTTACTTAAGTTAGATAAGCCATCCATCTCAATAGGGTATATGTTATTTTCTTTCAAGTAGGTTACAACATCATTATTATGTATTAACGGTCCTAAGGTATATATCTTCTTATTATACTTTTTTTGCGTATTAATAGCTTCTTCCACCGCTCTTTTTACTCCAAAACAAAATCCAGCTTTATCTGCTAATGTAACTTTCATATATATTCACCTTCAGTTATTGTTTATGTTTATTTATATACTCTCTAATATAAGATGAAATTAGATCTACTACTTCATCTATACATAATTTTGAGGAATCTATCTTTATGGCATCCTCAGCCATTCTTAATGGATTTGTTTCTCTATTGGAATCTATGTAGTCTCTCTTTATTATATCATCTAAAATATTATTGTATTCTACAGCAATACCCTTTTCATTTAACTCATTACATCTTCTGTTAGCTCTTTCTTGTGCACTGGCTGTTAAGAAAAACTTTAGTGGAGCATTTTTAAGGACTACCGTTCCTATATCCCTTCCATCCATAATTACATTATATTTAGAAGCCATCTCTTGCTGAAGTCTAACAAGTATTTCTCTTACTTCAGCAATAGCTGCAAAATTAGATACATTATTACTTACTTTTGGAAGCCTTATTTCTTCGCTTACATCCTCTTCATTTACTACTAACTTATCACCAACGAAGTACATAGTTAGAGAATTAGTAAGGTTACAAACAGCTTCTACTTCTGTATAGGAAATTCCTCTTCGCATACACATTAAAGCTACTGCCCTATACATTGAACCTGTATTAATGTACATTAAATTAAATCTATTAGCTATAATATTAGCTATAGTACTTTTTCCTGCTCCAGCAGGTCCGTCAATTGCCACAGATATATTCAAAAATTTCACTCCGCCTTTCTAAATTGTAAGAATTTTGTATAAGAATATATTCTATAAAAAAAGATAAAATCCTTTATTTTACGATATCATTTACTAAATAAGTCACTTCTTAAATTCTTAGCATTTTTTAAGTATACAAATTCTTTATCTATTTTAGTTACATCTACCAACATTAAAATTCTTATGCATAAAGGCAGAGACGAATCTGTCTCTCCTTCTACGTACATCTCATTAAAATGCATAATAGCAGCATGTTTAACATTAAAAGCTTCCCTTACAAACTTTCCAGGATAAGCTTTAGTTATGTCTTTTGTGCAAGAAAACTCTATAGTTAGTATTTTATCTAGGTCTATATCATTTCTCATTATCATTTCATTAAATAACTCTACTGTTGACTTTTTAATCTCTTCAACAGAATTTTCTGATATAGTTGTAGCTCCTCTCAAGGCTATCATTCACTTTCACCAACCTTTAATCCTGCTAAAAATCCTGTAGACAAAGCTATTTGTATATTAAAACCACCAGTGAATGCGTCTACATCAATTAATTCTCCTGCAAAATATAAGTTTCTTATTATTTTAGAAGCCATTGTAGAAGGATCAATTTCTTTTATATTTACTCCTCCGGCAGTTACAATTGCTTCAGCTATAGGTCTTAAACCCTTTATCTGCAAAGTAAAGTTTTGAATAAGATTGACTAAATTCTTTCTTTCCTCCTTAGTAATGGAGTTTACTTTTTTTTCTGCATCTATTTCGGATAGTTTAACCACTACATCAATGAGCTTCTGTGGTAGAAGATCCACTAAAGAGTTCTTGAAATCCTTATTTATGTACTTAGCAAAATCCTTTTGTAGTCGTTTATCTAGTTCCTCAGAGGATAATGCAGGTTTTAAATTTATAACAGCTTTTAAGTTTTCTTTTTTACTTACAACTCTACTGCCACTTAATACAATTGGCCCTGATATACCAAAGTGAGTAAATAACATTTCACCAAAGTCTTCATATAGTGTTTTGTTTTTACTATCTATTATTCGTAATTGAACATTTTTAAGTGATAATCCTTGAAGTTCCTTTATCCAACTTTCCTTTACCTCTATAGGCACAAGAGCAGGAGTTATATTTGTTATATTATGTCCTAATATTTCTGCAAACTTATGCCCTTCTCCACTGGAGCCTGTTTGAGGATATGACATTCCTCCTGTACATAATATAAAATAATCTCCTTTTATTGTGGAGTTGTCTTCCAACTGAACTTCCTTTATAACTCCATCTTCATCTATAAGTTTTTTTACCTTATAACCTAGTTTTACAGTAACACCTTTTCTAACAAGCTCTTTTTGCAATGCACTTATTATGTCAGAAGACTTATCTGATTGAGGAAAAACTCTGTCCCCTCTTTCTACTTTTAATTTAACACCTAGTCTTTCAAAAAAGTTAATAGCATCTTCATTTGTAAAGGTATATAGAGAGCTATATAAAAAATGAGGATTTCCAGGAATATAATCAAAAAAATCATTAATATCCTTTTTATTAGTTACATTACATCTACCTTTTCCTGTAATGAACATTTTTTTACCTAGCTTGTCGTTTTTCTCGATTAGTATTGTTTTATGTTTGTCAGCAGCGGTTATTGCTGCCATCATACCAGCGGGTCCCCCGCCGATTACTACTACTGTTGCCATGAAGTCACCACCCTATATTGTTAATCCTTCTTTCATATCTATATTATAGTAATATAATAGATTAATTTATTCAATATTTATTTAAAATTAAAAAACGAAGCCTGTGGCTTCGTTCCTATATGCATTTTCATATATTGACCAAAAGGAAAGGGGTTATCCCACTCCTTTTTAATCAGACTCCTTAAAGGAATATACCTGATACTCTTCCCATATGCCTTCTAAGTTTGTAAAGGTAGTAGATATCTTTTCTTTCTCTCTCAAACCAACTGCAATAATTAAAGCATTAATTACACTAAGTGGAGCAACTAGTGAATCAACAAAAGAAGCCATGTTACTTTGTGCTATTAATGTATAATCAGCTCTTGCAGCAAGTGGTGATAAAAGGCTATCAGTTATAGCAACAACCTTTGCACCTCTGCTTTGAGCAAAGGTTAACGCTTCTATAGTTCTAGCAGCATAACGTGGGAAACCAATACCTATAACTAAGTCGTCTTCCGTAACATTAATCATTTGTTCAAAGATATCGCTAATTCCATAGCTGACAATCTTAACGTTGTCCAAAATAAGATTTAAATAAAATCCTAGAAACTCTGCAAGTGCAGTAGAACTTCTAAGACCTATTATATATATTTTTTTAGCGCTAAAGATACCGTTTACTACGTCTTCAAAAGTCTTATGGTTTATTTTCTCCAAGGTTGACCTTATATTCTCCATGTCCGACTTTAATACGCCTTTTAAAGCACTTTCTTCACTGACAAAATCATTTGACAATTCTATTCTTTGAACCGTAGTAAGTTTGTTTTTAATTAGTTCTTGCAAAGCCTTTTGTAGTTTTGGATATCCACTGAAACCTAATTCGTTTGCAAATCTTACTACAGTAGATTCACTAACTCCTACACTGATACCTAGCTTAGCAGCGGTCATGAAAGCTGCTTTATCATAGTGTTTTAAAATGTACTCAGCTATTAACTTTTGTCCCTTACTAAGACGCGGAAACTTAACCTGAATGGTCCTCATTAAATCTTGTTTATTATTCCCATCTTCCATAATATTCTCAATCCTTTCTCTTTTCCCCATACATTTGCAATATTTATTTCATTTTAACATCTATTGAACAAAGTTTCAATATGTCATTCAATTGTTTGTTATTTTTCTTTATAAATATTTATTATATGTTTATCATCCTTTTCTGTTATACCAAACACAAGGTCTTTTTCACTTAAATTTTTATTTAAGAAATCAACTACCTTATACATTTCTTCGTAGTAATTAAATTCCTTTGATGCTATTAATTCTAATTTATCTTTCATAACTTTTTTATCAAACTAGTAAAGGTTTGATAAAAGTTCACCTCCCATTTATTTTTTTTCAATAACTATTAAGTATGGCGGATTGTTTAATCTGTTAACATAGGAATGGAGCATTACCCCAAAGACTTCTTTAGGAAGATTTTCAACAAAATCTAATATAGCTGTTTCCTCTCTTTTGCCTTCTTCATGACCTCTATATAATGCAATGGTGATTATTCCACCAGAATTTAATAAATCTATACTTTCTTTTAGACTATTTATAGTTGAATTGCTTTTTGTAGTAATATCTTTATTGCCTCCAGGTAAAAAACCTAGATTATACATTACACAATCTACATTTTCCTTTATGTATTTTTTTATCTCCTCATGAGAATCCTCTATTACAATTACATTGTTTTTATTTTTCTCTTTATAGGCTCTTACTGCACTTGTTTGAATTTCAAAAGAATAAACTTTACCAAAAATCTCACTCAAAAAATCAGTATCATGCCCATTACCTAAGGTAGCATCAATTGCTATATCAAATTTATTACAGAATTCCTTTATTATATGATGTGAAAGTTTATTGACATCCGTAACATATTTGTACATTGTCTTCTCCTTTTAATACGTAGTTTGTTTTACTCTTACATTTTACATAGGGTTCCTTATTAAGTCTACTTACATGCCTACAATTATCATATAAGTCTATAAGGTTTTAATGTATTCAATTTCATCAACATCTAAGTATCTCCACTGGCCTTCTTGTAAGCTGCCAAGTTTAATCTTTCCTATCTGTATTCTTCTTAACTTTATTACAGGATGTTTTATCACTTCACACATTCTTCTTATTTGTCTATTTTTTCCTTCATGTATTGTAATTTGAACTTCTGAAGAATCTTTATACCTATTTAATATTTTAAAGTCCGCATTAGATGTTATATATCCTCCTATGTCCAAACCCTTCTTAAACTTTTCTATTTGGATGTCTGATGGAATTCCCTTAACTATAGCAACATATACTTTGTTTTTTTCTTCCCTGGGGTGAATTATTTTATTATATACTTCACCATCATTAGTAAGTAGGATTAAACCAGAGGTATCATAGTCTAATCTACCTATAGGATATACTCTCTCATCAACTTCTACCAAATCTAAAATTGTTTTTCTTCCTTTTTCATCCTTTACAGTAGATACATATCCAACTGGTTTATTTAGCGCTATGTATACTTTTCTTTCTTCTTTTTTAATTGTTTTTCCATCTACTACTACAACATCTTTTTCACTGTCTACCTTAAAGCCTAATTCATAAATTACATTATTATTAACCTTTACTCTCCCCTGCTGTATGATTTCTTCACACTTTCTTCTAGAAGCTACTCCACAGGAGGCCATGTATTTTTGTAGTCTTTCTTCCATAATATCACCTGCCTTCTTATATGAATTTTATTTAACTATTTACTATACTAATTTATAATTAATTTTAAATATCCGCAAGAAAGATTTTTCCAATTCATATTTAAATAGTGGTTAATAATATTATTTCTTTTTTTATAAATATAATTCTAAAGGGTATCGGTAAATCTATAGAGATATTAAGCTTTTTAACTTATATTTATAAAACCATTTTATATAGATATAGTATAATAATCAAATTTAGGTTGTTTTTTATAAGTTTACTTTTAGTTTTATTTACATAATATTTAGTATGTAATTATTAGTTAATTAATAAAAGAACAAAAGAAATTTTAAGCTAAATAAAACTTCTTTTGTCCTTTTCCTCCTAAAGGATTCTAGTGAAAGTTATATATACTAACATTTAGTATATTAACCTACGTTAGGCTTCTCTATTTATATCATTAAATCCATCTTTAAACCAATGCTGAAGAGCTTTATATATAGCTCTCTCTTCTAAATAATCCTCTGAAAAAGCTTTAAGTCTTTTAAATCGTGTAACACTCATGGAAAGGTGATTTATAGAATATTGAACAATGTTATTTATAGCTATATTGGGTTTAACCACTTCTTCCTTTTTCTCACAGTAAGTTGAACTTGAAAATGTAATAAACTTTCTACAATTTAGTGGCCTAACCTCATATATAGAGCATCCCCCCTCTTCATCTAAAAAAATACAGGGTATATTTTTTTCACTGAAAAGTTCTACTACCTCCTCTTTCCTTTCTTTAATTTCCTTAAAGCTTGGAACCTCCATTATGGTTGCATTTATCTTATTTTTAAGTTCATTAATTTTGTCACCATCAAAATTATTTATGACATATTCTCTTATTAATTCTGCCTCTATAGCTGTGCAATCCATATAGATATGGCAGCAGTGACTGCATCCCTTTCTACAGGGCGCGTACTTAGTAAAATCCTCAGCACCTTCATCTGCAGCCTTGTACATATATTTTAAGTAGTCTTTTCCCTTACTCAAGCTTAATTCTTTATCTATAATATCTTGCAACAGAAATTCTGATACTTTATCATAGTTGTTGCTGCTTTTACTATAGTTAAAAACTATCTCTTCATCTCTATAATTTCTACCTAACGTTTTATATTCACTATTATTTTTCATGCAGCAATTTTTAAATTTTAAGCCACTGCCACAAAAACAATGGTTCTCTGGTGATATTTTGATTCTTTTCTCCTTTGTATATAGTTTTCCCTCCATAGTACACCTCTTCAACTGTACGCTAAAATAATGATTTAAGGTTTACTTTAGCATATCCATTCTACAAATTTTAAATAATTTCTACTTGTATTTTATAATAATATTTAATGTTTTTACAAGTAGGTTATTATAATTTAAAAATAAAACTATTAAAAAAATCCCTATACCAATAGGTACAAGGATTTTTTTAATCTTTATCTAATTCATCTCTGAATTTTGCTATTTCTTCCTCTGTCATATTTGTCTTTTTCATAACTTCTCCCATGCACATTCCTTTACTAAAAAGATTAATGGCATAGTCTCTTGTTTCCTC
This sequence comes from Clostridium tanneri, assembly GCF_033659955.1. Taxonomy (NCBI): domain Bacteria; kingdom Bacillati; phylum Bacillota; class Clostridia; order Eubacteriales; family Clostridiaceae; genus Clostridium; species Clostridium tanneri. The sequence goes on from NZ_JARUJP010000014.1 coordinate 41,337, forward strand.
ATAAGTATTAATTTTTTCCTTTGAATTAGTCACAATTTACACCATCCTTTAGTTTTAATTTATTAATATGAATATAAGTATAAATATTATTTGTAGTTTACATTAAATTTGATTTACATAATAATTAATATGTTGTATAGCATTAGTTAAAAAAGATAGATGCAAACTTACTTTATCTTTAAAGTTTACACCTATTTTTACCCCTATCTTATCCATAGTGATTTAGATTAATTTTATTTTGTAACTATGTTTTCAAGTTGGCTTTTTATTTCTTCTGCTGTTTGACCATCAGCAATAATCTGTGGTGTTCTTGTTGTAGTGTCTGAATAGCCCATAACATTTATGCTCTGCCCTGTTACTATTACTGCATCAAATTGATCGTAAAAAGAAGAATTTTCAGTACTGTTTATCTCAAATTCCTCAACACTATACCCATTTTTAGATAAATAGTTTCCTACTGTGCCTAGTCCTTTTTCTACAGCTACCTTTTTCATTTCTATCACCTCCAAGTATATTTTTCACAAAAAACAGAAAATAATTCATAGTAGCAATATCAAAATCTTAACATTTTTATTGTTACATGAATTTAAACTAAAAAAGAGTTCTTAAATAACACCAGTGTGCTACTTAAGAACTCTTTTTATTCAACATCTTGAATACTTATTTGTCTTATATGCTTCGTATGACTCCACTCTTTTTTATCTTTATCTATTATCCCTTGAATAGTTATTGGAATCCAAGTTAAAGTATATATTCCGTATAATAAGTACCAAACAAATAGTTTAAGAGGATTCTTTCCACCTATCATACGAATCATTACTATGAAAGTACCAATATACGCAATATTCCCTATAAGCATTTCTATAAAGGTTGGTTGACCACCATATAGGTATGAAAGTATTATTACATTTAGAGAATATAAACCAAAGGTAATAAACATTTTCTTTGAAAGTTTATTCTCTAGGAGCATTATTAAAGGTGTAAAAATAAACTGAATAATACTGAAGGTCTTCCATATAATGCTTCCAAAAACACTACCAAAGACATTGTTAAACAAATCATTTATAACAAATATGTTTAAACCATCTTTAGTGTTAACCTGCATCATAGTAAGCACTGCAGACAAACCTATTAATATTGTTACAAAGGGCTGTATTGTATATAATGCACAGTCTAACGCTGTAAAGCTTTTATCCTTAACAGCCTTTTTAAGTAACTTTGAGAAAAATCTCGAAGATACATCTGTAAATCCCTGCATCCATCTTTTTCTCTGATTCCAAGATTGTTTCAAAGTTAAAGGTTTTTCATCATAAACTATTGCATTATGTGCCCAACCTACTTTATGTCCATTTAACACAAGCTTACAAGTAAATTCTAAATCCTCTGTAAGACAGGTTGCCCCCCATCCAAGTTTTCTAAGAATTTCAGTGTCCATACAAAACCCTGTTCCACCTATCTGGTTAGATAGTCCAAGATTTGCTCTTGCTAATTGAAACAGTCTGTTTGCAGTCCAGAAAGAAATAGAATAAGATTGTGTGATCCATGAATCATTTGGATTTTTGCTATCTATGTACCCTTGAACTACCTTATATCCCTGCTGCATCTTATAGTTCATTTCTTTTAGAAAGTTTTTAGAAATTAAATTATCTGCATCAAAAATTGCTATAGCATCATATTTTTTGTCCATTTTAAATATTCTATCAAACATCCATTCCAGAGCATATCCCTTACCTCTCTTGTCTGGAACCTTTCTTTCATGAACATTAACTCCATAACTGTTAGCAATACTAGCTGTACTATCATCGCAGTTATCAGCAATAACAAAGATATCATACATTTCTTTAGGATAGTCTATTTCTTTAAGACTTTCTATAATTTTCCCTACAACCATCTCCTCATTGTGAGCTGCAACAAGTAGTGCAAAAGTTTTTTTAGGTGCACAATTTTCTGCTCCTTTGTCTTCCTTTTTATAAAGTCCAAACAATGAAAGGAGTAGATAGTACATTGTAATTGCAAAAACTGATATTTGAAAAATAAATGTAAAACTAGATATAAATTGATTCATTAAAAAAACCCTTTCCTTATTTATAGTGTCTTATTTTTTCCACGTAGACATAAAATACCGTATATCATAATACCACAAATTTTTCATTTTTACCTAGTTGTCGTAATTTTCTGACTATTAATTTTTCAATTTTCTACTTATAAACAAAACTTATAGTTAAAAGAACTTCTATTTATAAATATTATAATGTCAGCATTTTAGTTGTGCTATAATTTATGTAGGTTGTACTATTCTCTATCTTTATCTGTATATACTTTACCCAATTATATAATATATAATCCTACAATAAAATTGTTTTAAAAAGGTGGTAATAATATGAGAAACTTAATTGATTGTAAAGGTTTAAAATGTCCAGAACCTGTTATACATACTAAAAAGTATTTTGATGGAATTGAAGAAGGAAAGGCTACAATTATAGTGGATAACGAAGTAGCTAAGAATAATGTTTCCAAATTTGCTGAAAGTAACGGTTTTAAATGGAAGGTAGAAGAAAATAACGGTTTATTCCATGTAAACATAACTAAAGAGAATTGTTCCTGTAAAGACATGGATTTAAATGAAAAGAAGCTTACTATTTTAGTTGGAAGTGACAAACTAGGACAAGGCGATGATATATTAGGATCTATGCTTATGAAAAGCTATTTCTATGCTTTATCAGAAAGTGATTCTATTCCATCAGATCTACTCTTTTTAAATGCTGGCGTTAAGCTTACTGTGGAAGGTTCTGATTGTTTAGAGAGTATAATGAAACTTAAGGAAAGAGGAGTAAATGTTTTTAGTTGTGGAACTTGTCTTGATTTTTATAATCTAAAAGATAAACTAGCAGTAGGTGAAATAACTAATATGTACACTATAGTTGAAAAGATGAATTCATCAGATAATACAATTAAGCTATAAGATTAAACTTAGCTTAGATGAGGAATATTTATATATACGATAATATTCTATAACAGATAACTAAAAAATAGATGTATGAAAATAATTGTTTTTCATACATCTATTTTTTAATTTAATTATTATACTAAAATTATCTAGCTTCCAAAGCTTTAATAAGAATTTACTTAATTTAGTACTTCATTTATATAAAATTTTCAAATATTTTAGTTATAACTGGTGCAATAAAAACTGTTATAATACCTGCTAGTCCTATGGATAAACTGCTCATTGCCCCTTCCACTTCCCCTAATTCAATAGCCTTTGTTGTGCCTACAGCATGGGAAGCGGTTCCTATGGCTACTCCTACTGCTACCTTATCTTCTATTTTGAATAGCTTGCATACATAAGGTCCTACAACAGCTCCCATTATTCCTGTAATTATAATAGCTGCCACTGTAATAGAAGGTATTCCACCTAACTGCTTGGAGACCTCTACTCCTATAGGTACTGTTATGGATTTAGGTATCATTGAAATATCTAAAGGTTTTGATATACCGAATAAATGACATAAAAAAATAACTGTTATAATTCCAACTAAAGATCCTGCAGTTATTCCAGCAACTATTGGCAATGCGTAAGCTTTCAAAAGTTTAATCTTTTTATACAACGGTACTGCTAGTATCACCGTAGCTGGAGATAGGAAAAAGGAAATAAATTGTCCTCCCTTATCATAGTCTGAAACATTAATGTTAAAAATAGTTAAAAAGCACATCACCATGATTATACTAGTAAATAAGGGGTTTAAAATAGGAACCTTAGTCTTTTTATACAAAATACATCCTATTTCAAACGCTATTAAAGATATCATAATACCAAAAATAGGTGTAGAAATTAGTTCTCTCATCTCGATTCTCTCCTTTTAAATAGTTGTACTGTTATTCCCGTAACTACCATAACAACTACTGTAGATATAAAGGCTATTATTAAGACATAGTACCAATAGTCTTTAATTAGCGCTATAGAAGCTATAAGACCAACTCCTGCTGGTAAGAAAAAGAAAGCTAGATGATCTAATAAAAACTTGCTTATATCTTCAATCATTTCAACTTTGATTATGCCAGTGCATAATAGCATCAGTAAGATCATCATTCCCATTACATTACCAGGTACCGTTAAATTTAGGACCCTTCTAAGCAATTCTCCTATAAAACAAATTATAAGTATAATAGCTAACTGCCTTATAATTTTCATAACAAAACCTCTTTTCCTGCTAAATTCTATTTCTCTAAAGTTATCAGTATATTTTTTCAGTATCTTTTGATTAATGTCTATAAATAATATACACCCTTTTTTTAAGTAAAAGGATTTTTTTAGAAAAGGTGTACTATATAAAATTTTCTGAATAAAAATGCACTTATTATAATAAATAAACCATAACTATGAATATTGCTTTATAAAATAACATTCATAGTTATGGTTATGTGATTAAAATATATACTTGCAACAATTATCTGTTTTTTGTCTATACTTCCTGAAAATAATAGTAATACTTAATTAGATAATGTTCTATTTATTATAACTTTTTAGTAATCTTATACTAAATCTAAATTATATAGATCTCCTCTCCTGTGCTTCAATAACGGCAAAGAATCTCTTATCTCATCTATATACTCTAGGTCTATATCCTGAATCAATATTCCTTCTTTTTCATCTAGCTTTGCAGTTATATCTCCCCAAGGGTTAGTTATTAAGGAATTTCCATAAGCTACATAAGAATAATTAGTGTTTCTAGCTGGAGATATGCCTGCTATATATAACTGATTATCTAATGCTCTGGATTTAAATAGAGTCTCCCAATGAGCAGGCCCTGTAGTCATATTAAAAGCCGCTGGTATAAAGATAATTTTAGCTCCTTTTAAAGCCATTATTCTTATAATCTCCGGAAATCTTATATCATAGCAAATAGCTACCCCTACTTTTCCCCAAGGTGAATCAACTAAAGTAATATCACTGCCACTAGATAATACTTCTGATTCCATAAATCTAACTCCATTTTTAATGTCAATATCAAATAAATGAACCTTTCTATGTTTGCCTATTAATTCCCCTTTATTATCGAATATAAAAGAAGTATTGTAAATTTTATCATCCTCTATCTCTGGAATTGAGCCTCCTATTAAATATATATTTTTATCTTTAGCAGTAGAAGAAAGCATTTTTATTGTCTCTCCTTCTGGGAAAGCTTCAGCGTATTCTCTAAAATGTTTATTATTATAAGGGCAGTTAAACATCTCTGGAAGAGCTACAATTTTAGCTCCTTTATCTGCTGCTTCACATATCATGTTTTGAGCCTTTTTTATATTTTCCTCTTTTGTGCTTTTTACTACCATCATTTGACACAGCCCTATTTTTAAAGTATTCATTTTATACTCTCCTCCTTTTTATTCATAGGAATATTATACCATCAATCTTATATTATATTTAACCCTATTGTATTGACTTTTAATTTTGTTATTATATACTATTTACGTGAAGCAATAAATTGATTTTATATGTATTGTAGCAACAGTCTACTTTAAATGCAGTAAATTTAATATATAAAGGAGATATACTATGGGACAACACTCACTTTCAAGAACTGAATTATTAATTGGTAAGGAATCCTTAGAGAAGCTAAAAGACAGTACAGTTGTCATCTTTGGTTTAGGTGGTGTAGGTAGTTTTACCTTCGAGGCACTAGTAAGAGCTGGAGTTGGACATCTTATATTAATAGATGATGATACGGTATGTTTAACTAACTTAAATAGACAAATACACGCCACTTTTGATACTATTGGTAAGTCAAAAGTTGAACTTTTAAAGGAAAGGGCTTTAAAAATCAATCCTAAATGCAAGGTTGATATTCATCAAACTTTTGTTAAAGCAGATAATATAGATGAAATAATACCATTAGACGCTGATTACGTAGTAGATGCAATAGATACAGTTTCCTCAAAGATTGCTCTAGTTCTTTGGTGCAAAGAACATAATATTGACATAATTAGCTGTATGGGTACAGGGAATAAGTTAGACCCTACTCAATTTAGAGTAGCAGATATATATGATACAAAGATTTGTCCTCTTGCGAAAGTTATGAGATATGAGCTTAGAAAGAGAGGAATTAAAACTTTAAAAGTGCTGTATTCTGAAGAAATGCCTATGAAGCCTAAACAAGGTGAAGTTATTACCTGTAAGGAAGGCTGCGTATGTACTAGCGGAAGTAAAAAATGTACTGCAAAGAGACAAATTCCTGGAAGCATATCCTTTGTTCCTCCAGTAGCAGGTATGATTATAGGTGGCGAAGTAGTTAAAGATATTATTGCCAAATAAGTTATAACTAAAAACCGCAAATATTTATTTGCGGTTTTTTATTTTACTGAGAATCACTTTCTATATATTTTTTAAAAAGCTCCTCTATTTTTTCTTTTTCTAAGGAAGATACTTGCCAGTCCTTAGTCTCTACTTTATCCTTTATTTTGATTTTAAATAACAACTGATTTTCTTTTTTATCGGACCAATGCCATTCCTCTATATCCTTCCAGTAACTAAAGTTATAGTATACATTACTGTATAAGCTCTTTTGCCCTATACCCTTATCAGTAACTACTTTTTCTTTACTAAAATCATAAATACTTAATAGAAAATAAACTACAATCATTACGCCTAAGGCAGTAAAATATCCTGTTATTATCACATATATAAAATACCCCATTAATCCTAAGAAAAGTATTGCTAAGAACTTCCTTTTTATATCCGATGCCGATAATCTTAATAAAATTTCTCCATTATCCTTCCTAGGAGCCCTTCCTTTAATAAAAGACAAATAAAGTTGCGAAATAGAGGCAATAATTAAAACTATAAGCAGCATTTTTTCAAAACTCAATATATTCACCTAATTCCCTTCTAAGTTTATATTTTTTCTAGTATTTTCAAGTCATCTACATAATTTAAGTTACAGAACATCTCCATATTAGGATCATACTCTTTTGTAACTTCTTCTGGAATGTACAGTATATTTGAATTTCTAATTATATCGTACAGAACTAAATTATTTTCCATTATTCCCTTCTCAAAGTCTCCAATTAAACTTTGAGAATAGAAAGCATGAAGAGGTTCAACCCAATTATTACGTCTTGGAATAACACCATCGTAATCATTGTGTCTTAAATTCTCCATCATAGATTCTATGTATTCTATATTTACAATAGGCATATCACAGGCTAAAAAAAACACATACTGAGATGAAGCATGCTTTAAGCCGGTGTAAATCCCTCCTGCTGGACCGTATTCCTTCTTTAAATCCTCTAATACAGTATACTTTAACCCTACAAACTTATCTTTTCTTTCCGCTACAAGTAGTACCTCTTCAAATAGGCCCTCTAGTTTCTCTGCCACTATTTCTAAAAGAAGTTTATTGCCTAATTTTAGCTTACTTTTATCAAATCCCATTCTACTGCTCTTACCACCACATAGGATAACTGCTGTTCCAAGTCTTTTCACTTTATCCCCCCGTTCCTATCTGTACCATTAATATGTATTACTTTCTAAGTATGAACTTAAAAAATTCATAAAATTAACTAAATCTTCTTTACTAGTAAAAGTTCCCTGAGCCTTTTTACCGTTGCCGCCACCTTTTCCGTTAAATTCTTTAATGTTATCTTTAAAGATTTTACCACAGTTAACATCAAGTCCAGTATTGTTATTAAATAACAGCTTTAAATCACATAGTGAACCTAAAATTATTATTCTATCCTTTCCTTCAAAAGCTGTTCCTAATAGCTGTATTTCTTCAAAGCTTCTATCTTCATATTTTCCAACATAGATCTTTGAGCTATCTTCTTTAACTATGTGTTCTACTTCTCTTACAGCAAGTATTCTTCTTAGCTTATTTAGTTCTCTACTCACTCTTTCAAAATCTGCAGCTTGATTTTCAACTCTCTGTACCAAGTTATTTTCATCTGATGAAAAAAGCCTATTTAGTTTTGTTATTATGTTATGTTTATTTTGAAAATCCTTTAGAGCTCTATTTCCACATTTGAAATATATTCTAGTCATTCCTTTATATCTTTCAGTCTTTATTATTTTAACTACTCCTACTTCTCCAGTTCTAATTACATGGGTTCCGCAGCAGGGACAGCAATCCATATTCTCAGCTTCTACTATTCTTAAATCTTCGTCTACATTAATTCTTTTTCTTAATGGTAGTTTTTCACTCTCTTCCTTTGAAACCACATATGTACGTATTTCCTGGTTTTTATATATGAAAGAGTTTACTGTTTCTTCAGCTTTAAGAAGCATTTCCTCTGTCATATCTTCTAAAGGTATATCAATATCTATAGTTACATATTCCTCTCCTAGATGAAATCCTTTATTGTTTCCTTTATATAAATTAAAAATTGCTCCAGTTAGCAAATGTTCTCCACTATGCTGCTGCATATGATCGAATCGTCTTTCAAAATCAATTTTGCAAAAGACTTTTTTATCTTTTGGAACCTTAGTCACTCTATGATAAATAACTCCTTCTTTTTCAAAAACATATTCTACTGCTGCACCATCAATTTCACCAATATCTGAAGGCTGTCCTCCACCTTCAGGGTAAAATATTGTTTTATTTAAAACTAACAAAAACTTATCATCCTTAGGTACTATCTCTTCTACTTCTGATTCACACTCCCTTAAATAAGGATTTTCATAAAATAATTTTTCTGTCAACATTAACAGCTCCTCTCTAGTTTTCCATATAATATTATTCTACCTTCTATCCCTATTTTTTGAAACAGTAATTTTAAATTTTGTTCCAAAAAAGACAGGAAGCAAACATACCAGTAATAACTACGCCAAAAGTCGTTTCAAACATCACTAATATTCTTACCAATGTGGAGTTAGGCAAAATGTCCCCATAGCCAAGAGTAGTTATAGTTACTGCACTAAAATACATAAAATTCCAAAGTGGATATTTAAAACTTCCATTTGCTACTCCCTTTAAAACTAAAGGACTATCATCGGGAAATGAAACAGAGTTTTCCATAAGGTTTGTAAAATAAAAACTTAGGGGATAAAAATAGCTGCCTTTTTTAAAAAGCTCCTCCTCTATCCTAGGATAATCTTTAACCCAGATTACCATATTATTTACCCTTTTCATTTTGTTACCCTTATTATAAAGAATGAAACTATCATTTTTATCATTACTAATAACTTTATATAGAGATATTTTTAATTTATAACAGCTAAATTTACTATTTACAAATTGCTCTTCACAGCTTTCCACCTTCATATGAGTTATTCCTTTTCCCTGAAATGATAGGTAGTAATAGTTAGCCCAAATCTCACCTAGTGGGTTCTCAAAGGTGAAAACGTTAAAATTCTTCTCCTTCTTATGTTCCGTGTCCTCCAGTTTTACTATAGGTCTTCTGTATTCTTCTGAAACAATTAAATCAGATATAGTATTATTAAATTCTCTATTATTAATATTTAATTTAAGAGCTTTTTTAAAGGCAGTAACCTTTGTATTTATATTAATATCATTCTGGAATACGAAAAACTCTCCAGAAGAAATATTGGCAACTTTCCAATATATTATACCAAAGGTGATTAATGTACTTAAGTAGAGAATACCAAGTATAGTTAACAAACTTCTCTTTCTCATATTACTGACAATATCTAATAAATTCATATTTAATCTCCTTAAATGAATTCTCCTTCATTTATAGTCTTATAAAATTTTATTAGTTACAAGATATTGATATTCTCTCAAAAGTAACATTATTAATTTAAAATGAAAAATTCTTTTATTTCTGCTGACCAAGATAAACTTTATGTCCACAAAAACCTTTTTTAAAATCCTCCCAAAAAACATCTCTGAGGATTTCAGGGTACACGTCAATTGAAGTAATTCTGATCTCTTCTTCAGATAGAAAGGCTGTATCTATAATAAATTGCTTATCTATTGAAAATTCTGGATCAATACCAATATTTATATTATACTCTAATGCTGCAGCAGTAAAAAAAAGAGATATATGATGAGTTTCCTTATGCCATTCTACATATTCTCTAACATAGACTAAATCCTTTGGAATACACTTAATTCCACATTCTTCTTTAACTTCTCTTGTTAATGCTTCTACTGCACTTTCTCCTGCCTCTATACCACCGCCAGGTAACGTCCACCAAGTTTCATCGGTATCTGGGTCTCTATGCTTAACAAGAAGAACTCTATTTAAGTCATCTAAAATTATAGCAGCTGCTCTAGTTCTAATTTTCATAATTTATATCTCCTCCCTCTATATACAGTAATTTTACCATGTAAAATAATCTTAGTATAAATACAGTATTAGTATTTTATTAATTCAATTAAAAAACCCCCTAGCTCAATAGCTAGAGGGCTTAAATATTTTCGAAATTATAATTTTCTTCTGAGAGTTAGTGTTATTTAAGGTTTTTTTCAACTATCCTAGTCTTGAGAATAACGAAGTTAAAATTATTAATATTAATATTTTGAAAGTGAAAGTTTCACTTTTAAATGTTCTTTATAGGGTTTAAGAGCATTAATAGAGAATTTCACTATAACTTCGTTATCACTATATTAGTATTGGAGCACCTCTCTTAATGAACTTACCTGCTCCTTCTTTTCCTACAAATTGACCATCTTTAGCAACTACTGTTCCTCTGCTTACTGTAACTACTGGAGCACCTTTTAACTTAAAGCCTTCATAAGGTGTGTAGTCAACATTTTCATGAAGCATTGGTTGAGTAACTGTAATATCTACATTTGGATCAAATACTACTATATCAGCATCACTTCCAACTGCTATAGTTCCTTTTTGAGGATACATACCATATACTTTAGCAGCATTTGTAGAAGTTACCTGAACGAATCTGTTTAAGTCAAATCTTCCTTCAGCTACACCATAAGTGTACATTAGGGACATTCTAAGCTCTACTCCTGGAGCTCCATTTGGAATTTGTGCAAAGAACTCTTTTCCCATTTCCTTTTGCTCCATGAAGAATGGGCAGTGGTCTGTAGCCACAAATTGCACTGTGTTATCTTTTAAAGCCTTCCACATTGTAGGCCAGTTTTTCTTATCTCTTAATGGAGGTGACATTACATATTTAGCTCCATTGAAATCTGGTTCTCTATAGTTGTCCTCTGATAATAATAGATATTGAGGACAAGTTTCACCAATTATTGGATATCCTTCAGCTCTAGCACGAGCTATTTCAGAAACAGATGCTTCACAGCTATTATGAACTATGCAAAGAGGCGCATTAGCAATTTTAGCAAGCTTAATAGCTCTGCCAGCTGCTTCTCCTTCAGCTAAATCTGGACGGGATAGTGCGTGATATATTGGCTCTCCCTTTCCTTCTGCTTTGAACTTTTTAGTAAGGTAATCAATTACATAGTAGTTTTCTGCGTGTACGCAAGCAAGTCCACCATTTTCGTTAACCTTCATTAAAGTTCTTATAATTGTGCCATCATCTACTCTTAAGCCATCATATGTCATAAACATTTTAAAGCTTGTATATCCTTGTTTGATTATTTCTGGCATTTCATTTAAAACGTTGTCGTTTAAATCTGTAACGCTTATGTGAATACCATAGTCAATTACAGCTTTTCCATCTGCTTTTTCACGCCAAGTTTCTGTAGCATCCTTTAGCGTTTTTCCGTTTTGTTGGATAGCAAAGTCCACTATAGTTGTTGTTCCGCCGCAAGCAGCTGCTATAGTACCAGTTTTAAAGTCGTCACTAGAGTATGTTCCGCCAAATGGCATATCCATGTGAGTGTGTGGATCTATTCCACCAGGGAAAACATATTTACCAGCAGCATCAACTACCTCTGCTCCCTCTGTACATAAATCTATTCCAATTTCAATTATTTTCTCATCTTTTATACCTAAGTCCGCTTTAAAAGTATCGGAAGCTGTTACTACAGTTCCTCCTTTTACTACTAAATCATATTTACTCATTTTAAATTCCCCCCTAATAAAGAATACATCTTATATGATAATTGAAGGATTTTAGTAAAATTATCGAGAGTTATTAGTCAGATTTATAAATTCATCCATATGGGGTAATTTCTTACCTCATATGGATGAATAGTTAGATAAATATTATGCTTGTTGCTCAGCGTTTTCTACAACTTTTTTGTTTTTGTTAGTAATTTTTTCTAACCAAGCACCACCGGCATCTGAGACTAATCCTACTACAGATCCCATTAAAAGAACTGCTGCCGTATCTAAGTAGGAGTGTCCTAAAGCCATCATACCAAAAGTAGTTGAACATCCTATATATACACCTGGCACGAACATTAAGTGCTTCCATTTAGCTTCTGCAACTATTCCGAAGGAGATAACACCTGTCATAATAGCAACTATATTTGGAATATGAAGTACGTTTGAAGCCTCTACACAGAAGATAGCCCATGCTACTCCTACCATGTTTACAAATATGCCTCTTAGCCATCCCTTAACGAAACGTTCTCCAAGTGCAGAACCAACTCCATAATATGTTGTGGTTCCCATGAATCCAGCCCAAGCTTGTACGCCTATTGCGGTACTAAAATTGGACCATATCCATGCAAGTATCCCCATGCTAATAGCACCTGACATTATTCCACTCATAAAAACTCCCCTTTATTATAACTCTTTATTAAAGAGCTATTTCTCTTTCTACTCCAAAGTCTTTAAATACAACTTCACCTTTAGTTATGCATTTTTCGATAGGGCATACTAATGCACATAAGTGACATCCTACACAGTTATCTTTGTTAACTGAAGGTTTTCTTGTTTCTGAATCCCAAACTACAGCTTGGTGTCCTCCATCGAAACATGAAATATAACATCTTCCACAACCGATACACTTGTCATGGTTGAAGTCTGGATATACTATATAATCTCTATCTAAGTTTTCAGCTGGTACCATATTGCCTAATGCACAACCAACTAATTCTTGTAGGCTATCAACACCTTTTTCTTCCATGAAGTATTGTAATCCGCTGATCATGTCTTCTACAACTCTGTATCCATATTGCATGATAGATGTAGTAACTTGAACTGTTCCTGATCCAAGCATTATGAATTCAAGAGCATCTTCCCAAGTTTCAACTCCACCGATACCACTTACTGGAACATCTTTAAGAGCTGGATCTTGTTTTAATTGAGTTATGAATCTTAATGCGATTGGTTTTACAGCTTTACCTGAGTATCCTGATATTGATGATTTTCCGTTTACTATTGGAAGACCAACTCTCTTATCAAAGTCAACTCCAGTTATACATTTTATTGTATTGATTGCAGCTATACCTGTAGCTCCACCTTCAATAGCAGCTCTTGCTGGTACTTCCATGTTTCCTATGTTTGGAGTCATTTTAGCAAGTACTGGAAGATGAGTTCCTTTTCTTACTGCTGCAGAATATTTTTTAACTAATTCTGGGTTTTGTCCAACGTCTGAACCCATAGCGTGAGTTGTCATTTGAGGACATGAGAAGTTACACTCTATTATATCTGCTCCTATTTCAGTAACTTGTTGAGCAAGTCTTGTCCACTCTTCTTCACTAGCTCCCATTATTGAAGCTATAAGAACTTTATTTGGATAGTTTTCTTTAAGTTTTTTCATGTCTCTTAAGTTTTCTTCTAATGAATGCTCTGCAACTTGCTCCATGTTTTTGAATCCTACGAAAGGAGTTCCTTCTTTTCTAGTTGCATCAAAACGTGGTGAAACCTCTATCATTTTTTCTGAGTTTACAGTCTTGAATACAATTCCGCCCCAGCCAGTTTCTAAAGCTTTAGCACACATTTCATAGTTGTTTCCAACTGGTGATGATGCTAAAAGGAATGGATTTTCAAATTTAACTCCACAAAATTCTATTGAAAGATCTTTCTTTTTCATTATTTTACAACCTCCTTAACTGATGCTACTTCGTCTAATCCTGATTTTCCTGTTAAATAAGCTTCGATTTTTTCTACAGCTAATTTTCCTGATGCTACTGCTTGTACAACAGTCTTGTCATCTTCTACGATATCTCCTGCTGCGAATACATCTGCAGCGTTTAAATCTGCTATAGCTTTTACATCTTCAGCTTCTTGTCCTACTGCAAATATAACCATATCTGCTGCTAATTCCATAGTTGAAGCATCGAACATTCCCTCAGCTTTTAATGCTGTAACTTTTCCACCTTGTCCAACTATTTCAGCTGGCTTAAATCCTGTGAATACTGGAATGTTTAAGTGTTGTTGGATATACTCTCTTTCTTCAGTGCTTGCTGGCATTTTTTCAATCGTTCTTCTGTAAACAATCTTAACATCTTCAGCACCAAGAAGTTTTGCTGTTGAAGCACAGTCCATAGCAACGTCTCCGCCACCTATAACGATTACATGGCTTCCAACTTTAACTTCACCTTTTTTAGTTTTAGCCTCAGCTAAGAAGTCTACTCCATTTACAACGCCTTCTAAATCTGCGCCTTTAACATCTACATTCTTACCTTTTTGAATTCCGCAAGATACTAAGAATGCTTTGTATCCATCTGCTCTAAGAGCATCTACGCTGATTTCTTTTCCAACTTTGCAGTTTGTTTTGAATTCTACGCCTAACTCTTTTATATAATCTATTTCATTCTCAACAACGTTTTGTGGTAATCTTTGAGGAGGAATTCCATAGCTTAACCATCCACCTAAAACGTCTTTTTCTTCAAATACAGTTACTTTATATCCTTTTAATGCAAGGCCTGCTGCTGCTGTTAGACCGCTTGGACCTGAACCTATAACAGCTACCTTTTCCTTGTTTAATTCTACTTTATCGTTTACTTTCATTCCTATAGCTTGCTCGTGATCTGTTAAGTATCTTTGTAACTCGCCTATTTTAATTGGGTTGTCTATTCCACATCTGCTACAAGCTCCCTCACAGTATTTGTCGTAAGGACAGACTCTTGAACATATAGCTCCAAGTGGATTGTTTGTTCTTATAGTCTCAACTGCACCCTTTAAGTTTCTGAAACGTAATGAACGTATGAATTTTGCTGGATCAGTTCCTGCTGGACATGCTTTACTACATGGTGCATCGTGACATAAAAGACATCTTGCCGCCTCTTCAATTGCTAAAAGAGGTGTTAACGCTTTCTTTGTTTCCGCTAAGTATTTTTCTTTTTCCATTTGTGTATTATTCCCCTTTCAATTTGTATATATATTTTATTTGTGTTTTGTGGAATGAAGGATATATATTCTTTTCTTGCCTTCGTGAATATTTTATCATCAAAAAGAAAATTTTTCTATATGAAAATTACAACAATTTTCTTACATTTTACGCTATTTTGCGAGTTTATTCTATTTAGATAATAAAAAATAAATTTGTAAATAAAAATTTGTCGAATGAAAATATTTTTTTCTAAATTTTTTACACCTCTTGATCAGTTGATATTGCTTGATTGTAATTTTAAATTGAATTTTTTGTTTTAAATTATATTTATACCCATGTAATTATAATCCAATATTTTATCGTTTTATTTAATATAACTATATGCAACCAGTCCGATTTTTTAAAATATTTTATAATTTTTTATATATTTTATATATTCTTAAACCATATTTAAATATATTTTGAAAATATATGGTAATTTTTCTACTTTTTATTGTACTTTCCTCCAAAATAATCTATTTTGTTTGATTGTAAAATAACAAACATTACAAAAGAAAATATTATTAATGTTTCTTTTTTTGCAGTATTTGAACTTTAAAGTTCCATTTACTGTCTTTTTCCGAATATTTACCTTCATAACCCATAATAATTGTTTTTTATCAACTTTAAACAGGTATCTATGTTGTCATCAATCAGATAATAATAGTGTAATTTTATAAACTAAATTAATTTTATTAGGCATCTTCCGCAGCTTGCATTTTACTTTATAATACTTGAAAACTTTAATATTATATATTATTATAATATATAGATGATTTAGTTATAAAATTATTATTAATTAATATTAGATATGATTTATTATTAACTAAAATCCAAAAATATAAAGAAAAGTGAGGTAATGTTTATGGCAGCTGTTAATATGAGCGATATAGCATACGCAGAATTTAAAGAGCTTCTAAAAGAAAATGATATAAATTCTAACATAATTAGAATTTATTTAGCAGGTATGGGATGAAGCGGCCCAGCTTTTAATCTTGTTCTGGATGAACAAAAAGATGATGATGTAGTTGTACAAATTAAGGATATGCAATTCTTAGTTGAAAAAGATCTAATAAACCAATTCGGAAGCTTTACTTTAAAAGGTGGCAGCGAAAATGGAAGAGGCGGTTTAAGTATTGAAACAGAAGTTCAATCAGAAAGCGGCTGCGGCGGCGGTTGCTCTGGCTGCGGAGAATAACTCTAAATGATAAAGGTTGGTTTATACTTAAACCAACCTTTATTTTTTATATGCTTTTAGATTCATCCTTATCTACTATTAGAATTTACAACCCTACATCTCTTAATTACTTAGATCTATATTCCTTTACATAACCAGAAAAACTCCAATTATTCAAAAACTTTTCAGCACTTTTGTAACCAGATTGAAAAATCTTCAATCTCATTTCTTTTGTAATATTAAAATCTGTAGTGGAAACTCCTAAAGTAGGTATAAAAATTGTTCTAACAGCATCCTTATCCTTTATATATATTTCTTCATTTTTATCAATCATTGTATTAACCACATCTAGCAAAAAGGATATAAAATCTGTTTTTCCTGTGGAAGTATAACTAACTCTCTCTTCTACTAACTTAAATCCAAAAGTAGGCCATCTTGGCATTTCCTGAACATCAAATATCCAAATAGGAAAATTGCTTAAAAGTCCTCCATCTACTATATAGCTGTATCCATCTTTATAACTAAATTTAATAGGTTTAAAATAAAAGGGAATGCTTAAACTCATTCTAACAGCCTCAGCAATTTCAAATTCCATCGGATCTATTCCATATCTAGCTATGTCCTCCGGTAGTATTAACATATTCTTCTGTGTTATATCTGAAGCAATAATTTTAAGTTTTGATTTTCCATTAATACTTACATCTCTAAATTTTATTTTATTCTTTTTTATTAGCAAGTCCCTTACAAAATCCCTAATTGGCTCTCCAGAGTATATGCCCTTGTTCTTTAAAAGTGAACTCGATTTTGACACGATAGAAACTAACTTAAGTTTATTTTTTCCTAAAAATATTTTGTAGTCTAAATTCATCATGATGTCCTTTAGCTCTCTTCCAGAATAACCTGCCGCTAGCAGAGAAGCAATTATTGCCCCTGCAGAGGTTCCTGCAAATCTGTTCCATTCATATCCCTTTTCTTCTAAACAGCATACTGCTCCTATAAGCCCTATACCTTTTACTCCTCCTCCTTCAAAGACAGTATCAACCTTCATCTTCTCTCCACCTTATAAAGTAATATGTAATTTATCACATATTACTTTATATGATTAATGGAAAAAATTTAAAACCAAAAGACTATTTTTGATATATACAAATAACTCCTGCTATACTTAAAAGTATACCAACAAAATTTATTAAGGAGATATGCTCCTTATATAATAGCAGCCCAATAGGAATCAATAGTACTGTAACGCAAATATTAGTAAAAAGAGCAACTAAACTTATGTTCCATCCTGCTCTATAAGCTAATAAAAACCCTAATTCTAATCCTACAATAGTAATGCCTAGAGCATAACTTGCCCAATTTAATCTTTTAAAGGATTGTATAAATCCCACATCTGAAGGGTATATACAAAAAGAAATCAGCGTTAAGATTAAAGCAATACCATAGGTTGCTATAAGTGATATTAACGGATTTGCAGCTTCTGGAACAGATTTTTGAAAAATATGATAAAAAACATTAGAAGCTATTACTAGCAATACAGAAATATAATACAAATTCATCTTAAAAATCTCCCTTCTCAATTTAAATTACTTGTTTCTTAACTCTAAAATTTCATTGTTTATAAAATCTCAGTTCTTACTACCTATAATACATTATCATTTTCCTTAATCAATAGCATTAAAAAATACTGATTTTTTCAATATCTATAAATCATTTATAATTTCGTAATGACTTCATCCTTAGAATAATATTCTTTTTCCAGTGATAAAATAACCTTAAGGATATTTTACCTTCAAAGGAGGACTATTAATGAAAATAGAAGCTTTTTTCAGCGGTATAAAGAATGCAAACAAAGCTGTAGAACAATTAAAAAGTGCAGGTTTTAAAAATACTGTAGCAGATATAAACGATCATTACGTGGAGTTTAATAATGGAGTACAACCTAGATTTCCTGGCACAGAAAATGCCCCTAATCTATCAGCGATGGTACTAAGCTCAGGAGAACATATAGAGGATCCTTCTAAAAGACCTCTAGATGCTGCTAGTCCTATGGTAAGTGGTATGGGTGGTTTTGAAGAAATTATAGACGTTAACTACAAGGTAATTGTAAACCTTGAAGAAACTGAATTAGAAAAGGCAAAGGGAATAATTAAAGAAATGGGAGGAGATTTTAAGGATCCAAATTTGGATTTGCCACACAGACTAAAGGATCTAACTCATATCGATGATATAGATTTAGATTTATAAATAAAATTCTTGATAAAAGAAGCTATAATTTAAGTCTAAATTATAGCTTCTTAAAACAGAAAGTTATTTTACTATATTTGAGTAACTAAATAGCCTTTTTGTTTATTGAGTTACATATACCTACTAGGTCTTCTATACTGTCTATTACATAGTCAGGCTTATGCTCCATTAGCTCCTTCATTGAAAGAGCTGTGTATTTTACAATTGCTGTACTGCATCCAGCATTTCTTCCACAAAGAATATCATTATGGCTATCTCCAACCATTATTGCCTCATCAGGTCTAATCTTTAATATTTCACAGGCCTTCTCAGCAGGGTCACCTAGTGGCTTATGCTTAAGTGTATCTTCTGGTGTAACTATAACATCCATATAGTCAAACACATTTATTAATTTGAGCCCCCTCTCTGCTAAAGCTCTCCTCTTTGAGGTTACTATAGCAAGCTTAACTCCCATTTCTCTTAAGTTTAATAATCCTTCTTTTACTCCCTCAAATATGTAGGCAAGTTCATCATGTTTCTTTTCGTTATATTCTCTATAAATAGCAACTAACAAATCTGCACTTTTTTCATCATAATTAGCCATTGTACCCCTTAAAGGCTCGCCAAAGGTTCTTACTATTTCCTCTCTAGATACCTCTCTATTTAGATGCTTTTTGAAAGTATACTGAAAACTTTCAATAATTAATTCATTAGTATTTATAAGTGTTCCGTCTAAATCGAACAATATTGCTTTGATCATTTATTGCCTCCTGCATTTACTCTTAAATATTTATAGGCTATTAATTACTTTAATAAAGCCTTTAGTTACATATGTGCATATTTGAACTAACTTTTAGTATATAATACCATAACTTATAATAAACAACAAGCTAACAAAGAAGATAGGAAGCCTACTTTAACGTAAGCTTCCTATCCTCTTTAAAACTTTTTATCAAATTTTGATTTAATGTCTCATCAGAGTATTGGAGTTCTTTTGAAAAGTCTTCCTTTTTCTTCTTTAGTTCTTCAGTTTCCTCAATTACCTTTCCAGTCTTTATGTCATAGTAGGTATTTGTCCATGATATATAGAATACATTGCCATCAGTAAAGGAACCGTTTCTAAAAAGGACTTTATCCCCATTACAGTTTAGAATATCTTTACCAAACATATAGCTCTTAGGTAGATTATATAGATTTGCTAAAGTCGGGTATAAATCCATCTGTCCTGAATAAGTGTGATTTATTCCTTTGTTTTCATCTTCCGGAAAATGTATAATCATAGGAACCTTTTGATACTGGAACCAAGTTAAATCACTGGCGTTATCTATCTTTTCGAAATTGTATAGCTCATTTATTTGTTCTCTTGGAATAGCAAAATGATCACCATAAATAACTACAATTGAGTTTTGCAATATTCCTTCCTTTTCCAAATTATCTAGAAACATTCCCAATTGTTCATCAGTATAATGAATTGACTTTAAATAATTTCCTAAAAGAGAGTTTTCATATTCAGCTGCGTTAAAGTCCCCATACTTTTCTACATCATTATAAGGATGATGACTTGTTAAGGTAACTAAAAAAGCATAATATGGTTCCTTAAAGGATTTTAGTTTTTCTAAAGACTGATTTAAAAATGATTTATCACTAAGACCTAATCCTATTTCCTCATCAATATTAAAACTATGTTGTCCATAAAAATTATCAAAGCCTTGAGCTTGATACATAACATTTCTATTCCAAAAGCCTTCATTATTACCATGAAGAGCAGCTGTATAATAACCGTTATCCTTTAGCACCTTTGGTAGAGAGTTGTAGTAATTATTACTATAGCTACTGTAAGCAGCACCAGATTCCGCAGGATATAACGAGTTATTCGTCATGAATTCTGCATCTGAGGTATTACCTCCAGCAACCTGATAAAAATAATTATCAAAATACAAGCTTCTATTTATCCACTTATTTAAATTAGGTGTTATTTCCTCACCATTTACTTTTTTATTTATTACAAACTGTTGAAGGGCTTCCACCTGTATAACGATCAAATTTTTTCCTTCCGCTGCTCCTCTTAAAACTGTCCCAGTATTCTTGTTATTTTCCGATAAAAAATTCTTAATTTCATTTTCTCTCTCTGCAGGAAGTTTCTTAGAATTTTTAATATTAGTGTTTATATAATTAAAGGTATCTACTGCATGAAAGTTTATATTTCCTATCATCTTAGTTAAATATATTCTGTTACTCATAGAAGTTAAAAGAGTTGGTTGTTCCTTTGATAGAGCATAAACAGATTTTACATTTATTGATATACCAATTAAAAACATTATAATAAAAGCAGAAAGTTTTTTAACTAAAGAAACCTTAATGCTGATATTATTTTTCTTATAAACTTTTACATATGGTATTAATATTATGACATCTATCAAATAAAGTAAGTCTTTCAGATTCAATAAACTACTTACACTAGAGGATACTCCTCCAAGAAGCTTTATATTTCTGAGTGCTGCTAAAGTGGTTATGTCCTTAAAATATTTGTAATATAATATATCTGCTATTAGCACAAAACTTATAATAATATCAATTATATATAAGAAATTTATTCTATTATCCTTTTTAAGCAGTACTGCAAAGCTAGTTAATATTAGAATAGATGCTATCACCGGTTGAGAAACCTTAGTATATAAATAATCTGGGGATATTTGTTTTGCATATAGCATTAATTTTGTAAACATTATAAACTGAAATAATATTAAATCTAAATTATTACGTAAGAATTCCGTCACTTTGTTGTCGTTAACATTTATAAAATTCATTTCCTTCTTCCTTCCTAAAAATATCTCAAATATATCTTATAATCAATTGATGACATCTAGATGACAAATTTATTAATAAATTGTAAACAAAGTATACAAGCCCTATCTAGTTAAGAAACTTATTAATAGGAAGGTCCTCTAGCTAATCAGTTAGAGGCTTTGTAATTCTGATATAAAATTTTACACCTATCTCTGTGTTTTCTACAGCATAACTGTATCCATGCAAATCTAAAATTTTTTTAACTATAGCAAGGCCAATTCCAGTGCCTCCTAGCTTTCTGTTTCTCGACTTATCAACTTTATAAAAGTAATCCCAAATCTTATCCTTCTCATCCTCAGGAATATGGCTACCTGTGTTTTCAACATAAATATAAATTCCGGTATCTTTAGTGTTTTCTACAGCAACTATAATATTACCATTTACTTCAGTATGCCTTATAGCATTGGTAATTAAATTTTTAATAACCTGTTCCATTCTTGACCAATCTGCATATATACTTGTATTACCACTTACTTTAAGACTTACTTTCAAATTTTTTTCCTTTATTAGTGTTGTAAACTTTCTTAAGGTTGCTTTAATCAACTCTTCTACATAAAACTCTTCTCTAATTAACTTAAAATTTCCTGATTCTATTTGAGATAGATCCAACATATCAGAAACTAAATCTGCCATCTTCTTACTTTCATCTATTATAACATCTATATAGTAATCCTTATCTTCTTGAAAAACACCATCCTTTAATCCTTCAGCATAGCCTCCTATAAGGCTTATTGGGGTTTTAAGTTCATGAGAAACTGCTGCTACAAATTCCTTTCGCATTTTTTCTATTCTTCTTTCCTTTTGTATATCTTTTTCTAATTTATTATTGGCTTCTTTCAAGGATGTAAGAGCAGTATTTAAGTTATCTGATAAAAAGTCTAAGGTATGTGCCAAATTTCCTATTTCATCTTCTCTTTCAATATTGCATTTACTTGAAAAATCAAGATCAGCTATTTTAGATGCAGCTGCATTCAGTTGAAGCAAAGGTTTTGAAATCATATTTGAATATATTAGAGATAAAACTAAAATAAAAACAACTGCCGCAATATAGAAGTAGAAATAAAATTCTTTAATAACAAATGACGCCTCGTTTACAGGTTGCAATGAAGAAACGGCAAAAATAATCTCTTTTCTTTCATTGTTAGGAATAGCACTGACTATATTTCTAGTTTCATTAATCTTTCTTTCTGTTATAATAGTTATCGGCTTATTGCTATTTTTCATCTTTAAAAGAATATCTGTGTCCACTGTCCATTCCTTTATTATTTCATTTAGGAGTTTTATTCTTAATGAGTCTGTTCTACCATTACTTTGTCTAGTTATGAATTTCAAATTACCTTTATTATCTAATACAACTATTTTAGCATTATGTTTTTCTTCAAAATCAAGTATTAATTCAGTTACTCTCTCAACATTATCTGTTTTATTGTATCCTGTTCTAAATTTCTCTATTCCGCTTTGAATATCATTTTTCTTTTTACTAATATAAAACTCACTAAAAAATAGAGATTGAAAAATAAGGGTACTGGTTATAAAAATAATAAACACTAAGGCAGTTATACCAAATAATTTCCAAGTTATACTAGTCCTTAGCTTCCTAATATTCATCTTTTTACCTCAAACTTATATCCTGCGCCTCTTATTGTAGCTATTAAATATGACTTAGCTCCAAGCTTTTCTCTAAGTCTCTTTATATGGGTATCAACGGTTCTTAAATCTCCCTCGTAATCCATGCCCCAAACTGTATCTAATATTTTCTCTCTGTTAAGTACAATACCTTTATTTTTAGTAAAGTAACATAATAACTCAAATTCCTTTGGAGATAAGTAAATATTTTTTCCCTCAACTGCTACTTCATGACTTTCTTCGCTTATATATAACCCGTCAAAAGAGTTTAAATTCTCTGCTTCTCCGTTAGATACTCTTTTTAGGAGAGCTTTTACCTTTGCAACCAAAATTTTAGGACTGAAGGGTTTAGTTACATAGCTATCCGTTCCTAATTGAAAACCTAAAAGCTGATCTTCATCTTCGCCTTTAGCTGTTAACATTATTATAGGAACATCAGAGAACCTTCTTATTTCTCTACAAGTAGTCCACCCGTCCATTATAGGCATCATTATATCTAATATTACTAAGTCTACAGTATTCCTTCCAATAACAATTAGTGCCTCTCTTCCATTCTCAGCATGAAGTACATCAAAGCCATCTTTATTTAAATACGCCTCCACCAAAAGTCTAATTCTCTCTTCATCATCTACAATCAGTATAGTTTTACTCATAAATTCACTCCCTATAAACCATCTACTGAAATTCAATTTTAAATTTAGCCTTCTTCCTAATTGCCAATCTTAAAGGCAGCTATAAGATAGTATTGTAACCTATCCCATACCTGCCTACTTTACATTGTTTAAATACAATTAATCTTTTTTGTATAATTAGATAACTCTTTTACACTTTCTTCTAATTCATTATCTACTACAGCAGCCTCATCTATGTGGTGAAGTATCTGGTTATTTGTATTCTGCAGAATTTCATCTATTTTATTTATCTTTTCTAGTACCTGTCCTACATTTCCTTTTTGCGTTGAAAGTATTTCAATAACTTTCTTTACCCCGCCTTCTACTTCAGCAAAGGAAGTAAGGGTTTCATCAATTTTTTCTATTGCTCCCCTTGAAGCACCTATTCCTTCCGAAATTACTATAGTGCTTCTCTCAGCGTTGCTTAGCACATTCTTTGTCTCGGAATTAATACTTTGAATTAATTCTGTAATATTCTTGGTACTATTTCCTGTAACCTCTGCTAATTTTCTTACTTCATCTGCTACTACTGCAAAACCTTTTCCACTTTCCCCTGCTCTAGCTGCCTCGATAGCTGCATTTAATGCTAATAAATTTGTCTGATTAGCAATGCCGCTTATTAATTGAACGATTTCATTAATTTCATTAAATTTATCTGCTAGTTTCCCTATACTACTATAGGTTCCCTTTATTTCCTTTTCTAGCGATGTAATGATATTCATCATGGATTCAACTGAAGCTTTTCCTTCTACCGACTTTTCCACTGTGTTTTCAGTAATATTTAGAAGCTTATTACCTTCGTTACATAAAGTATTAGTAGATTCATCGGTACTTGTTGTTAAATCTGATATAATTTCCATTTGATTTCTTATATCTCCTGCTAAGTCTGCTAGGAGATCGTGTTCACTATTTACCATACTATGTTGATTTATAATTTTTTCAATTTTTTGGTGCATAGTTCTTAAAAAATCAATGGTTTCATTATGTAAGTTATTACTTACAGTCTCCTTTTCTTTTATTTCATCAACAATTGAGGTTTCAACTGCTGTACTATTGCTTTTAGTTTTAAAAAAGTTTATCACAGTACCCCTTCCCTTTCATGTACACTATTATTTTGTATAAACACCTAAGTATACTTTATTATAAATTATACTTAAATGTCAATCCTTCCTTTTAGGTTATTCCATTATTTATCTATTGTATCAAATTTGTTTCAAATTAGCTTTCTACTTTCAAACTTTTTCCTAAGAACTCCAATTAGAAGAAGCATAATTGGAATTCCTATACTTAAGACTAAACATATTTGGCCCCATGGAAAGGTTAGGAATTGTATATACTCATTATGGTCCCGTCCAATATAATAAGTGCCTGTTATTGTAATCACTATTAAAGGAAAAAAGATCTTCCAGTCTTTCTTTATATTCATCACCTGTTTAAAACTATACATACTGCAAAATAGCATCAATGCCGATTGAACAAACATTGCCCAAACAAAGAAAACAACCATAATTAATTCATACCTTGGAAAGTAAATGGAAAGCTGTGCACTTCTTACCTGCTGCATACAGACAACGGCAAATTGCTTCATTACATCCGCCCCCATTACCCCTATTTCACTTATAGGCCAAATTATAATCATAATAGTAGAAACAACCATAGCCCAAAAGGATATAGATATAGACCTCTTTTTTTCATTGAGCATAGGGTAAATTACTCCTGTTACAAAAATCACCATAGCTATGTCAGTAAAGAGGTATATACTATTATATATATTGGCAATTATTCCCTTGTCTAATAAAGGCCTGAGATTTACAAGATGAAAATCCCTCACAGTTCCTGAAATCATAGTTAAATTAAGTAACGCTGCTAAAATGAAACCAAAAAAAGAAAATCTCACTATAACCTCAACACCTAATACTACTCCATAAGAGCAGAGCAAAACATAAATAGCGCACAGTATTAAAAAAGGTGTTTGAGGTAAAAAATACTCACTTAGATGAAGAGTTATTACATTTGCGGACACCATAAAGGCAACTGTAAAAAATATTGCTAGTATTAATCCAATGAATTTTCCAAAGAACTTCCCTAAAATATCCTGAGAGTACTGAATTATTGTTTTGTCTGGAAATTTAGAAGAAACATATGTCATAATAATAACCATTATGGTACCAAATATAAAACCAATTAGCATAGATGACCATGTATCTGCCCCTATCCTTCTTACTATAACTCCAGCAGTAATTCCTATAGCTTTCCCAAATAAAATATTAGGAATAGTAAAAAAATATTGTAATCTATCAATTTTCGTCTTCACTCACTTAATCCTCCACTTTGCTTTTCTTGTTTAATAGGTTGTTGATAGAGTATACTGCTGCGAAGATCTATATGAACGTTAACCTTTACTTCTGTATTGGGATATATATCCTCCCATTTGCTCTTTATGCTTCTATCCCATTCATATTTATGTTCAATATGAACTCTTCTTCCAAAGCCTAACACATCACTTTTATATTCTTTTTGAACTCTATCTATACCTTGAGTTATGTATCTTTTTACTTGTCTTTCCGTTTCCTTTTCTACCTTAGATTTC
This sequence comes from Clostridium tanneri, assembly GCF_033659955.1. Taxonomy (NCBI): domain Bacteria; kingdom Bacillati; phylum Bacillota; class Clostridia; order Eubacteriales; family Clostridiaceae; genus Clostridium; species Clostridium tanneri. The sequence goes on from NZ_JARUJP010000014.1 coordinate 67,619, forward strand.
ATCTCACTAATAGACATATTTGAAATAAAATCTTCCTCTGCTATATGTCCCTCAGCTTTAAAATCAATATTGATAATTGGGCTGCCATTGATGATTTCTGAATTTGTTTTTACTTTAATATTTCGGATTTCAACTGCAACCTTCTTATCGTTATCAGATATATTAGATACTGATAGAACGGTGCTCTTTGTTTCTCCTCTAACCCAGCTTATTCCTCTAATCTCTTCTGGTGTAAGCCATCCTAGCATTCTCGTTCCTTTAAAAACTGCTCCTCCAGACAACTCTACCTGACTTCTTCCTTCTCCAGGCATCTTTTCTCTTTTCCTAAAAGCAGATACTATTGGTTGTATAGAATCACTTAAAAAATCTGAATAAAGTCTAAGCATGTCAGTTTGCGTGCTAATGCTCGGAAGTTGATTATATCTGAATAATTCTGCTACCGCTATTCCTGGTATATCTTCCATGCCAGTTTTTACAGATACATATTCACTAGCTTTTCCCCTGGCAATTCCTACCCAAGTTTTCATTCTTAGCTCAGGATTATGAGTAAAAAAATCTATTACAGGCGTTATATCCTCTCTTGCTAAATCTTCTCCAATTACAATTACATTATTGTGAGCCCACATAATTCTTCTTGATGAAAACCTTGCAATATTTCTAACTGCCTCAAATATTGTACTACCATCGGCACTGGCTACCCAGGTGGCCTCACCACTACCGGTATTGCCTTGGCCACCGCCTTGCCCCTTTCCCTTTGCTATTTGAACAGTAACTAAAAATCCAGAATTGTTAGGTCCTTTATCTACACCAACCATCATAACCATACCTAACTCATTTAACTCTCTCATATCCCAACAGCCGGAAAGAAAAACAGTATTTAATATTAAAAATAAGGTTAAAAGTCTTTTCATAAATTTATCATCCTCTTAAATGCTTATCCCTACTCATCAAAGCCATCTTCATCCTTAGAAGGTGGTTTAGGCATTTGATTCTCTGATTGCCTAATGGTTTCACTGGAATGAGCTAACTTAGGTCTTCGAGTCATTTTCCACCAAGGTGCTCTTACTGCTACATCTTTATTTTCATCAATACGGAAAGGCATTACCGGTGCTAAAAAAGGTGCACCAAAGGATCGTAAAGAAAGTAAATGTAAAGCGATTGCAATTGTTCCTCCCAAAAATCCTAACATTCCAAACATTCCTGTAAAAATCACTAGTGGGAATCGAAGTAATCTAAAGCTGATGGCGAGATTATATGCTGGCATAACAAAAGAACTTATACCTGTAATTGCAACAACAATTACAGCTGTAGGGGAGACCAAACCTGCATTTACTGCTGCATCTCCAATTACTAAGGCCCCAACAATACTTACCGCCTGGCCAATAGGTTTAGGTATTCTAATTCCAGCTTCCCGTAAAACTTCAAACATCAGTTCCATTATTAATACCTCTAATACTGCTGGAAAAGGAATTCCTTCTCTTCCTGCAGCCATCTTTAAGGCTAAAGGTGTAGGCAGCATTTCTTGATTAAAGGAGGATAACAATACATACACCGACGAACTTGTTATGGATAAAATCATGGCTAAAATACGAATTAGCCTAATTGATGTACCTATATAAAAACGCTCGTAATAATCTCCACTTCCTTGGAAGAGTGACCAGAATGATGTTGGAACAATCAGCACAAAAGGTGTGTTATCTACTATAATTACAATTCTTCCTGATAATATTGCTGCAGAAGCCTTATCTGGTCTCTCAGTATGTTCAACCTGCGGAAATGGAGATAAAGGAGAATCTTCTATGAACTCCTCAATATATCCACTTTCTAAAATGCTGTCTACATTAATCTTCTGCAGGCGACTCATTAACTCACCTAAAACTCTCTTATCAACTAAAGAATCTATGTAAGCAACGGCGATATCTGTTTTCGTTCTATAACCTATTCTCATCATATCAAATCGCAGCCCATAGTCCCGAATTCGCCGGCGTATGAGAGTAGTATTAGTCCGAAGGCTTTCTATAAAGCCATCCCTTGGTCCCCTGACCTCAACTTCCGTTGCCGGTTCAGTTACAGAACGACTTTCAAAACCTCTTGTAGCAAAAATAAAAGCATTTTCCATTCCATCTACAAACAAAACGCTATCTCCTGAAACCAAGCTGTCACAGGCATCATTCCACTTGTTAGTAGCCTTAACAGAGGATGCGAATACTCCCGCATCTATTAGCCCATTTAATAATCCTTCATTATTAATCAACTCTTTCTGATCCGGTAATTGTGAGAAGGATATTAAAGGGGCTAGTATTGTATCATCAATTTCATTTGTGTTAACTAATCCATCAATAAAGACTAAAAGAGCCTTAACATTGCTGAAGCTTGGTATTACAAGGGAGCGATATACAATATCTGCTCCTTCTCCTAAGGTTTTTTTTAATCGAATTTCATTACAACTTAAATCTTTATCTATAGGACTGTCCTCCATGAAAAAGCCTCCTAATTCTGTGTTTATATAATAGCCTATACCATATTAGGAATGTACTGTAAAAATACACCTTGAATAATTATCCCCATTATAATAAAAAAGTATACCTTAACAAAATTGATTTAATATATTGAAATACCCAATTAAAATTATAAAAAATAATGTCAATTCAACTATCAATTCATATGATATTATTAGAATTAGTTTTTGGAGGAATTTTAATGGAATATGATGACAACAACCTAGAAAAAGAAGGTCTAGAGGAGTTTGGAGAAAAGGAGACCGTAGATAAAGATATTTTATCTGACAACTACTATGAAACACTAGAAGATGATACAATAGATTATCCTGAAGAAGAATTTCGTTGTTATAGGATGGCTCCTTGCTGTATGAATAACATACCTGCTTATTACCCTAGATGTTATCCTACAATGTACAGACAGGAAAAAATGTCTTCCCCTACTAGTCTATATCCAGAAAGCATGTATAGACAAGATGACTTATTACCTCTAGTTTTACTGGGACTTGGAGCCTATGCACTTGGTGGTTACGATCATTATGACTATTATCCACCTCACTATTACTATAATTACTCACCTTATTATGATAACTATTATCCTTATTATGAACCATATTATAACCATACTTATCATCACAGGGATGATGAGAACTTTTAATAAAATTTAAAATTATCAATAGATAAAGTAAAGCCTACATCCTTCAAAGAATGTAGGCTACCTGTATTAATCTGCTTCTTTTCTTGTAAAACCCTGCCAAAGTTCAAATCTTGTTACCCTTATTTTTTCAGCTGCTTTTGCCCTCTTAATTCCATCACGGTTATTTAAAGAGTTTCATCACCTATATTCCAATCAATTGGACATAATCCACCAGTTTGCAGTGCACTAAGTACGCGAATTGTTTCATCTACGCTTCTGCCTATACTTAAATCATGTACAACAGAATACTTAACAACTCCATCTGGATCTATAATAAATAAACCTCTTAAAGAAATACCTTCCTCTTCCATTAGTACCCCATAATCTTTTGATACTTGCATTGTTTTATCGGAAGCTATCGGGAAGTTAATCTTACCTAAGCCACCTTCATCTACTTTTTGTTTTATCCAAGCTTGGTGTGAAAACTGACTGTCGCAGCTTACCGCAAGTACTTCTGCTTTTAATTTCTTAAATTCTTCATATCTTTTACTGAAACCAGTAATTTCTGTAGGTCATATAAAGGTAAAGTCTAGAGGATAGAAAAACATCACCAACCATCTTCCTCTGTAATCATCGGACTTTACTTCAGTAAAATCACTTCCATCACCTTTTACAGCATTCATTCTAAAATAAGGTGCTGACTTTCCAACTAATCTCTCCATTAAAATTTTCCTCCTTAGGTAATCTTTATTTTTATAGAATTATGCGGATTATAGTCCATTCAAAGTGTATTATTACCTAATGATTGATTTTTATTGATTAGTCCTTATAATTTATAAACAGGATAATCTTCTTTATAATTTAAATAATAGTTACCTTTATAACCTCCTCCATTAAGGCAAGGTCTTTAATAATTTCCTCTTTTCCAACATATCTCGGTGCAACTATGGAATATAAACTTCGCCCATAGTTAGCTTTACATTCTTCTATTTCTTCTTCAATTATAAACTCTATATTTTTGATTTTAATATTTTTTCCCTGGAAATAATTATCAATTTTTTGAATCATTTCTTTTTTGTCTAGGTATACAATCTCAATCTTTATTAAACTAGACTTATCCATAAACCTTGATTCAAATTTTTTTAAACTTACTAATACTATTACAACAGCTACGGTAGATAGTATGCTTAAAGTATAATAACCTAATCCAACTGCAAGTCCAATACAAGCAACTACCCATAAACTGGCTGCAGTCGTAAGCCCTTTTACAGATCCCTTTTGATGTATTATTGTACCTGCTCCTAAAAACCCAATGCCGCTTATAACCTGCGCCCCTATTCTTCCAATATCTGCTTTTAAGGCACTGGCAAGCTCTGGATGCTCTAATATAATAGTAACAGTTTGGTCAATATTATATAACTGTATCATTGATATTACTGACGCTCCAACACAAACAAGTATATGGGTTCTAAACCCAGCAGGTCTATTCTTATACTCTCTTTCATATCCGATTAGTCCACCAACAATAGTTGCTAAAAGCAGCCTTATTATAACCTCATAAACATTCATACTTAACTCCTTCTTGCAAAAACTTATTTTTCAATTTATGATGTTTAGTTACTATTCTATGTAATTATACTGATAATTTTACTGATTTTTATAAAAGTTAAGTTAAAACTAATTATATTCATTTATTTACATATTCTTAATTACATTTCTCACCCATCTATTAGAAACTAATCTGGTTATACCAATTATACATTTAACTACTTCCTCAACAGCAATCAATGCAAAAACTAAGTAAACAGGCCACTTCAATACTAGTGCTCCTATGAAAGATAATGGTACTCCTATTCCCCACATAGTACAGGCCTCTGCTATAAATGAAAACTTGGTATCCCCTCCCCCTCTTAAGATTCCTACAACTAGTATTATATTAAACATCTTAATGACTAAAATTGCTGAATTTATATATAAGATCATTAAAGAATCATGGACTACATTCTCAGAAACCTTGAAGAAGGATAAAATACCTGGTGCACTAAGCGCAAGTATTCCTCCTAAAACTACTCCTATAATGGAAGCTATTATTGAAAACTTTTTTGCATATATCTTTCCCGTTTCCTCGTCTCCAGCGCCGATCTTCTTTCCAATCATTACAGTGGCAGAACTTGCAACTCCAAAGGTTAAAACCATAAATAAATTTTGTATAGTATTACTAATTTGTACAGAGGCCATTGCCTGGGTTCCAATTCTCCCATATGCAATAGAGTAAACAACAACACCTAATCCCCAACAAGCCTCATTTAACACCACTGGGATTGTAGTTTTAAGCATCCTTAAAGCAAAATCTTTGGTTACTTTCTTTAGATCACTTATTCTAGCTGCTAACTCATTATTTGTTTTATACACATATGTGACCATTATTATCATTTCAATTATCCTGGCAATTACTGTAGCTATTGCAGATCCCCTTACTCCTAATGCTGGCGCTCCAAACTTTCCAAAAACTAACACATAGTTTAAAAAAGTATTACATAGTAGAGCAATAGCACTAACAATCATAGGTGTAAAAGCCTTTTCTATATATCTAGAACCCATACTGAAGCTAAAGGTTATTGCTGAAAATATGTAACTTAAGCAAGCTATTCTTAAAAATTGAGAACCTAGATTTAAAACCTCAGGATCTGTATTAAATATAGAAATAATGCTTCTAGGAATAGAAAGGGCTATAGTAGTAAATATAATGGCAAGAATAACTCCGGAAGTAAGGGATACAGCTGCAACCTTTTTAATATTTTTAACATCCCTCTTTCCCCAAAATTGAGAAATAAATATTCCAGATCCACTAAACATCCCAAAAGCAATTATATTGAACAATACCATGAATTGATTTGCTATACCTACTGAAGCCAGCTCTGTTTCTCCTAGTTTTCCCACTATTACTGTATCTATCATATTCAGTGAGCTTGCAATAAAATTTTGAATAATAATGGGCAGCGCTATCTTTAATAAGTTCCTATAAAAACTCGAATCATTAAATAATCCCCCAAACAACCTCTTCACAACAAAAAATCCTCCTCATTTAAAACAAAATAAATACCACTTTGAAGTTTTCAAAGTGGTTTGCTTCATCACTTTATAATATTTGCAAAGGTAATTTATATTTATATAAGTAAATATTTTCTCACATATTATAGCACAACACATTAACTATGTTCAATTTGTACTTTTAATAATGCCTTTTTCCTAGCTGCTGCCACTATTGCCTGAGTTATTATTTTTATTATCCTTATTATTTCCCTGACTATTATTATTGCTTTCCTGTTTAACATTTTCATTGTTTTTGTTATTGCTGCCTTCACTGTTATTTTGGCCATTAGCATTATTACTTGCTTGGTTATTATTCTCTTTATTATCGCCCTGTTTATCCTTGCTATTGGATCCCTGATTATTGTTTTGACTACCTTTATCATTATTTCCTTGGCTACTATTTTCTTTATTACTCTCTTTATTGTTGCTGCTGCTTTTTCCTTCACCTTTACTTTCCTTATTTTTATTATTAACTTCATTGCTATTACTTTTGTTGCTTTTATCGTTATTTCCTTGATTAACACCGCAGTTTAGAGTTTTAGAAAGCAGCTCTACAACAGACTGTAAATACTGTTTTCTTGTCTCCTCCTCTGTAGTGGAAACTTCCCCTAAAAATATATGTTGTTCAACCTTCATACCACAGAAGGTAAATATACCTGTATCACAGGTTTGTTTTAAAGCGTCAAGCATACCATTACTATTATAGGTATCCTCTGCAGTTCCCATTGGAGTAAAAATAAAAACCTTTTTATCCTTAAGCAGACCCTTCTTCCCATTTTTCCCTCCGGAATAAGCCATCCCATAAGAAAACACTCTATCTATATATCCTTTTAACATAGCAGGCATTCCAGTCCACCATAGTGGATATATAAAAGTAATTATATCTGCCCACTCTATATAATTTTGTTCCTTTTTAATATCTTCTGGTATATTACCGCTCTGAATATCCTGTAATTCCGGCAGCTTTAGTACCGGATCAAAGCCTATGGAGTATAAATCTCTAAGTTCTGTCTTGTACTCCTGTTCAATTGAAAATTGTTTTACAGCATTTGCTACTGCATTAGAAAAACTATTCGTATTTGGATGAGCATAAACAATTAAATGATTCATAATTATAGCCCCCGATTTTGTTTTATATTTAAATTTATTTTTTTCATATTACCTTCTTTTTATGAATTACTTTTAAAACTTTTTAAATTGAATACTTTAATAGGTTATTGAGAATATTAAAACCAGGCTTTTCGGAAAAGAAAAATAATTTAGTAAAAGGTGATTGCTATGATACTGACATCTTCACTAGAGGAAAATAAACGTATTTTAAAAGAGAACTTAAATATTGGTAAAAGTTTTGATATAGTTGGACGAGAATTTGTTATTGGCGAAGGAAGAAGGTTATCCTATTTGGTTTTTATAGATGGCTTTGCAAAGGATGATATTCTTCTTAGAATACTAGAAGAACTGCAGCCTGTTAGACAGGAAAATACTTCCTCTAATCTTATTAAAGGATTAATTCAAAGTAGAATTGGCTATATCGAAGTGGATACAGTTACTGATGTAGGTAAACTCCAGTCCTCCGTTCTAGCTGGCGCACTAGCCCTTATTATAGATGGTGAAAAGGAAGCTATAATAATAGATGCCAGAGAATATCCTGTTAGAAGTCCAGAAGAACCAGATTTAGAAAAGGTAACAAGAGGTTCTAGAGACGGTTTAGTGGAAACAGTAATTTTCAATACAGCTCTTATACGAAGAAGAGTTAGAGATCCTAAATTGATATTTGAAATTAAAAATATAGGAAAAAGATCTAAAACTGACGTAGTTATAGGATATATTGACGATCTTGCAGATAAAAATCTTTTAAAAAGTATAAATGAAAAGTTAGATCAAATTAATGTAGATGCCTTAATTATGGCAGAGAAGACACTGGAAGAATGCATGATAAAGAAAAAGTGGTATAATCCTTTGCCACAAGCAAAGTTTACGGAAAGGCCAGATGTTGCTGCTGCTCATCTACTAGAAGGACATATATTAATTTTAGTAGATACTTCTCCTAGTGTAATGATTTTACCGGTCACCCTATTTCATTTTACTCAACATGCAGAAGATTATTATCAAAATCCTTTTATAGGAACATATATACGCTGGATTAGATTTATAGGAATGTTATCAGCCTTTATCCTACTGCCTTTATGGCTTTTGCTTGTTTATAATAGAAACATGCTCCCTGACTACCTTCAATTTTTAGGTCCTAAAGAACCAGGTAAAATTCCTTTATTTCTTCAATTCTTATTGTTAGAATTTGGCTTAGATTTACTTAGAATTTCATCTATACATACTCCTAACTCTCTTTCAACTTCTCTTGGAATAATAGGTGGACTTCTTCTCAGTGAATTTGCGGTAAAAGTTGGTTGGTTTACCTCTGAAACAGTTCTATATGCAGCTCTTGCGGGAATAGGAACCTTTGCTACTCCAAGCGTAGAATTTGCTATGGCAATTAGGATATTTAGAATATTCCTTCTAATTTTAACAGGCTTATTTAGAAATATTGGTTTTATTATAGGTATTCTAATTACTTTTTGGATTATATATAGTACCAAAACCTTTAGTGGTACAAAACGATACACTTGGCCCTTAATTCCCTTTGACAGTAAAGCTCTTTCTCACCTTCTATTTAGAAAACCAATACCGGAAATTAGGAAAAAAGATTAAAGGTTGAGGCCTTAAGTAAAGCCTCAACCTTTTTAATTTACTGTTATTCTAATATATTCAGCATTATTTATCTCATCAGTAGACATGCTAATGCTGAAGGTTCCATAAGTAGCCGTTTCATTAGATATTTTCTGTAAGGTACCTCTTAAATCATATGTTGTTTCATTATAATCAAGTACTTTTAAGCTAATGGAGTTATTTCCTTTTTCTAACTCTCCTTTTATTGCGTTATAAAATTCATCATAATTATTAACTACTATTATAGTATTTCCTTTTGAATCCTTTTCCTCAATATTTAAATTGTTAAAGTTATAGATTGTACCATTAGCATCAGGGTAATCTTCTCTATTCCATCTGTGATCTTTTGACATCTGCTCATCTGTAATATTAAAATATGAGTGTACAAGTTTATTAGAGCCATCACTGGTTACCGGGTCATCCCATGTAGAATCTACATGATAGTATTCTCCATCTAGTTTAACCATATTCCAAGCATGTCCAATCCATTTATCTCCGTCATATGCATCTCCCACAATCATTAAAGATTCTATACCGGAAGCTAACAACAATCTATTCATGGCTTCTGCATAGCCTTGACACACCCCGGTACTATTTATAAGCACACCGTATGCTGTATAGGAATCTTCAGGCATATTTCCTGAATACAGTCTTTTATCATAGGTTGCATTATTTACTAAATAATCGTGAAGTACCAACTCCTTTTCATAATCCTTCATCTCTGGCTTAATTAGATTATTAACTATTTCTGTAACCTTTTCTTCAACCACTCTTTCTTTATTAATCAAATTTTCCCTAGAATCTGCATAGCTAAATTTTATTACTAATTTAGCAGGATCTGAATATAATATGGTTGCGGAAGCACCTTCATAGACTCCTCTCAAATTTGGATTTTTCAGCAAAATTTCATCTATTACTTCTAGGTTGTACATACTTTTATCATAATTTTCTATAAATAGTGTAATACTACTTTCATAATTAGAAAGTGTATTTTTTACAGCATCATAATACTCACTGTAGCTACTGATAGTGCCCTGTTCATTAGTGCTCTGTACTGGCTGAATTTTAAAACTAAACTTAATAGGCTGTTTTATTTTTTCTCCATCTTCTGCTTCCAAACTATCTTCTACAACTAATGTATAACTTTTTCCACTTTCATAAGGCTTACTAGGAGAAATATTTATAATTTTACCACCATCACTGCTAGTAAATTCTAAATCAACCTTTTCATTATTTTCCTCTTTATAAACAGCTATAGACTTTTTGCTAGACTGAATGGTTGTACCTTTAGTGAATTTAATGTTCCAAACCTTAGTAGGTTCGACAATCTCTTTATCACTTGTATTCCATATTTTGTAGTTTACAGCTGCTTTAACATGAGTGCTGATAGAAATTAGTGAAAATAACACCACAGTAGTAATTACTAAAAAGCATTTTTTAACTCTCATATTTTCATCTCCCATTACTTTGATTAACTATTATATATGATGCTTTATAATATATTATCGTAGAAAATCTACTAAATGTGAAGACTAAATCTTACTTTAGACCATAAAATAGATATAAACTAATTGATATTCATATTTTAATATTATTATTTTAGGGAAAGCTATGTTATATGATAAGAAAGGAGTGCTAAAATGAATGAATTTTACAAAAAAAACGTAGCAGAGGTACTTACAAAGCTAAATACTTCTGAAGACGGATTAAATGATACAGAAGTTGAGAAAAAAAGAGCTGAATATGGCTTTAATGAACTTAAAGAGGGAAAAAGAAAAAGCGCTATTCAAGTATTTTTTGAGCAGTTTAAAGATTTTTTAGTATTAATCTTAATTGGAGCTGCAATAATTTCAATGCTGTTCAACAATGTTGAAAGTGCAGTTGTTATTATTGTAGTTATTATAATAAATGCATTACTTGGTACTATACAACATATCAAAGCTGAACAATCACTAAGCAGCTTAAAAGCTCTCTCTGCTCCCTCTTCCAAAGTACTAAGGAATGGAAAAAAGATAGAACTTCCTTCTCGGGAAGTAGTGGTAGGTGACATATTATTTTTAGAAGCAGGGGATTATGTAAGCGCCGATGGTAGGATTATTGAAAATTTTAGCCTTCAAGTTAACGAAAGTTCTTTAACCGGAGAATCTGAAAGTGTGTTAAAAATATCCGATACCATTAATAAAGATGATGTAGCTCTTGGTGACAGAATTAATATGGTCTTTTCCGGAAGCTTCGTAACTTATGGCAGAGCAGTTATAGTAGTCACTGCTATTGGTATGAGTACAGAAATAGGAAAAATTGCAGCTCTCTTAGAAAGTGCAAAGGAAAAGAAAACTCCTCTTCAAGTAAGTTTAGATGCCTTTGGCAAAAAACTTGCAATTGTAATATTAGTAATTTGTGCCCTTATATTTGGATTAAATATATTTAGGGGTAATCCTTTAATTGAATCCTTTATGTTTGCAGTATCTTTAGCAGTAGCTGCAATTCCAGAAGCTTTAAGTTCTATCGTTACTATTGTGCTTGCCCTTGGCACTCAAAAAATGGCACAGGAAAATGCAATTGTAAGAAGGCTCCATGCCGTTGAGAGCTTAGGAAGTGTTTCTGTAATTTGCTCCGATAAAACTGGAACCTTAACACAAAACAAAATGACTGTAAAAAAAGTACATGTAGATAGTAAAGTGGTAGATTTTGACCAATTGACCAAGGATGACCCATTAGAAAAAAGGCTTATACTAATGTCATTACTTTGCAATGATGCTATTACTACAAATGAAAAAGAGTTAGGCGATCCAACAGAAGTAGCATTAGTTAACCTAGGAGCTTTTTATGATCTAGATGAACTAGAAGTCAGAAAATCTTATCCTCGACTTAGTGAACTACCCTTCGACTCTGACAGAAAGATGATGAGTACAGTTCATAAAATAGGTGATCAATCAATAATGATTACTAAAGGTGCTCTAGATGTGCTTCTTAAGAGATGTGTTAAAATTCTAAAAACTACTGAACCAGAAGAACTTAAAGAAAAGCATAAAAAGGACATTGAAAATATTAACAGGGATTTCTCTACAAGTGGTCTTAGGGTGCTTGCCTTTGCCTGCAAGGATGTAGAAGATGGAAAAGAGTTAAATTTAGAAGACGAAAAGGATTTAACCTTTGCAGGTTTAATTGCTATGATGGATCCTCCAAGAGAAGAATCAGCAAAGGCTGTGGCAGATTGTATAAGTGCTGGAATTAAGCCTGTAATGATTACAGGAGACCATAAAATAACTGCTTCTGCCATTGCAAAGCAAATTGGAATACTTAAGAGTGAATCAGAGGCTATGGAAGGCTATGAGCTGGATAAAATCAGCGACGAGCAATTAAAAGAAAAAGTGGAACAGGTTTCAGTATATGCTAGAGTCTCACCGGAACACAAGATTAGGATAGTAAGAGCTTGGCAAGAAAAAGGAAATGTAGTTGCTATGACTGGAGATGGCGTTAACGATGCTCCTGCACTTAAGCAGTCAGATATAGGCGTAGCTATGGGAATTACAGGAACGGAAGTAGCTAAGGATGCAGCAGCCATGGTGTTAACAGATGATAATTTCTCTACTATAGTAAAATCTATTGCAAATGGAAGAAGTATATATGCCAATATTAAAAATTCTATTAAATTTTTGTTATCTGGAAATACCGCTGGAATAATTTCTGTACTATATGCTTCCTTAGTAGCTCTTCCAAATCCCTTTGCTCCAGTTCATTTACTTTTTATAAATCTTCTTACAGATAGTCTTCCAGCTATTGCCATAGGCTTAGAACCTCATAATGAACATGTAATGAAGGAAAGGCCTAGAAATATAAGCGAACCAATTTTAAACAAAGCCTTTGGAATAGAAGTTTTAGTAGAAGGTTTCTTGATTGCAGTCTGCACCTTAACTGCATTCTACCTTGGTTTAAGAACTGGAAATATAGCCCTTGCTAGTACAATGGCCTTTTCTACTCTATGCCTCGCAAGACTTTTTCACGGATTCAACTGCAGAGCTAAGGAATCAATTTTTCGCATTGGAGTTTTTTCCAATAAATACTCATGGTTTGCTTTTGGTATAGGAGTAATTTTTCTAGTTCTAGTATTAGAAATACCCTTTCTAATGAATATCTTTGAGGTAGAACCTCTTACATCTAATGAGTATTATACTATTTTTGGGCTATCAGTACTTCCTCTTTTACTAGTTCAAGCCTACAAACTGCTATTTGTTAAATAGAAAAAACTAAAAAATAATATACTCAAATGATGGAAGAATCCACTAATCAACTCAAGTTGATTAGTGGATTTTAAACCTTTTACTAAAATTATTTTATACATATTCAAGTATAATTTTATGATTTTCTTTCTCTTTTTCCACCTTGAAGAACAGTTAAATTACAATTACTTAAAGGTGAATCATTATTTAAAATATTATCTTTTTTTCTCCTTCTTTTTTTAGCTGAACTCTTTTTTGTTACTCCCTTATAATATCTACTTTGCACCGAAGCCATATAATACTGAAGCATTATCCTATCATCAAAGTGGTATTTACTAGGCACATCCTTTGTCAATCCATTCATCCCACTATAGTAGCTTAGATTATTTATAATTTTTTTAACAAAGATTATAAATAGTATTATTATAAGAATTGAACCTATCATATTAGCTCCCCCGTTTAAAATAAGTTTTGCCTTATGATAATAACTCATTTTATTCTTATAGCAGCAAAATATTAAACATATCTTATTTTTATAAATTGTACTCCTAAAAACCTTCTATCCTTTTTTAATTTATTCATTTTAATAAGAGTATAACTTATAGTTATACTAAGTTATAAGAACAATAGAATCTACTTAAATAATAAGTATTACTTTTTAAGTTTAAGTTTGATATTATACAATAGGGTTTTAATTCTTGACCAAAGTATATAAAAAAGTGATGCAAAGTTGCCTTCATTTTCATAGGAATAGTATTTATTATACTTTTTATTTTTGCTATTTTTCATCTGACTATTTTTTTTAGCAGTTCTAGAGTTTTTTTTGTTTACATTCTGCTTGTTTCCTACAATGACCTTAAAATTCCTTACCGTTCTCGTACTATTAAAATCTTCCTGATAATTAGATTTACTATTGTCCATAAAATTACCTTTATCCTTTTTTCCCCTTTGATTTACACTTATAGATTCTTCAAATTCATATTGTTTATCATCGATCATTCAATATCGCCACCTTATAACTTAATGAAATAAAATCAATATTTTTTAAGTTTTAAGCTTAACCTTTTTATTATTACTTATATTATACTATCTATCTTCTTTAAATTCCACGAATTTTTAAAGTTTTCTTAAAAATCAATATTTTCCAAAATATGACGTTTTTATCTAATGAATCTCCATTTATTTATAATTTAAAAACTAATTTTGGTATTTTGATGATGTCTCTTGTATAATATTATTATTTTTTGTAGAATATCAGTATGACTAGTGTAAAAAACTTTATTATCAAAAATAACATTGAAAGTTTATGAGGAAATATGATGAAAGATTTTACAATTATTACTGATAGTTGTTGTGATTTACCTATTACATCCATTAGTGAACTAAACATTCCTTACGTAAGTTTAAGCTATCATTATAATGAAATTGAAAGATTAGATGACTTTGGTACAAGTTATTCACTTAAAAATTTTTATGATGACATGAGGTCCGGTGCTGTTCCTAAAACTTCACAGCCAAGCAGTCATTTATTCTGTCAAGCTTTTAAAAAAATTCTAGATGAAGGGAAGGATATTCTATATATAGGTGCATCTAGTGGATTAAGTGGTACTGTAAACGGAGCGAATATAGCTAAAGATATGCTTGAACAAGACTATCCAGATTATAATATATATATCTTAGATATTTTAACTGCATCTTTAGGACAAGGTTTAATGGTTCTAAAAGCAAAAGAAATGCAAAATGAAGGAAAATCAATAGAAGAGATTTTTAATTATTTGCTAGCCATTAGACAAAACTTAAATACTTATATGATAGTGGATGATATTAATCATGTAAAAAGAGGAGGAAGGATCTCTTCCGCAGCAGCCTTTGTAGGTATGCTTTTAAACATTAAGCCATTCTTATCCATAAGTGATTCAGGAAAGGTTGTTGCTTTGGACAAAATTAGAGGGAGAAAAAGAGCCATAAATGCGCTTTTTGAAAAAATATTAGAAAAGATAGAAAATGCTGAGGATCAAATTATTGCTATTTCCCATGGTGACTGCATTGAAGATGCCTTGGCCTTGAAAAGGCTAATATTAAGTAAGATACCTGTAAAAGATGTGCTTATAAGTTTTATCGGTCCTGTAGTTGGAACTCATGGAGGGCCTGGGGCTATAGCAGTATTTTTTTTAGGAAAAGAAAGAGAGCTTCACAGAGAATCTTAAATCTGTGAAATGAAAATATATTTTGAAAAAGGGCTGAGATTTTTTCTCAGTTCTTTTATTTTGTATATTATTGTATAATTAATATATAAATTTATGACTTTTTTTTAACAATTTATAATTAAGAAAGGATGTTTAAATATGATAGTATCTATTGATGAAAAAACTGTTCCTTTACTAAAACAAATGTTAAAGGTACAAAATAAGGAAGCGGTAAGGATATCAAAATCCGGTGTAGGATGAGGAGGCCTTCAACTGGAAATTGTTCTGGATGAACAAAAGCCTAATGATGATATAGTCATAGATCATGATATTAAAATTATAGCAGATAAAAGCTTTTCCTTCTTTTTTACCAGTGCATTAATTACTCACAAGGAAGGTATTTTCGGACCTAGATTTAAACTGGTGTCAAGGTAATTAAGTATCTATCTTTCCTATAAAGGCAGCAAGACATTTCATTCCCCCTAGTAAAAACACCTCTTAAATATATCAGAAAATGAATACTTTATTGCAATTTAGAAAAGATGAACACTGTAGAATTTTTAACATACGTTTAAAATTCTACATTATAACTTAAAGATTTTAATATTTTCCCATAAAAACATTTTTCTTATGAAATAATATTAATATTTTCTACAAAGTGGTAAAAAAGTAATTGACAGACTATGGATAATATTGCATAATATTATTCATAGCCGTAAAATTCAGAAATTTTTAGTTTGTCTGAATTTTTACTAAATTGCACTGGACAATCCAGGTGCTAATCATAAAATTATTGAATTAATTTTAAAAGTAATTAGAAAGAGGTGTGTTATACATGAGAGTAACTAATGTTGAGGAATTAATGAAAAAATTACAGGAGGTAAAATCTGCACAAAGAATATTTTCCACTTTCACTCAAGAACAGGTTGATGAAATTTTTAGACAAGCTGCTATGGCTGCAAATGCAGCAAGAATTCCACTTGCAAAGATGGCTGTCGAAGAAACTGGTATGGGAATAGTTGAAGATAAGGTTATAAAGAATCACTTTGCTTCTGAATATTTATACAATAAGTATAAGGACGATAAAACCTGTGGAGTTCTAGATTGTGATGCTGGTTTTGGTATTACTAAAGTTGCAGAACCAATTGGAGTAGTTGCTGCTGTTGTACCGACAACTAACCCAACTTCAACTGCAATATTCAAGTCCTTGTTGGCACTAAAAACCAGAAATGGGATAATATTCTCCCCCCACCCTAGAGCTAAGAAATCAACTATAGCTGCAGCTAAATTAATTCTTGATGCAGCAGTTAAAGCTGGAGCTCCAGAAGGTATAATTGGTTGGATAGATGAACCTACAGTTGAACTATCCCAGGTTATAATGAGAGAGGCAGATATAATACTTGCAACTGGCGGTCCTGCTATGGTTAAAGCTGCTTATTCATCCGGTAAGCCAGCAATTGGTGTTGGTCCTGGTAATACTCCTGCCATTATAGACGAAAGTGCTGACATAAAAATGGCTGTAAACTCAATACTTCTTTCTAAAACTTTTGATAATGGAGTTATATGTGCTTCTGAACAATCCGTTGTAGTTGCAGATTCCGTTTATAATGAAGTTAGAAAAGAGTTTGAAGAAAGAGGTGCTTATCTCCTAAAGGAAGATGAAGTAGAAAAGGTTGGTAAAGTAATATTAGTTAATGGCAACATTAATGCAAATATAGTTGGACAACCTGCTTACAAAATAGCTGGAATGGCAGGAGTTACTGTTCCTCAAAGTGCAAAGGTTCTTATAGGAGAAGTAGAGTCCGTTGAGCTAGAAGAGCCATTCTCCCACGAAAAACTTTCCCCTGTTCTTGCTATGTATAGAGCTAAGAATTTTGACGATGCTGTAAAAAAAGCTGCAAGACTTGTTGAATTAGGAGGACTGGGTCATACATCAGTATTGTATGTTAATGCGATGGCTTGTAAGGATAAAGTAGAAAAGTTTACTGCTGCTATGAGAACAGGCAGAACTTTAATTAACATGCCTTCATCACAGGGTGCTATAGGAGATATTTATAACTTTAAACTAGCTCCTTCATTAACATTAGGCTGTGGATCCTGGGGTAATAACTCTGTTTCAGAAAACGTTGGACCTAGACACTTAATAAATATAAAAACTATAGCTGAAAGAAGGGAAAATATGCTTTGGTTTCGAGTTCCAGAAAAGGTTTACATTAAATACGGAAGTCTTGGAGTAGCATTACAAGAACTTAAACCCCTTGGAAAGAAAAAAGCATTTATAGTAACTGATAAGGTTCTTTTTGAACTTGGATATGTAGATAAAGTTACAAAAATTCTTAGTGAAATAGGTGTTGACTATAAAGTATTTACTGATGTAGAACCAGATCCAACTTTAGAAACAGCTAGAAGAGGTACCGAGCAGTTAGCAAGTTATAAACCAGATACAATTATAGCAGTTGGCGGTGGTTCAGCTATGGATGCTGCCAAGATTATGTGGGTAATGTACGAGCATCCAGAAGTAAGATTTGAAGACTTAGCAATGAGATTTATGGATATTAGAAAAAGAGTTTACACCTTCCCTAAGATGGGCGAAAAGGCTATGATGATATCAGTAGCAACATCCGCTGGTACTGGTTCAGAGGTTACTCCTTTCGCAGTTATAACTGATGAAAAAACAGGAGTTAAATATCCATTAGCAGATTATGAGTTAACTCCAGATATGGCTATCGTTGATGCTGAATTAATGATGGGTATGCCAAGAGGTTTAACTGCTGCTTCTGGTATAGATGCTTTAACTCATGCTGTTGAAGCTTATGTATCCGCTTTAGCAACAGATTTCACTAATGGACTAGCATTAGAAGCTGTAAAAATAATATTTGAATACCTTCCACATGCTTATAATGAAGGTCAGACTAATATAGTAGCAAGAGAAAAAATGGCTCATGCCTCCTGTATAGCTGGTATGGCATTTGCTAATGCTTTCTTAGGTGTATGTCACTCAATGGCTCATAAGCTCGGCTCAACTCACCACGTACCTCATGGAGTAGCTAATGCACTATTGATCAACGAAACTATAAGATTTAATTCAGTAGATGCTCCAACAAAGCAATGTACTTTCCCTCAGTATAAATATCCAAACGCTAAAGCTAGATACGCTAAGATAGCGGATACCCTTTGCTTAGGTGGAAATTCTGATGAGGAAAAAGTAGAATTATTAATCGAAGCTATTGATGAGCTAAAAGCTAAGGTAAACATGCCAAAATCAATACATGAGGCAGGAGTTAAGACAGAAGCTTTTTATGCTAATCTTGATAAGATGGCAGAGCAGGCTTTCGATGACCAATGTACAGGAGCTAACCCAAGATACCCATTAATCAGCGAAATTAAGCAAATGTATATTAATGCCTTTGATAAAGCAGAAGCAATTTTAGAAGCTGCGGCAACAGATGAGGAAGAAGAATAAGACTAATGGTTATTATAGAAGCTGAGGTAACCCCTCAGCTTCTAATTTATTTCTAAAGCTCTATGTATTTGACATCGTTTTTACACCACTTAAGAAACTTTTCTAAATCAGAAAAAGATAATACAACTGTGGCTGTATTTACATTAGGATGAGCACCTATATATTCTAACTTTGATAAATCTTTGTCTATGATAACTTTTACCTTCTTATCTTCATTGTTAATCACTCCAAAGGGACTAACAGAGCCAGGCTTAAGCCCTAAGTTTTTAAGTAGTCTTTCTTCAGAAGCAAAGCTTAAAGTAGTACTTCCTATTTTCTCAGCAAGTTTTTTTAAATCTACTTTTTTTGATTCTTCTACTACAATTAAATAGTGAATATCTCCTTTTTTGTTACGAACAAAAAGATTTTTGCAGTGGGTTCCCTGAAAATCTATGTCTACTTCATCAAGTTCCTCTATAGTATAAACAGGCTTGTGTTCATACCTTGTATAAGAAATACCTAGTTCTTTTAGGACATCGTATACCTTTTGTTCATTTTCTAAAATCATTTTTATCTCTCCTTCGTTTGCTTTTTATAAAGTTAATTTTACTATATAAATCTGTTTTTGTAAAACTTTTCACAATATTAAAAAATGGTGGAGTATTCCCCACCATTTACTTATTTCAAGTTTTCAGGATTTAATCCTTTTAATTCCTCCACTACAAAAATTCCATCTTTTCTTATTAAAACATTATCAAAATAAATTTCTCCACCACCATACTCTGGTCTTTGAATATACACTAAATCCCAATGCACTGAAGATTTGTTTCCATTAAAGCAATCATCATAGGACGCTCCTGGCGTAAAGTGAATTGAGCCTGCAATTTTCTCATCAAATAAAGTATCTTTCATAGGCTTTAATATATAAGGGTTAACTCCTATTGCAAATTCGCCCACATATCTAGCCCCTTCATCTGTGTCAAATACCTTGTTTATCCTTTCAGTATCATTTGCAGTGGCCTTAATTATCTTTCCATCCTTAAATTCCAACCTTATGTTTTCATAGGTAAATCCATTATAAACTGCTGGTGTGTTATATGTAATGTATCCATTCACAGAATCCTTAACTGGAGCACTATAAACCTCTCCATCTGGGATATTTAACTTTCCGTCACATTTTATAGCATTAAGTCCCTTAATAGAAAAGCGTAAGTCTGTTCCCTCTCCTTTTATGTGAACTCTATCTGTTCTGTTCATTAGTTCTACTAGTGGATTCATAGCTTCTGACATTTTTCCATAGTCTAAATTACAAACATTAAAATAAAAATCTTCGAAGTCCTCTGTACTAGTACCTGCTGCCTGGGCCATTGCTGCTGTTGGATATCTTAACACTACCCATTTTGTCTTTGGAACTCTTATGTCCCCATGTACTGGCTGCCAAAACTTTTTCATCATTAGAGACATATTTTCACCTGGTACATCAGAAGTTTCTGTTAAATTACTTGGCACTCTTAATCCTATATAGGCATCCATGTCAGCCATTCTCGCTGCTTCATATTCAGCCATCATCTCTAACTGCTCTTCAGTGCAGTTCATGTATAATTCTCTATCCACCTCCGGAAGTTTGTTTGTTACAAAAGGAATTCCACCGGCAAGATAGGTTTGTTTTATAAGCTCAAGGGTTAAAGGATTTGGAGTACCTATAGTTTCAATTAAAACCTTTTCACCCCTTTGAATATTGCAAGAATAGTTAATTAAATTTTTTGCTAAAGTTATTATTCTAGGATCTTTCATATAAATTCCTCCTTTGATTTATGAAGTGGAAACTTGAATCAGATGGAGTTTCAACTCCATCTGATTCTTAGCTGAACGAATCCAGGGACGTAGCCGCTCGGAACGTAATCTTAGATAAGAGGGAGTATTAGAGCGGGTAGTCATTGGATAAAAATCTATGGTTTTATTATAGATAATTTTAGAAATAATTAACTGCAATAGCTATTATAGTACATATTATTTATTTTATCAAATTCTATGATATTTATCCAAAAAGTAAAAAGGGGAACCTCCCCTTTTCAGCTAAGCAACTTGCTCATTATCCAAATTTATTTTTTCTTTTATCGGTGTTAACTTTGGTAACCCAGTTAAAATAGCAATAATGGCACATATTCCCATAAGATATGGATAATATAAATATTTCATTACCAAAATTGGTGATATTTTTGCTACACCTGCAGCAACTAGTATTTGAGCTCCATAAGGTATAATTCCTTGTACAAAGCATGAAAAAGTATCTAATAAACTAGCAGTTTTTCTAGGGTCCACGCCAAACCTATCGGCAATATCCTTTGCTAAAGGTCCCACCATAACAATTGCTATAGTATTATTTGCTGTGCATGCATCTACTATGCTTATAAGAACAGATATGCCAATTTCAGCACCTTTTTTACTCTTAATTCTTTTTATAATAAAATCAATGATAAAGTCAATACCACCATTGTATTTAACTAATTCTACTATTCCGCTTATTAAAAGGGACATAATAACAAGGTCAGACATACCTGTAATGCCTTTGCCCACTGACTGAGCGAAACCTACTATATTAAAAGCACCTGTTGCAATTCCAACAACACCAGAAAATACTGTACCAAATATCAATATTAGGATTACATTTCCGCCTAATAGAGCACCTGCTAAAACGAAAATATATGGCAGCACTTTAACTAATGAGTAACTATAGGCCCCAGTTAAGGAAATTTCATTTCCACTTGTTATAACAGCAAGTATTATTGTAGTTAAAATAGCTGCTGGAAGAACTATCTTAAAGTTAACTCGAAACTTATCCTTAAGTTCACAGCCTTGAGTCTTAGTAGCAGCTATAGTTGTATCTGAAATCATTGAAAGGTTATCCCCAAACATAGATCCCCCTACCACTGCTGCTAAAGCAAGCTCTACTGGAACACCGGTCTTGGCAGCTATTCCTACTGCCATTGGAGCTATTGCGGCAATTGTTCCCATTGAAGTTCCTATAGAAGTAGAAATAAAACATGCGATGACAAATACTCCTGCAATCAATATGTTACCTGGCAATAGACTAAGTCCAAGGTTAACTGTTGAATCAACTGCTCCCATATCCTTTGCTACCTGAGCAAAGGCACCAGCTAATATAAATATTATACACATTAATATAATATTAGTATCTGCTGCCCCTAGGCAAAATCTCTCAAGTTTAGCATTAAAACTTTCCCTTTTATTCATAGCTAGGGCTACCAGTGCCGCTAACAAAAATGGCACAGTAACTGGAAGGGCATAAAAATCATTAGTTACAATTCCTGAAATTATGTACACTGCTACGAAAACAAAGAAAGGCAATAACGCCCACGGATTTCCTTTTTTACCTTCAATCATTATGAGTTCCTCCTCTTTTGTATTAATTCCAAACATTCACAACTATCAATCATCGGCAAGTTATTATAAGCTTTCACTTAATTTTGGACAATAAAAAAAACTTCTTGGAGATAAATCAAGAAGTCTATACCTCTCTCCTCATCTTCCAGGTAAAACCTGCTGGATTTAGCACCATTAAAAGCACAATATGCTTTTGGGTTGCCGGGTATCATAGGGCCAGTCCCTCCACCGCTCTTGATAAGAAGCAAATATTTAATTTTACTTTTGTATTATATCAATTTAATTAAATAAAGTCAATCATTATGTGAATTAAATCTACTAGAATATTTCATATTTCTCACAATAAATAAGAATTATAAAGACAGACTATATTCATATTATCCTAAAAGGAAATCTCCCGAATAAAAAAGAATATAGTCTTATTTTAACTATATTCTTTAGTTCAAACAATCTTATTACTTTGTAGATTCTTCTACTATTTTTATTCCGGCACTGGCACCTATTCTATTAGCACCAGCTTCTACCATAGCCATCGCTGTCTTGAAATCCCTTATTCCACCAGAGGCCTTAACCCCTACTCCACTTCCTACAGTTTTTCTCATTAGAGCTACATTCTCTACTTTTGCACCATCGCTGCTAAAGCCTGTTGAAGTTTTTACAAAGTCAGCCCCAGCCTTTACCGATAACTCACAAGCCTTTATAATCTCTTCTCTACTTAAAAGGCAGGTCTCAATTATAACCTTAACTAAGGCCTTTCCCTTTGCTTTATCTACAACTGCTTTAATATCCTCTTCAACAACAGAGTATTTCTTATCCTTTAAGGCACCTATATTTATTACCATGTCAACTTCTTCAGCACCATTGCCAATAGCATTTTCAGTTTCAAAAGCCTTAACTTCTTTAGTATTAGCTCCTAAAGGAAAGCCAATAACAACACAAGTTTTTACACCTGTTCCTTTTAGATTTTCCTTAACTAAAGCTGTATAGTATGGGTTTACACAAACAGATGCAAATTTATACTCTTTTGCCTCTTTGCACAGCTTTGTTACTTCCTCCTCAGTAGCCTCTGGTTTTAATATTGTATGGTCTATGTATTTTTGTATTTCCATCTATATTTATCTCCTTTCAAAATTATATCTAATTTTTAAAGTTATAATCAAATCTAAACCTATACTTCTATCTTACGCAACCTTCCTATTCATAATACCATAGTTTTGACTATTTTCACCTTTTAACACTAAATACTCTTAAATTCAAGTATATTATTTTCAAATCTTCAAACTCTATTTAAGTAAATTTAAAATAATATTAATGGAGTTGGAACTTATGTTTGAAGAATTTAAGAAATTTGCAGTAAAAGGAAATGTAATTGACCTAGCAGTTGGAGTTGTTATAGGTGGTGCCTTTGGCAAAATTGTCACCTCCCTAGTAAATGATATTCTTATGCCTGTTATAGGACTTTTATTAGGTGGAATAAACTTTACCAACTTAAAGTTTGTAATTCGCCCTGCCAAAGGTGGAGCATCTGAAGCAGCAATTAAATATGGTCAGTTTATTCAATCTGTTGTAGACTTTTTAATAATTTCTTTTTCTATTTTTATTTTTGTAAAAGCTATATACAGATTCAAGAAAAAAGAGGAAAAGAAGGAGGAAAAACTTCAAAGTTCTGAGGAAGAAAGACTCCTTGCAGAAATAAGAGATTTACTTAGAGATAACCTAAAGTAATGAATTTATGACCTTATTGTTCACTTTTTTATTGTTTATCTAAAGTTTTTAGCTCAAGTTAAGGATATACTTTATAGTATTACCGCTTCAATGGTAGATTTTTAATGAAAAAGCAAGCTATTTTATATTATTTCTTTAAATTGAAGGAAATAATATTTTTTTGCACAATATTAAAGGTTTAACATATACCTATTATATAGTATAATTTAACTCATACCAAAGATATTTAGTTTAAATTTATATCTAACTTTTAAATATAGAGTATGAATTTAATAGCTTCTTATCACATAAAATTATTATAGAAATTTGGAGGTAAAATTAATGTTCACTTTAATAATCCTAATATCCCTTGCCATATTTTTTATAGTTGGCTTCTTTGTGAGTGTACTAGCCCTTCCGCTGCTGGCAGCTATACTGCCTATTGTTATAGCCGTTGCTGTTCTTTCCTTTGCACTTAAATTGGTCTTTGGAGCTCCTTTATTTATTTTAGCTATAATTATCGCCGCTATTTACTTCTCAAAAAATAAGAAAAGCAAGTAGAAAAAATACACCCTGTATAGAAGACAAAACCCGTCTTTTATATAGGGTATATTTTTTCTTCCTGCTGAATGCCTCCTTTTATGAATTATGAAAGATAAAAATAAATTAATGGGATTAAACACATAATATTATTAACTTTTAATAGATGAGGTGAAATAATGAAGTACGGAATCCCAAAAATGTCTCTAAATCGTGATATTTTAATTTTGCTGTTATCTATACTTATATTACATATAGGAATTTATATAATCACTCCAATATTTCCTGTTTTACTTAGCTCAGAAAAAAGGCTTACTGCAGCACAAATTGGATTAGTAATTGGAGTGGGTTCATTAGCATCACAGTTAGGTAGTGTACTTGGTGGTTTTTTATCTGATAGAGTTGGTAATAGGACAACAATGGTTATAGGAGCGTTATTTCAGTCCTCTGCACTTTTTGGTTACGGCATAAGTAACACATTTTTTCTCCTACTTATTTTTTCTATTGTTAATGGAATTGGAGGAGGCACCTATGCGCCAACAGTAAGAGCAGCTATAGCTTCTATTGCTTCTGATTCCTCTAAAGGTCGTACTACTGCTTTTTCACTTAGAGGAATAGCAGCAAATATAGGAGTATGCATTGCTGGACTTCTCATTTTATTTCTTTCAAATAAACAATCGATGTTTATTTTTTTTACTAGTGCAGCTATATTTTTACTTTTAGCATTGGTAACCTGGATATTTCTTCCTAAGGACTGTGGAGGGAGGGAATGTCCTAAGTTGCCATTAAACAGCTATTCCCTCATTTTTAAAAATAGATCTTTTATAATTTTTACAATAATATCTCTTCTTATATCCGCTGTATATGCACAGCTAACCCTTTTGCTACCATTAAGAGCAGAAGCGGTTTTAAATAATGGAAAGATCGTAGGAAGCATTTGGACTATCACCAGTATTATTGTTATAATTTTTCAAGGATTTATTTCAAAATATATTCTTCAAAGATTTGGTCCTTTTACATCATTATCTTGGTCAGTATTATTCTTTGGAGCCGGTATATTTTTAATTGGGTTATCTAGTAACTTTCTCTTTCTTACTTTTAGTGCTATAATTTTCCTCATTGGTGAGATGATGATGCTTCCCACTACAGATAGTCTAACCAGTGAATTTGCTCATGCTGATTTAATCGGCGCCTATTTTAGTGTTGCCAGCCTGATTTCTGGCTTTGGAACAGCTCTTGGAAATTTCATTGGTGGAAAAATTATTAGTATTTATGGTATAAATTCCTCTATATATCCCTGGATAGTTTTTGCTATTGCCGCTATTATTATTTCTGGAATGACTTTTATGACAGGAACATTACACTTGATGAAAAAAGAAATCAGAGAATTATAAAAAACAAATCCGCCTATAGAAAAGAGCGGATTTGTTTTTTTATAAATATTCTATTACAGCATTAGGACTAAGAATTGGAATTGTATTTATAACAGGAACTTCGTAAGGGTGAACTTTTTTTATAGTTTCAATGACTTTCTTCAAAACTTCTTTTTTGCAGCAAAATTCTACTTTACATTCCTCTGCTTCACAAATTTCTCCTACCTCACCTTCAAAAGGATTCGCACCATTCAAAGGTCTCCAGGATCCTGTAACTTTAGACACTGACATGCAGTTATCGTAGTTACCACCTATGGTCAATGCCCCTATGTCATTAAGATTTCGTCTTAAATCTTTCAGGTACCCCTCTGGAATAAAGGTTTCTACTTTAAAATTATTAAACTCCATTTCATCTATTCTCCTTTCACTACTTTACAAGACTATTATGTTCATGAACTTTATATTATATTTTACATTATTTCCTTAATTGTTCAACACTTATAGCAATAAGTGCTTTTAAATTATAATAACAAGGAGGATACATAAATTTTGTATCCTCCCTTTACTTCACTATTTTTGTATGTTTCCTAGAGCAGTGTACACAGCTTTTACTATTTCAGACATTGTTACAGTATCCTTTGGCCTGAATTTCCCATCGCCGCTTCCTTCCAAAAGCTTAAGACCGCCAGCTAAAGTAACATATCCAACTTTATCTTCAGCAATTGTGGTTTTATCGGTATAATTCACATTAAATAGCCCTTTAATCTCAGCTATTTTATCGTAGCCTAACAGCTTTATTAAACTTGCAGCTACTTCCTCTCTTGTAACTAGTTCATCTCCTTTAAATTCTTCCCTTTTATCTTGGATTATGCCATATCTTACTCCAAATTGTAAATATTTATAGTCAATAGACTCCTTATCTCCTGTACCACTACTAAAACTAAGCTCATTCATTCCCTTTAAATAAGGGTCATATCCTTTAGCATTAACTAATATTTTAACTAACTGAAGCCTTGTAATTTTAGAATCCAATTTAAAATCCTTAGTATCTATTATACCTTGAGATGCTAGGATTAGAGCCTCCTTCTCCACAGCAGTACCTTTAACTGCTGCTTTAAAGGTCTCTAAATTGTTATCAATATTTTCCCCATAAAGATTTAGTAATTTACCGTTAGCTGCATCAACAGCATTTATTGGTGAATACCTATTGCCAATAGAGTATACAAGCTTCATGTTAGAATCAACCTTACCCCCATTAAAAAGAAGGTATGTAAGGGTTGGCTTGTTGTCTTCTAGAAATATTTTTTTCGCCTCATCTTTACTTATAACTTTTTCCGCTGTTGGTAATTCTAATTTATCCTGCCACATATATGAGAAAGAATTTATCTCTCCAGTTTTAGTATCTAAAGTAATATTTATACCATCATTGTTATAAGGTACACCGTTATTATTGAAGGCTACCCCGTTTACTGTTCTTCCAAAATTAAAAGTTATATATTTTCTAGCATAATCTTCTGGATAGCTATAGCTTTGGTTATTATAATCCTTTTGTTCTGTATTTATTTCCTTGATTCTTTGAGGACAGTTTTTAGCTATAAATTCTATTGCTTTATCGTAAGCCTTTTCCCAAGTAAGCTGAGGCGTAAAGTTTTCATCTACTTTTTCATTATAATTAAACTTATCTATTCTGACTAATTCTTCTGTTAAAGCATTTATTGATATTTGCCCTTCTGCTGGTAAGTAATTAGAACTTGCTCCTTTTTTTACATAACTTGCAGACCAGATTTTCATTCCTCTTCCCATATAACCATATTCTTGATCACTATAGTTTATAGATTGAATCTCATATCCATCACCGCATAATTCTTTAAGCTTATTGTTTATTACCTCAGTAGCACGTTCACTGCTTATCTCTTTATCTAGTGTCACCACTGGTTTTCCACCTTTAAATATTTGTTCTTTTTGCGCTTCCGTTATATTTCTGGATTTTATAGTTTGAATTGACTGTCCATTCCAGTTTAGTTCTTTCCCACTTACTGCATCTATTAAAAATGGAGAGGTTGGATTCTGGATGTAAACAAGCTTTGTTTTATTTTCCTCTGCACCATTAGGTCTTCCAGGATAGTTATTATAACTTAAATCCATTTCCGTATTTTTATTAAATATTTCTTCTGCAGCCTTTTGTTCTATAGTCTTTTCTTCACCAGGAATCTTTAGGTCACTATCCCAGTTAATTTCATAGGATGTAACTTTTCCACTGACTCCATCTACTCCTAAATTAATGTAGTTACCCTCAAAAGGAATTTCCTTTATAGTTCTGTTATAGTGAAAAGAATAGTTGGTCATTCCATAGTATTGAATAGAATTTTTATCCTTGAAAAGTTTGATTTCCTTAAATTCTTCTGGATTTATTCTTTTAAGAAAATTCTCTCCTATCTCTTTTGCCTGTTCTTCCGTAATTGTTGCCAGTAGTTGAGACCCTTGCTTTTGACTAAATTCATATTTGTTAACATTAAGTATCTTTCCAGTAGTTCCATCTACAGAAACATTGACGTTAACTTGTTTATCTTCATCATTATTATACCAATGTATGTTCCAAACACTTTTTTTCTGTCCTTGAAAATCATTTAAGCTAAAATTCACCTCTGTCCGAAATCTTGTTTCATCAATATTTAACTCAAAGTAATCCGCTAGTATTTTTTTTGCTTTATCCTTTGCCTGTTCTTGAGATATCTTTGCTTTATCCTTTTCAGATACAATAACAAGCTTGTCCATAACTACTGCTGATGTAGAGGTGGATAAATTGCTGCTGCTATTTAGCTCTTGGGCAAAAACTGGTTTTGACGATAACAACAAAGCTGCGGTAAGAACAAGTAAAATAGTTCTTTTACTTTTCATTTAAGAATCCTCCTAGAAATTTAATATGGTTATTTATATTATATATTGACAACTAGAAAATAAATGACTAATTGTCAGAAAATTTCAAAGTTTTCCTTAGACAAATAATGTTATTTTTCTCGTTTATTACCACTATTAGAAAAAATCCAGTAGAGCTCTTATATTGAGTTTCTACTGGATTTTAAATAAGAACTATTAAATTATTTTACACATTAGATTTCCATAATAATAGGAAGAATAATCGGTCTTCTTTTTGTCTTTTCATATAAGAATTTTTCTATTTCCCTCTTCATACCGGATTTTAGCAAATACCAATCTGTTATCCTATTATCTAAATTTCTTTCCAATTCTCTTCTAACAATTGATTTTGCTTGATAAATTAATTCTTCTGATTCTTTTACATAAATAAAACCTCTGGTTATAATATCAGGACCAGCAATTAAACTATAAGTTTCTTTTTCTATAGTAACCACTACTGTTAAAATACCATCCTGTGCTAGGTGTTTTCTATCTCTAAGAACTATGTTTCCTACATCTCCAACACCAAGTCCGTCTACAAGTATGGCACCAGTTGGAACATTTCCTGTTATCTTAGCCTCTTCTTCAGATACTTCTAATACCTGGCCAGATTCTAAAGTATATATGTCCTTCTCTTCCATACCTAGTTTTTGTGCTAAAGCAGAATGGTGAATTAAATGCTTATATTCACCGTGAACTGGCATGAAATACTTAGGACGAACTAAGGTGTGAATTAACTTTAATTCCTCCTGATAAGCATGCCCAGATACATGCACTTCCTCTAGAGCCTCATAGATAACATCAGCACCTTTTTTAAATAATTGGTTAATTACTCTGGAGATAAATTTTCTATTTCCAGGAATTGGAGAAGCAGAAATAATAATTAAATCCTTAGGTTCAACTCTAATCATTCTATGTGTTGAAAAAGCTATTCTAGCAAGGGCAGACATAGACTCTCCCTGGCTGCCTGTAGTGATTATTGTTATTTGCTCATTAGGATAATTGTGTATTTTATCTACCGTTGTAAGATATCCCTCCGGTATGTGTAGGTATCCAAGTTCCATAGCTACCTGTGATATATTTTCCATTCCCCTTCCACTAAAAGCTATTTTTCTTCCATATTTTATAGAAGCATTAACGATTTGCTGCATTCTATGTATATTGGAAGCAAAGGTTGCCACTATAACTCTTCCTTCTGCTTTAGAGAAAATTCTAGTTAGGGTGTCTCCTATTACCTTTTCAGAAATAGTATGGCCTTTTCGTTCTACATTTGTACTATCTGCCATAAGTAGCAGTACACCCTCTTTTCCTAAATCTGAAATACGCTTTAAGTCCATAACAAGACCATCTATAGGTGTATAGTCTATTTTAAAATCACCGGTATGTAATATGATACCAGCTGGTGTGTGGATAGCAATCGCACAGGAATCTGCTATGCTGTGAGTATTTCTTATAAATTCAACCTTTATATTTTCTAGCTCTACTGTGTCCCCTGGGTTTACCACATTTAATTCAGAAACTGAAAGTAGATTATGTTCTTTTAATTTTATCCCTACTATTCCTAATGTTAACTTCGTACCATAAACAGGAATATTTAATTGCTTTAAAAAGTAAGGTAACGAGCCTATATGATCCTCATGTCCATGGGTTAAAAAAATCCCCTTCACCTTATCTGCATTATTTACCAAATAGGTTATATCTGGTATTACTAAATCAACACCGTACATATCTTCCTCTGGGAAAGATATTCCACAATCTATAACCATGATTTCATCCTTATATTCAATAGCCGTTATATTTTTACCTATTTCTCCAAGACCTCCTAAAGGTATAACCTTTATACTATCGCCCTTGTTCACCAAATCCCCTCCTCTTTTTTACATGTCCTATAAACCCTTTTCTAATGAGAGACTTTATTTTAAAACCTTAAGTTTATAAATTCTCTTATAGATAATAAATTTTACTTATATTCTATTTTTCCTTGTAGTTATTAAAATAATTCTATTTATTTCGAAATTTTCTTTGCTCTTAACTGTATATTGTAGTCAAGTTGTATTTCTTTTCATTTTACCCTCTATAGTTTTATGTTATAATTTAATTCAAAACTAAATTTTATAATATACATTTAAAGAATAAACCTTATATTTTGAAGGAGTTATTATGGGAAAAGTAATTGAATTTAAGAAATTCAGTAGAAAAATTAATAAAGATAACTTTAAAGAAACTAATGATGATTTAGACATATTTACCGAAAATGATTTAGCCTATAAAAGAAGAGAACTAGAGATTACTGCCAATGAGATAGACCATCTTATCAGCTGTGTTTATAAGCAAATACTTATGAATGAACAAATTATTTCAAAGGTGGAAAAGGATTATGATTTTGAAAAATCCACCTATTTAAAAGACTTTAATGATAAGCTTCATGATATTATGTATTTTTTAACAAACAGTGTCTATGGAGATTGTATTATTATCAATATTAATTTCTTGGAACTTAAGTACTTAACCGGTACCCTTCAGTTAGAATTAGAAATGATAAAGGAATCCACTGACAACACCTCAGAATATATGGAAGCTATAGAAGAATTATTTTCTAGAATTTATCCCTTATATAGATCTTGGGAAAAAGAGCTGCTATAAAGTTAGATAAGATTAAGAGGTAAAGCTTTTTTACCTCTTAATTATTTTATATAGAAAAGTATACCTTAGAACTAATCTCTTGTTTGATATTCCACTATATATTTTCCATCCTCTTCAAAGTTTCTTAAAACTTTAAATCCCTTCTTTGCTAATTTTTTATAAGCTTTATTAAATTGTTTCTCGCTTCTATAGGTTCTCTCAGTAATTTTTTTCATAGTTATCTCCCCTTTTTTCCTAAGCATAATTATATTATTGGATGGATGCTGTATTTACATACATCGAATAATATGGAAAGATAGAAGAGTATAATGTATAATAAGTTTAGAAGAAATTTTTTTAAGGAATAACCATTATTTGGAAACATTTGTATGCACTCAAATTTTAAAAAGAGGTGATAAATCATGGAAACAAATATATTATTAGAAAGCGGAACTGGAGAAGTAGAAATACTAGAGTTTGTAATTAATAACAAGCATTATGGAATAAATGTAATAAAAGTTAAGGAAGTTTTGGAAATAGACAACCTAACAAGATTTCCTCAAGCTCCCCCTTCCATAGCTGGTGTTACCTTAATTAGGGATCAAATAATACCTCTTGTTAACTTAAAGTATGTACTAGAAGGAAACTCTGAACTTCATGAAAAAAACAATATAATATTATGTGAATTCAATAAATCTAGAGTAGCTTTTAGTATAGATAAGGTAATCGGTACTCATAGAATCGGATGGAACCGAATAACTAAGCCTGATAATATTTTCGCAGATACTTTAGTTATAGGAAATATAATGATGGAAAATAAGATACTTTTCCTATTAGATTTCGAAAAGATAGTTACGGATATAAATCCAAAGGTAGGTATAAGTGAAGATAGAATTGAGGATATTGAATATAAGGATAGATCTCACATTAAACTTATGTTGGCAGATGATTCTTTTCTAATAAGAGCTTTGTTGAAGGATACCTTAACCAAAGCAGGCTTTACTGACCTAAAACTTTTCAATGACGGTGAGGAAACCATAAATTATCTATATAAGCTGGTTGAAGAGAAAAATGATAGATTTATAGAGGATGTACAGATTCTCATAACAGACATAGAAATGCCTAGAATGGATGGTCATACACTGACAAGGAAGATTAAAGAGCATAATATTTTAAAAAAGCTGCCAGTAATAATCTTTTCTTCCCTAATTACTGACGATTTAGTTCATAAAGGGGTATCTGTAGGGGCTGATGCTCAAATGAGCAAACCTGAAATAGAAAATTTAGTTCAAATAATAGATAGCTTTGTAGAGAAAAATAGGGCTTAAAATAAGAAGGACAGTTCAACATTTTCACTAGTATTAGTATAATGCTGAACTGTTCCTTTTCTTTTATTAAGTGTAAAGATGCTATTACCAAAATATTAAAGCATCCCTAGTATTACTTTAAAAGTTTATATTTTGTTTATAATTAGTTTATAGAAAATAGAGATATAGATTTTAAAATAGTATTATGAAAGGCCTTCATATACAAACAAATTAAAAGGAGATGTTATAAAATGAAATTAAAGAAAAAGACAGCAATGTTCTTAAGCTTTGCTGTAGGAACTGTAATGTTTGCTTCTACAGCTATGGCTGAAGTAGTATCTAAGAGTGGATATGATCAATTAAAGGATTCTGTTAAATATACAGCGGATAGTCTTACTGGTAAAGTTTCAAACTATACTATGGATATGTCTTTTGTTGTAAAGAGTAATGGTACTGTAGTTTCTTCAGAAACTAGTTTGGGCAAGTATGATGTTTCGAAACAAGCCTATGAAACTACATCTACTTCTACTGATGGACCTAATAAAAGAGAAAATTATTCCTACGTTGATAAGAATAACTATATAGGTAAAAACAGTGACCAAAATGTTTATTATGTTACTGAGTATACAAGCCCCCAAGAAAATCACTCTTTCAAAAATCCTTTTAAAGAAAAACAAGCTGGAGATGTGGAAAGAATAGCTGATGCCCTTGTAGGTAATTTAAAGGATTCTGTCATTGTAACTCAAAATCCTGATGGCAGTAAGGAGTTATCTGGAACCTTAAATGAATCACAAATACCAGCATTAATTAATGCAATAGTATCACTCCAATCTAAGAATGAATTTGGCAACGGCCGTGGTAGTGAAAGCTATTTGCCTAAAATAACAAAGGACATATTTGTAAAAGAAATCAAAGGAAAAATGGTGACAAGCAAAGATGGATTAATACAAAGTGTTCTTGGAACTGGTGTAATTTCCGGTAAAGATGATGCTGGAAAGGAGCATACTATAACTTTTGAACTATTAGGTAAAGTATCTAATGTTAACTCTACCTCTGTTAAGAAACCTGACCTTTCAGGAAAAACTGTAGAAAAAACTGTAGAAAAAGATTATAGCAAGCTATCCAACCCACAAAAATTTATAGGAAAATATAAGACTGACATCTTAATTGAAAAGGATGGAAAGTTCCAAAAGATAGGTGAAAAATTTGTGGATATTCAAGAGATAAATGAAACCTCTGTTAGTGGAAGATACTATGAAGAGTATGCAAAAGGCTTTGAATCCTATGGAAGTAACAAAAAAGACTTCAAATTTAGCGGAAAATTTGGAGAAGACCACTTTAACGCACCATTTACTGCTTCTACCTCTTCTGGCAATAATATAAAGGGAGACATTTATATTGACCAACATTCAGCAAAAGTAAACTTTAGTATAAATCAAAACATGAATAGTAATATGTTATCTGACAGTCAGTTCAGCAGAATCTTTGATTAAAACATATTTCAAATTCTAAGTTTAGTTAAGAACTGGTTTTTGTTTACTAATATCTTCTGTATAGTTAACTGTTTTAGCAACTATTAACTATAAGATAGCCTTTGGTAAATAAAAACCTATCTTAATTAACTTTTAATCTAAAAACTTACGCTAGACAGTTGTTCCAAAGAATAGCTTATTAAGCTTGGAGGTATTAAAATGGAAAAAGTAATAGAGATTAAAAATCTATCTAAGTTATACAAAAACGGAAGAGGTATAAGTGATATTAACTTAGATATACATAAAGGAGATATCTTTGGATTTTTAGGACCTAATGGTTCAGGAAAAACTACAACAATGAAAATCATGACCGGTCTTATAAAACCAGATAGTGGTGATGTTAAAATTTTAGGCCACAGCATTTCAGAAGAATTTGAATTAGCTATGGAAAAAGTAAGCTGCATCATAGAAACTGCTGAATCTTACTCTTACTTAACAGCCTTTGAAAACTTAAAACAATTTTCAAGATACTATAAAGATATCGACAATAATAGAATTGAAGAAGTCTTGGAACTTACCGGGCTATTAAAATATAAGGATGAAAAGCCAAAGAAGTTTTCCTTAGGAATGAAACAAAGGCTTGGAATTGCCGCTGCAATATTGTCTAAACCGGAAGTGATTATTCTAGACGAGCCTTTAAATGGTCTAGATGTTGAAGGTATGATTCAAATGAGGAATATTATAAAGGATCTTGCAGAGAAAGAAAACACAACCTTTTTTATCTCCAGCCATCTTATTCACGATGTTGAGTTAACCTGTACAAGTATTGGTGTTTTATATAATGGAAGAATGCTAAATGTAGACAGTACTAAAAATATACTGAATAGCTATGCTTCCCTTGAAAATTACTTTATAAGCGAGGTAGAAAGAAATGGTAGGATTTAAAGCAGCTTTAATTAATGAAATTGAAAAACTATATAAGAAAAAGAAAGTTTTGGTGGCAGCCATAGTATCACTGCTTTTTATAGTGTTAGGTCAACTATCTATTGTTGGCTTAAGAAGTGGCTTTGGTGTTCGCGGAGTTTCTAGTACAGATTTTCCGCTACTAGTACTTTCTGTGGTAGTAAATACAATTCTTCCTCTATTTACAGCCCTTGTAACTATAGATGCTTTTTCCGGAGAATATTCACAAAACACCATGAAGATTGCACTAACACGACCAATCACCAGATTAAAATTTTTCACTGCAAAGATTACTGCTGTAATGCTCTTTGTAGCAGTTAACCTAATATTTGTGATGTTTTTTTCAACTATAGCTAGCTTTATTTTTAATTCAAGTTCCTTCAAAGCTTTAGATATTATAAAAATAATAATTTCTTACTTAGTAACCTTGCTTCCTATGATGGTTTTAGTACTATTCATTGTACTTTTTACAAACATATTAAAAAGTGGAATAAGTGTATTTTTTGTAACTATTCTTCTATTTATGGTTTTCAAAACTTTAGGAATTGTTTTTTCCAGTTATTCTGGCATATTGTTTACAAGCATGATGAACTGGTATAACCTATGGATTATTAGTGATGTTTCCTTTATAAAAATTCTACGTCAGTTTATGATGTTGCTTAGTTATGTTATACTATTATTTACAGGAAGCTATTACTTGTTTGACAAGAAAGAGTTTTAGAATAGTAGGTCAATTGAACTGCAGCCCTTTATACCAAACTTTAAAATTTCTATAAGTGATATAAGGTGAAAAAATGGAAGTAAAAAAACGTATGATTATCTTTAATACCATAACTGTTATAACACCCTTTATAGTTGCCGCTTTAACGGCTTTCATATTTGTACTTGTATCATCAAAGGTTTTTAATACAAATATTAATTATGATAACTTTAGAAAACTGGCTGCTACAAGGTACGAATTATTAAATACGATAAAAGATTTATCTAGGTCAAATCCTGAACATTTAGAGGATGTTGAGTTTCAAAAGTACTTATATGGAAAACTTTCTAATATTGATGGTGAGATTTTAATAGTAAAAAATAATACAGTTATATTTGGAACAAAGGATATAAATAAAATCGACATAGAAAAATCCTTGGACACTGTAAAAGATGAGACCTTAAAAAATGTAGTAAAAATAAATAATGACTCTTATATGGTTGAAGCTGCTTCACTTACCTTTAAAGATGAGTCTACAGGTAATGTAATATTATTAGCTCCCGTTGGAAAGGAACCGAATATCTTTGGGAGGTTTATACTAGTAGTTTTAGGTATTTTTTTTATTTCCTTTATAGGCACCAACTTGTTTATGTCCTATCTCTTTTCAAAAAGAATAGTAAGCCCTATAGGTCAATTAAAAAAAGCTACCGCTGAAATCAGTAAAGGTGATTTAAATTCTCAAATTATGGAGATCGGTGACAATGAGATTAAAGAATTGTGTGCAGATTTTGAAAAAATGAGAGTACAGCTTAAAGATTCTATCCGTATGAAAATGAAATATGATGACAATAGAAAAATGTTAATTTCTAGTATATCTCACGATTTAAAAACTCCTATAACTTCTATAAAAGGGTATGTAGAAGGTATTTTAGACGGCGTAGCAAATACTCCTGAAAAAAAGGACCGCTATTTAAAAACTATCTATTCAAAAGCAGAACAAATTGATATTATGATTGATGATTTGCTTTTATATTCCAAACTGGATTTAAATCAAATTCCATTTAACTATGAAAAGACAGATATTGTTGAATACTTTAGCTATTGCATCCATGAAAGCGGTCCAGAGCTGGAAAAATCCAACATTCACATACAGTTACATAATGCTCTTCAAAACTCAAAGTATGTTATGATAGATAGAGAAAGAATGAGAAGAGTTATTGTTAATATTATTGATAACTCTCGTAAATACATGGATAAAGCTGAAGGGCAAATAGATATTTTGCTGAGAGAAACCAATCTAAGTATTATAGTTGAAATAAAGGATAACGGAGTTGGAATCCATAAGGATGACGCAAACAAAATATTTAATAGATTTTATAGAGCTGATTTAGCACGAAGCGGCACAACAGGAAGCGGATTGGGCCTTGCCATTGCAAAGCAAATCGTAGAAGGACATAAAGGGAAAATATGGGCTGTAGGTCATGGTAGTGAAGGGACTAGTATAATACTATCATTAGCAAAGGTAAAAGACCTCTAATCATATTTGTTCTATACCAGTATATAGGTGTTACTGGTAAAAATAACTTTGAACTGGGGATGATTGTGTGAAAAGAATTTTAGTAGTTGAAGATGACCTAAGTATAGCTGAACT
This sequence comes from Clostridium tanneri, assembly GCF_033659955.1. Taxonomy (NCBI): domain Bacteria; kingdom Bacillati; phylum Bacillota; class Clostridia; order Eubacteriales; family Clostridiaceae; genus Clostridium; species Clostridium tanneri. The sequence goes on from NZ_JARUJP010000014.1 coordinate 105,072, forward strand.
TCAAAAGGACTACTTAGAACTGGAGGGTTTTGAAGTTACTATATGCACAGACGGAGTACAAGGTCTAAATGCTATAAAAGAAAATGAATTTGACTTATTAATTCTTGATATTATGCTGCCTAAAGTTGACGGCTTTAGTATTTTACGAAGCATTCAGGATATTAAAGACATTCCTGTTCTGCTAGTTTCAGCTAAAAAAGAAGAAATTGATAAAATTAAAGGTCTTACCCTAGGTGCTGACGACTATATTACCAAACCCTTCAGCCCTGGCGAACTGGTAGCTAGAGTTAAATCTCATATTCAAAACTATGAGAGAATAAAGAGTAAATTTGCCTCAAAGGTTAAAACTAAAAGAATAATCATAAGAGGCTTAGAATTAGTTAAGGACTCAAGGCAGGCCTTTGTAAATGGTAAGGAAATTAGCCTAGCTCAAAAGGAATTTGATTTACTGCTTTATTTAGCTGAAAATCCTAACAGAGTGTTCAGCAGAGATGAGTTATTTGAAAAAATCTGGGGTTTAGATGCCCTTGGAGATACTTCCACTGTTACAGTACACATTGGAAGAATAAGGGAAAAAATAGAGTCATCTCCTTCTAATCCTCAATACATAGAAACTGTTTGGGGAGCTGGATATAAGCTTAGAATATAAATGTCCTCTGGGTACATATTCCCAGAGGACATTTTTATATTTGAATATCTTTTACTTTACACTAAAGTCTTTTTGCACAGAGGTTGTAAGGTTCTTACCATCGGCAGATTTAACGTTATCTCCAATTAGAATAGAATAACTCTCCCCTTTTTTAAATCCATCCTTAACTTCAATAATAACTTCATTAGTATTTGAGCTATAGGATACTTCTGCATCTATTACATTGTTTTTAGAATCTATAACAGATATATTTTCTGAATTTATAGTATCTGGATTTATCTGCTTAGTAAATCTTATTTTCCAGCTCTTTTTAGCTGCATCAATTTTTTCTTCTTCCATTACTTTTTTATTTGTTTTGCTCTTTAAGGCATCAACCTTTTTTTGTTGTATAGTTCCTAGCTTGCTAATTGACTCTTGAACTTCCTTCACTAAAGCTTCTGTTCTAGTGTTTAACTCAGCTATTTGAGGATTATCTACAGTAGATATTCTGCCAAGCTGTCTCTTCACAGTATTAAGTCTATTCATAACAGCATTTAGCTTACCGTAAAAGCTATTATTAGTTTCTTCGTCTTCATTTTCATACTCTTCTTCAAAATCATCACTTAAATCCTGCTCATCAGCATCTACTTCTGAAGAATTTTCTATATCCTCATCACTATTTGATACACTTGCTTCATCTGTACTTTCTGTATCATTTGAATCAACAATTGCATCCTCCTTGGATGTATCTTCTAATTTCTCTGTGCTGTCTGCTTCTGCAGCCTCATCATTTTGTCCTAAAGTTCCATCTATTGAGCTTCCAGTAGTTGTTTCTGCAGGCTCCTCTATGTTATTAAAATAACTATCCATCTTTTCATTGATTTTATATAGTGTCTTTTCAATATGGTCTAACCTTTGATCAATTATACGTGCTTCCTTTGAAACTTTTTTATTAGCTTTGTCCTGTTTTTTATTGTCTTTCTCCTCTTTTTGTTGGACCTTAGCCCCTTTTTTATCACTGAAATCCGGTTTAGCCGCTAATACAGTACCTGTTGAAAAGGTGGTTGCTACTAAAACTGCTAAAATCATTAACTTAATATTCTTCCTATTCATTTAAACACCCTCCTTAGGAACATATAACTATGTATCCAATAAATTCATAGTTTATTATCGTCTAACCCTTTTAGAACTTTATCTAGTTGAATCGTTAAATTTTAATGTTTTTTTAAATTTTGTTAATAAAAAAATTAACATTCCTAAAAGTTCCAGTTATTGTAGCTGAAAATTATCTATATTTTCATAGGAGGTTTAAATAAATTAATGTACTTATAAATAGTCTTCTTCCTTTGGCATTATAGAATAATTATTTTTAATAGTTGATAAAGTAACGGTAGTCTTTGTTTTTGCAATTCCGCTCATACCTTTAATTTTGTTTAGAATTGCTTCAAGAGTTTCTGTATTTTCTGTAATGATTTTTAATACATAATCATAATCTCCAGCAACATAATGACACTCTATTATTTCATCCTCTTTCTGAATTGCTTCTAAGAACTTAGTAGTATATTTTGGAGATTCTAAAGTAATAAACATGATAACTGCTAAATTTCTATTTAGTTTTTTTCCATTGATGATTATTGTATATTTTTCTATTACTCCAGAGGCATCCAGTTTTCTTAACCTATCACTTACTGCTGGAACAGACAGGTTAACTCTACTACTTATTTCAGACGCTGTAATTCTGGCATTATTTTGTAATAATTTTAGTATTTTAATATCTAAACTATCCATATTGACACCTCTCTAACTAATTAATTAATAGGATAATACTCTTAACTTTGTTTAATAAATAACAATCAAACCTTTAAAGTTTAACCTATCATAAAAGATTATAACAGATTAATAGGCAATAATCTATTTTTCACCTAAAAAATTTAGTCAATAACATTTTTCAACCTTAAATTTATAATCCGCATAAGGCTGTAAACATTATCAGGCACAATAAATTTAGGCAAAATTAACCTAAAACATTAATTATTATCGAAATTGAATGTATACGTTTAAATTAATTTTAAATTGTAGTATTATAAAGGCGAGCAATAAATTACAGATATTTTTTCAATAAATTATAGATTAATTATTTGGGGGTTGAAAACAATGACTAATGAAAAAGTAACTAGTTACATTAATGGAGTAATTGAAAACGTTAAGAAAAGAAACGGTAATGAACCTGAATTCCTTCAAACTGTTGAAGAAGTTTTAGCTTCATTAGGACCAGTACTTGAAAAACATCCAGAATACATCGAAGAAAATCTTTTAGAGAGATTCTGCGAGCCAGAAAGACAAATCATGTTCAGAGTTCCATGGGTTGATGATGCTGGAAAGTTACAAGTTAACAGAGGTTTCAGAGTTCAATTTAACGGAGCTATAGGACCTTACAAGGGAGGATTAAGATTCCATCCTACAGTTTATATAGGAATAATCAAATTCCTAGGTTTC
>NZ_JARUJP010000015.1:0-105819 GCF_033659955.1 Clostridium tanneri
AAACTCTCAATTTAAAAGTTTGTGACTCATTACTGTTTTGTTACTCTAAGAGTAACTCAAAGAATTGCTGGCTTATTTTAAAAACAAGTTTTACTTATTTTTACCTCTGTTTAATTTTCAAGGATCATTCCGCTTATCTTAGCGACTTTTACAGTTTAACATTTGCATTAAAGTTTGTCAAGAAGTTTTTTTATTTACTATATTGTTCCTGACAGCTTTATTATATTACTACAAATGATTATTGGTTGTCAACACATTCTGTTTTCAACCTTTTGCCGCTTGCCTCAGCGACATGTGTTATCATACCACTATTATTTCTACTACACAGATATAATTTGCTTTCTTATTTAAAATTATACTTATATTATTAAGTTTTTCTCATAATTACTTTAACTTTATTGTATTGACACTCCAGACTCAGTTTTCCTTACAATTAAGATGAAAAATACATTTTAAGCTTTGTTCTGGCAAGTAACTCTAATAAAAAGAAGGCAGTACTCCTGTAAACTGCCATTCTCCTTTTCTGTTTTTAATAAACTATTAAATTAATTTGTAAATTGTTAACGCTCTATACTATTTAAAGCAAAACACTAATGCCTAACAGCTATAACCCTCATGATTTATTCTGCAGCATTTTTAAGCAAACTATTAAAGTTTACTGTTGCTTTCTCTAATTTCCTGACACATTATTACATTACCTATTATTCGCAACTAGTGTTAGCTCTAGATATATATATCAGAGAACTCAATATTTATTCTTTCTACTTTACTAGTATTTTCTATATTGTTTTCTTTTTGATTTTTATGATCTAAAACTTTAGCAGGGAGTTCAACGTAAAAACAACTTCCTTTTCCAGCTTCACTTTCCACCCACATCTTTCCCTTATGTAGTTCCACTAAAGATTTAATTAAAGCGAGTCCTATACCACTGCCTTCTCTATTTCTTTTAAAAGATTTATCCACTTGAACAAACCTTTCAAATATTAATTCCTGTTTTTCTTTCGGTATGCCAACCCCAGTATCCCTTACCAAAATAACTATCTTATCCCCCTTATCATGTATATCAACATAAATAGTCCCTTTCTCCTGAGTAAATTTTACTGCATTAGAAAGTAGGTTAAGCATTATTCTTTCTATACTATTTGGATCACAACTTATAACTTTTTCCTCAATATCAGTATCAAAAATAAGTTCTATTCCTTTATTTTGAACATATTCACCTACAGAAAGTGTTATGTCTTCAACAATACTTATAATGTTATAGTTTCCAAAAGTCACATCAAAGTGACCAGAATCAATTTTAGTTATATCTATAAGATTATTTACTAGTCTTATTAGCCTATACACATTTTGATACATTAATGATATGTAGTGTTTTAACTTGGAACTATTCATGCTCTCATCGCTGCTAGTAACTAATTTGCACATCTGTAGTGCAGTAAATATTATATTTAGCGGTGTTCTAAATTCATGAGATAAATTAGCAAAAAATTCTGTTCTTAAGCTCTCATACTCAATAGCATCCTTTAATAGCTTAGTCTTTTCTTCAATATCTCTACTAAGCTCTTCCGCCTTTCTTCTTTCTGATATATCTCTTGATACCACTAGTATAGAATCTTCTCCGTCATAGGGGTATATTGCAGCGGTAGTTTCTATCTCTAATAATTCATTATTATATTTTTTTATAAACTTTTCTTCAGTTAAAGGCATACTTCCATTTTTATATATCAAATCAAACTTTTTATCGAATTTTTCTTTATAATCTGGATGAACTTCTAAAAAATCAGAAACACTCTTTCCTATTAAGTCATCTACACTACTTGCACCTAAACTCCTTGCCCCTGCCGGATTAGCGTATAAAAACTTCTCTCTAGTTCTTATGTATATTGAATCTGGAATAAGTTCTACAAGACCTTTATACTTTTGTTCACTTTCTCTCAGCTGATTTTCAACTGCTCTCCTTTTATTCATATCCCTTATAAGAGTTTTATTTATATCCGTCAATTCCTTTGTTCTGCTTCTAACTATATACTCTAAGTACTCATTATTTTTTTGAAGAGCTGCTTCTGTAGCCATTTGTTTAAGCCTGCTAACTGCCATATCTGACATTAGCTCTGTTAAACACCTAAAGTAATCCAGATAATCTTTAACTTTTTCTTCAGTTACAATTGGTATTTCCTTAACAGCATCCAAATAATCTTTTTTATTAACTCCTAACTCATCAGCTTGTCTTTCAAAATATTCTAAATCAGGTTTACACTTAAGAAACTGACCAAAACTTAAGTTACCTATATACTCTCCCCTTATCATTATAGGGGTACAAGCTTCTACTAGTCCATTTCCACAGATGTATTCCGTATAGCCGCCTTCACTATAATTACAATCTACAGCTTTTTTATTTCTCAAACAATTCATTAAAGCCTTTGGATTTGATGAATGAAAACAAGTGCAAATTCTAGTTTGCCCTGAACTTATGATGGTATCGCCATTTGCATCTAATATTGCATATGGAACCTTAGTCAAATTGTAGAACTTATCCATAAGCTTTTGTAACTTTTCCATATCTAATAAATTATCTAATTTATACATCAACTTGCCCCCAATCTCTATAAAAGCAGTTTTTATTCTATTTTTTAATACCTCATCATTGCTTATAAGTATATTGTTTATCATCACCTGACTTTATTCAACCTTTTTAAGAAAATATCCTTCAATTTTTTATACAAATTATAAATCAATTTGTTGTCACAGCCTAATGATAAATTGATAAACTAAATATATAAAGATAAATAGGGTGTGGTTCAATGGAAGACATTAATAATTCAAGTAATAGTAATACTAGTTCAAATATAATCAATAACAACATTGACAATACTCATAAAAATATACAAAACATTAATAACATCATAAAAACCAGTAGCAATAGCGATAATAGTGGCGAAGATAATAACAGTAGCGATACGTCTAATAGTGATAAATGTACTGGTGATGATACAAAGCCCTGTCAGAGATCACCAGATAATGATTCTAATAATAACAATAATAGCCCTTCTAGTATCTCCAATGAAAACACTGTTAAAGATACTAATACAAATTTACAAAACATAAATACTATCATATTATCTGGTATCGAAAGTGCAAAAAATCTTCAAAATGGAATTTCCCAAGGAACTTCAGAAAACCAAACTGCTCAGTCCTCTGATACTTCTATTAGCGATAGCATTGATAAAGCCTCCTCGACTCTTCAGAATATCAATAATATTAAAGAGCAACTGGCTAAATTGGATTTAAATCCTAGAGAATCTCTTTACTTTGACAATTGCATTAATCCATTGCTAACAGTGTTAAATCAGCTTAGCAGCACTTCCGTTAATCTGGCTACTAGCTCTTATTATTTGTCAACCTCTATAATTACACATGGTAAAGAGTCAAAACTTAAAGATACTATACACCTAGTTTATGATATTAATAAAGAATGTGAGGATGTTTATGACGTTCTGGAAAAAAGAATAGATACACTATTAGAATTGGCTAAAAAATGCTCATGCTTAGATCACTTTTAAGCATGAGCATTTTCAACCTTTTTTAAACTCATTTTTAATATACATCCTAATTTATTTTTTAGTTGTTATATTCTCTGCTTTATACTCCTAAATATGCCCTTTTTACCTCTTCACTTTCCTTCAATTCTTCTGTAGTTCCCTGGAGCGTAATTTTTCCAGTCTCTAAAACATATCCTCTATCCGCTATAGCTAATGCCATTTTTGCATTCTGCTCCACTAGAAAAACTGTAGTTCTTAATTCTTGATTTATTTTTTTAATAACCTGAAATATCTCCTTTACAACTATAGGTGCCACCCCCATAGAAGGCTCATCTAAAAGCAGCAACTTAGGCTTTGCCATAAGCCCTCTTCCTATTGCAAGCATCTGCTGTTCCCCACCACTTAAGGTTCCTGCATACTGTTTTTTTCTTTCTTCAAGTCTAGGGAATATATTGTATATTTCTTTTATTTCACTTACCAGTTTGTTCTTTTTTTCCTTTCTGCAGTAAGCTCCTATCTGCAGATTTTCCTCTACTGTAAGCTTAGAAAAAACTCTTCTTCCTTCTGGTACTAAAACAACTGATTCTGAAACCACCTTATGAGCAGGGATTCCTGTTATATCCTTCGAATTAAAGATTATTTTTCCCTCTCTCGGTCTTAATAATCCTGCTATAGTCTTTAGTGTAGTGGTCTTCCCTGCTCCATTTCCACCTATCAGTGTGACAATTTCTCCCTCTCTAATTTCTAAAGATACTTCCTTTAGTGCCTGTATATTCCCATAGTAAGTTTTAACATTCTGAACTAAAAGCACTTTCATCTACCTCCTTGCCTAGATAGGCTTCTATAACTTCTGGATTACCTGCTACTTCTTCTGGTTTTCCATCTGCAATCTTAATGCCGTGATTTAAAACCACTACCCTATCAGATACATTCATAACCAAATTCATATTGTGCTCTATAACTAATACAGAAATACCTCCACTTCTTATAGCACGAATTAAGTTCATCATTCCCTTAGTTTCTTCTATGTTCATTCCAGCAGTAGGCTCGTCAAGTAATAAAAGACTAGGTTCATTAGCTAATGCTCTTGCTATCTCAAGCTTTCTTTGGTTTCCATAGGAAAGATTTTTTGATATTTCATCCTTATACTGCTCAAGTCCTACAAATTTTAAAAGTTCTATACTCTTATCTGTAATATCCTTCTCTTCCCTAATTACCCACTTAGGCTTTAATATAGAATTCCAAACACCGGCCTTTGATCTTGTATATCTTGCCATCTTTACGTTATCAAGCACAGATACATTGCCAAAAAGCTTAATATTTTGAAAAGTTCTAGCCACACCCTTATAGGCTATTTTATAGGGCTTAATACCAGTAGTTTTTTCTCCATTGATAAAAACTTCTCCAGAAGTAGGTGTATACAAGCCGGAAATAATATTAAAAAAAGTGGTCTTTCCTGCACCATTAGGTCCTATAAGGCCTACAATTTCCTTTTCATCTATATGAAAATTTACCTCTGATACCGCACACAAACCACCAAAACTCTTAGTAACATTTTTTGTTTCTAATATAGCCATTAAATCACCTCTAAATATTAATTAGGAACTCTGAGCTGGCTTTAAAGTAGAGTTTCTTTCTTCATTGCACTCTACATTTCCTTACTAACATTGCTACTAACCTTTTTTCTCTTTAATTTAAACAATGAATTATCTCCAAAAAGTCCTTGAGGCCTATATCTCATCATCATAACCATAAGCAAGCCATAAATAAGTATTCTATAATCTTTAAGTCCTCTCAAAAGTTCTGGTGCCATACTTAAAATTACTGCTCCAATTACAGAACCTTTTATACTTCCTAACCCACCTATTACCACCATACTCAATATTGTTGCTGACTCCATGAATCCAAAGCTATCTGGACTTACATAAGTAAAATAATGAGCAAAAAGAGTACCTGCAATTCCTGCATACATGGCACCTATTGCAAAGGCTAAAACCTTATATTTAGTGGTATTAATTCCAAGGGTATCTGCTACAGTTTCATCCTCTCTTATAGCAATTAGTGCCCTTCCAAATCTAGAGTTAACCATTCTCTTCATAACAAAGATAAGAATTACTATAAGAGCAACTTCAAAAACAAAAAATCCAAACATTCCCAAGCTATGATTAAATAATGACACTGGCTTTATGTTTCCAATTCCCATTGGTCCTCCAGTTATTTTTAAATTTAACACTAGAGATTGAATTATGAGACCAAGTCCCATTGTTACTACTGCCAGAAAATCTTCTTTAACTCTGAGACTTGGCAAGCCTAATAATGCACCAATAACCCAGGTAACCACTGCTGCAATAGGAAGAGTCATCCATATGGAATAACCAAACTTAGAAGATAATATAGCTGCAGTATAAGCACCGATAGCATAAAAGGCTGCGTGTCCTAAAGAAACTTGTCCCGCAAAACCTATGGTTAGGTTTAATCCTAATGATAGTATTACGTATATTCCTGCTACCACTAATACATTGATAAAGTAAGAGTTAAGTATATCCATGAATTGTCACCTACACTTTCTCTATCTTCTTACCAAAGATCCCTGATGGTTTAATAAGAAGAACTAGAATCAAAATAATGAAGGCAAAAGCATCCTTGCCTACAATAAAGTTTCCTAGATATCCATCTGCAAAGGATTCAACTATACCAAGAAAAAGTCCACCGATAATTGTTCCTGGTATACTTCCAAGTCCGCCTAGTACAACGATAGCAAAAGCCTTCATTCCAGGCATAGAGCCCATGGAAGGATACACTGCATTAAAATACAAAGCAACTAAGGTTCCAGCAACTCCAGCTAAAGCAGAGCCTATTATAAAGGTTACAGATATGACCTTATTTACACTTATGCCCATTAAGCTAGAAGCATCAAAATCCATGGATACAGCCCTCATTGCCATTCCACTTTTGGTCTTTTTTAAGTATAGATGAAGAATAATAACAAGTACTGCTGCAACTACCATTATGTATATTTGATAGTTTGTTATAGAAACCCACTGTGAAATATTATAGGTTTTTATGGGAGCTATCCCCTCTTGTGGAAAGGCTCTTGTTTGAGATCCATAAATAATTCTATATACATTCTCCAAAACTATAGCCATTCCAATGCCGCTTATTAATGCAGTAATCTTAGGTGAATTTCTTACCGGTTTATATGCAAAAAATTCTATTAGCCATCCAAAAAAGGCTGATACAATCATAGCAGCAATTACTGCAATAAATATGCTGCTGTGAAATAAAGTAATGCAGCTTACTGCTGCAAAGGCTCCAGCCATGTAAACTACACCATGAGCAAAATGGAGCAATTCTAATACCCCGTAGATCATTGTAAGACCTATAGCTATCAGTACGTAAACACTACCAACGGTTATTCCATTAAAAAGCTGCTGAAAAAACATATACTCCCCCCTTTTTAATGGGGAATAAAGTATGAAAAATCTCCTTCATTCCCCATTAAACTATACCTGTAAAATCAACCTTTATTTCTAAGCATAAATCATATCTGTACTCTATTTAGTGTATTCCTGACTCTTTACATAAACAAATTTTCCATTTTCTACTCTGCTAAGTATAACTGGTTTGATAACTTCGTTCTTTTCATCAAAAGAAATTTTTCCTGTAACTCCTTCAAAACCCTTTGTTTCTGAAAGAGCTTTTCTTATAGCTTCTTTATCTGTACTATTTGCTCTCTTTATAGCATCTGCAAGCACAAGTACTGAATCATAAGCTTGAGCTGAAAGCATATCTGGCTCTTTATCAAACTTTTCCTTATAAGCCTTTATAAAATCCTGTACCATAGGTCTTGGCTCTTCTCTAAAGAATGGAGTTGTAAATACTACACCTTCTACATTCTTTCCGCCAAGTTCAGTTAACTTTGGAGAATCAAATCCATCAGAACCAAAGATAGGTACTGCTATTCCTAACTGCTTTGCCTGAGTACAAATTTGAGCAGCCTCATTATAATAGGAACCTATATATATTGCTTCTGGGTTCTTTTCCTTTACTGCCGTAAGCAATGCCTTAAAATCTTTTGTTCCATCTACAAAATTTCTGCTGATAACTACCTCTCCACCAAGTTTCTTAATCTGATTCGTAAAACCTTCTGCATTTGTATTACCGTAGTCATTATTTACATTAAGTACTGCTACTTTCTTTAGATTTTTTTCTTTAACTGCATATTCTGCCATAGCAGCTCCCTGTGCTGGTCCTGCATATATAGTTCTAAATATATAGTTTCCGCCCTCAGTTATTGCAGGATTTACAGCATATGCAACAACCATAGGTATTTTATTCTGTTGTACTACCGGTGCCACCGTTTTACTTGGAGTGCTATAAGAACCACTTACTAATGCAGATACCTTTTCCTGCTGTATCATCTTAGTAACCACATTCATTGCCTCAGGCGCCTTAGCTTGATCATCCATTGCAACTAGCTTGATTTGCTTTCCAATTACTCCACCTTTTTTATTTATTTGTTCTACTGCAAGCATTGCTCCATCCCGTGCTTGGGTACCATCTGTAGCAGCGTCTCCGGTGTATGGCCCAAAGGTTCCTATCTTTATCTCCCCTCCTCCACCGGCTGAGGAACTTGTACTAGTTGAACATCCTGCAAAAGTGCTTGCCAAACCTGTGATTGCTAAAACTGCAATCACCTTTAATAGATTTTTTTTCATTAAAATCCCCCCTATTTTCAATCCATTATATATATTCTAAAGGAATCAGAATAATACTTAAGATATACTATAAATTCTATATATTACTTAATTTTCCTCCAGTTATTTTAAAAATATTTCAAATTATCAAAAAACTTTTTAAAAAATTATTATAATAATTTAATCACCAAAAATCTGATTTTTCATATACTAAATATATAAAGAAATAATTTTAGGTTATTAGTGGAAGACTAACTTAAGCATTAATATTTTATTTGCAATACTCTATTATTTTGTATATATTACCCCCACATAGCTTTTCTTAATTTTCCCTATCACCTCCAAGCTTTAAGTACTGTATAGTACTTAAAACCCTATTCTAAATAATTTAGCCTGTATTCTCTCCCCAGTGAATACAGGCTAAGTTTTTTAATTATTATTTATCACTAACTTTTTCTTCAATCTTCTGCCATATCTCTTCATCACTTTTTTCATTCAGAACCCTATACTTATTACCCCTGATGGACGTATCAAACTGACATATGGCTGAATATACACAGTACTTACAAGAATCTCTATTTTTACTCTTGCAAGGACTTAAATCTATGTTTCCTTCTAGTATCTCTTCGCAAAGAGAAGCAATAGTATCTTTAACATACTTTCTTAAAAGCTGAAACTGTTCTAAGGTAGCCACAGAAGATTTAGATTTTGAAATTGTCCCATCTTTTTTTACTGTTACCGGTATAATATCTGAACTTTTTTCTAGCTCCTTATCCATTTCTCTTATAACCTCTAGGTTATCTAGCAAAAGACCGTTCATCTTTAAACTTTTCATTATTCTTTCTTCTATTTCATTATCTGATAACTCCCCATTTACTTTTAGTATTGGATCATCTAGCTTAAAGTAAAAAATCCCCCCTGGTAGAGCTTCCTTATCTATTCTTTCTTCAAGTTCTGTAAGTATAGCATCTAAATATATCAAGAGTTGCATTTGGAAACCATAGTATACATCAGATAGCTTAAATTCTTTAGCTCCTGATTTATAGTCTATTATTCTTAAGTAGGTAGCGGCTTCTTCCTTCATATTATCAACTCGATCCACTCTACCAATAAGACTAACAACTTCTCCTGAGTGAAGTTCTACAGAAATAGGAGGAAAGTCCCCTGAGTTACCAAAGGATAGCTCATAGCCAACAGGTGTAAACCCTCCTCTTTTTATGTGCTCTGTAATAAGCCATACTGACCTAGTAAGTATTCTTTTTAAACCATTAGTAACATGACCGTATCTTTTTGAACTATTAAGTATTGACCCTGGAATTTTTCTTAAACTTTCATCTACAATTACTGAAACTTTCTCTTCACACCATTGCCTATTTATATCATTCCAGTCTAATTCCTCTTCTTTAAGCTGAGATGAGAAATTCTGAAGTATGTTATGCATGAAACTTCCTAAATCTGGTGACGTTAAACTATAGACCTTTCTCTCCTTTGCCTTAAGTCCGTATTGTATAAAATATTCAAAGGGACATTCTACAAATTTTTCAAGTCTCGAAACACTTATATTCATATGTTTGCCGTAAAGTTTTCTCACCTTTTTAGTATCTGAGATCTCTGCTTCGTTTTTGTAATTAAAGCCACTTAATACCCTTTGAAGGTTATCACTCCATTCCTCATGATTTCTATACCATCTATAAACCTCAAGCCATAGAGGGGTTATATAACTTCCCTCTCTATTCTTCCTAAGGCTTGACACAAACTGACTAAAGGTAGCTTTCGGACCAGCTATAGCTCTCATAATATCGTAGTCATCATTTTTTTCCATTAAGCTGCTTTCCTCTTTTAAGTCTGGAAATATCTTTTTTAGTCTTGATATTACAATGGATGGTCTTTTAGTTTTACCGTCTTCGTCTCCTATTGGATAACTTAACTTTAAATATTTACTGCTCATTGTTAATGTGGTATAAACTAAAAATTGTTCTTCAAAAGCTCTGCTTTTTGTATCCTTTACAATTTCCAATCCTCTTTCTCTTAAGCCCTCTCTATCACTGTCTGAAAGCACTCCTTCTGCAGGAATTACTGCTGGAAAAACTCCATCATTTACTCCAATTATATAAAGAGCATTTATCTCATGACTTTTTAACCTTGTAACACTTCCTACAAGAACCTGATCAATAGCAGGTGGAATTACGCCTATCTCATATTCTTTAAAGCCTGTAGAAAGAATTTTTGAAAATAGATCAACACTTACAATTTCATCTCCAACAATCTCCACTATTTGATCCAGCATATCAACTACTATATCCCATATTTGGTTATATTCATTTGCCTTATCAAGCTCTCCAGCTTCCTTAAATTCTTCAATCCAACCTTGAACCTTTTCCGGAATGCCTAGGTTACATAAAAATCTATATAAACCTTCACAACTCTCTCTGCCTCTTTTTCTGCCCTTTATACTGAGACGTAGATTTATAAGAGGCTCTCTTACTTTTTCTCTTATAGTATTTATTCTTGCTAAAAATTCCTCTTCAGACTGAGATAGTTCATCATCTTCAAAACCATAATTCAATCTAAAATCCCATTTTTCCTCCAAGGTCCATCTGTTACCTTTAATACCATTGGAAAGCACATAGTTCTCCAAAATGTCTATTTCTTCATTTTCTAAGTTTAATAGTCCAGTTTTAAGGTACCTAAATACAGATTCATAAGACCAGTTTCTAGCTAATATTTCTACAGCTGATATTATTAGCACTACAATTGGGTTATGGTCTATTTCCCTTTTTTTATCTATAAAGTAGGGTATATTGTATTCTCTAAATACTGCTCTAACTAAACTCTCATAGCCATCTAGGTCACCACTTACCACTGCAATGTCTTTAAATCTAAATCCTTTATCCCTGCAAAGAGTAACTATATCCCTTGCTGTTTCCTCTATCTCAACATATTTATTTAAAGCTTTAAGGATATGTATATCCGCAGTTTCTCCTTTGCAAGCTTTATAAGGATAAGAAAATAGGTGAGCTTCTAAATGCTGAAGTTCATTGCTATCTTTAAATCTATAACAAGGACTACATTTTAAAGCTAAGGGTTTTTCATATTTTACATTATTATTTTTCACTAGTTCTAAAAGCCTTTTTTCAGTGATTTTAGTTTGAGAAAATACATCAGTGTTATCTACTACACCATCCTTTGTTAAATCATCTTCACATAGAGTTATGCTAACTCTCTTAGCCTTCCTTAAAAGTTTTTCCAAAATACAATATTGTTGTGGTGTAAAGCTAGAAAACTCATCTACCCAAATTTCTGCTTCATCAAATATGGGACACTTATCCAACTTCTCTATTAGCATGGTTAACTCGTCTTCTTCATCTATGTATTTTTCATGCAGTGTTTTTTCAAACTGATTAAAGATTAAAGTTATATCCTCAAGCTTATTTCTCAAATATTGATTTTCTATCCTCTCTGCAGTGCTCTTTAGAGTATCTGTGGTTATATTGTATCTTTTAAATTCAGTTATAATATCAGAAACTGTAGTAATAAACCCTTGCTTTTTAGCTGCCTTTGAAAAAACTTTAAATTTATCATTGTTTTGCTCCATTATTCTATGAATAAGCATACTTTTCCCTGCATTGTTTATATGCTGTCTAGTTAGTCCTCCTACCTCGTTGAAGACAATGTGAGCCATTCTTTTAAAACTCAGAACCTGCGCTTTAAGCATTCCTTCTTCTCCAACGGCCTTTATAAGGTTTTTCTGAGCTTGAAAGGAGAACTGCTCCGGCACTAAGAGTATTAGAGGATCAGCACACCCCTCTTCTATTCTCTTTTTTATACTATTTAAACAATAATGGCTTTTACCACTGCCTGCTCTTCCGTATATAAATTTTAATCCCACCTGTTTTGCCTCCCAACAATCTTGTTTCTATAAGTATTAATAATATTATACTCTAAAATTCACCACAGCACTTTTATTAATTTATAAGTAAACTAAAACATCATTCTTTTGTTAAGCACAAAAGCAGAGCATGTAATTTTTGCTCTGCTTTTTTCATTAAACACTACTTTTCTCTTCTTCAGTTATTATTTCTATTCTTTCTAAAAGTTCTTCTGTGAGTTTCATCAATTCATCTGAATCCTTTGACTCCGCATAAACCCTGCAAAGCGGCTCCTCTGCATCTGGTAAAACTAGAGCCCATCCCCCTTCATAATTCAGTTTAACACCTTCTATTAAATCTACTGACTTAGAATTATTCTCCTCTATCAGATTTCTCATTAATCTTCCCTTCATGTTCCATGGACATTTTACTTCTTTTTTAGCTATATGGTACTTAGGAATTTGTGCTAGTATACTTGAAAGAGGAAGATTACTTGAAGCCATTAAATTAAGGATTAATGCACATACGCTTATGCTGTCTAAGGTCATTAAATAAGCAGTAATTATTTCCCTTTTACTTATATTTTTTTCATTCTTTAGTAAAGTATCAATGATACATTTTTGTGATGTTTTAGTTCTTATAAACTTACACCCGCACATTTCAGCTACTTGCTCCATTGTTGACGAAGCGGTAACGGGCACGACTAAAGTTTTAATATTTGAAGACTTTAACATAACAAGGGCATTTACTGCATCAAATAGCTCATCCTTTATTATATTACCTTTCTCATCTACTAACACTGCCTCTTCACACTGATCATCAATTTTTATTCCCAGATTAGCATTGTTCTCAACTACTTCTCTTTTCAATCCTAAAAGATTATTATATTCATCATAAACCTTAACATTTACCCTAAGCTCCTGGAGCAGGTCTTTAACTATTCCTAGTACCATAGGATTTTTAATACTTAGAATAACTTTATATTTTTGATTTCTTATATTGTGAACTCCTAATATATTTATAAGCTGTCTTGTATAGTACTCTAAGCAGTTGTACATATGGTTTATCTGTTTAAAAGTATCTGTTTTCACTCTTCTGAAATCTTCTCTTATAAAACTATTTTCAATTTTTCTTTTTAAATTTTTATCTATATCAAGCCCTTTTCCGTCCATAAATACTATATGAACCTTTTCAGCATTATCACTATCTATTGAAACATGAATGCCGCCTTGTGCTCCAAAGAACATAGTAGCCTGCCTGGTTAAAGCTCTCGGCATTCTCTTTAAATCAAGAACCTCCATTCCCATAGACTGCAGTCCTGTAGCAAGAGAATACTTAAACATCTGGGAAGCACCATTATCACAACAAGCTATAGCAACCTTTGAATCTGCTTTTAACAAAGATCCATAGGCAGATCCAAGCTTTGACACAAATTCTGGTGTTATATCTACGTTAACCTCTCCAGTTATGCCTCTCTTACCAAATAAAGAACTTGATAACTTTTCACCCCAAATTACATTTTCTTTAACCACAGTACTAGCTTCAATCACTTTATTAGGCCATATTTTAATCCCTGGTTTGATAAGAGCCCTTTCCTTTACCAGAGTATCATCTCCAACCGTTGCTTCTTCAAAAACTGAAGCCTTTGCCTCTAATTGAACCTTCTTGCAAAGAATAGCCCCTCTTACCTGAGCATTTTCTCCTACATAACAATTATCAAAGACCACACTTCTTTTAATAGTTCCATTGCTAGATATTATGTTATTTTTACCTAGAACGGTATAAGGTCCTATCTTTGCTCCACTATAAATTTTTGTTCCACTGCCTATATAAACTGGTGTAGATATTTCAGCTTCTTCACTGATTTCGCAATTCTCACCACGCCATATGCCGTCTTTATATTTTTCTCCTTTTATTTTTACTTTTACTAATCCTTTTAATATATCAAAATGGCATCTTATATACTGTTCAATATTACCGATATCGCACCAATACCCCTCTGCTACATAGCCAAACATAGGCTTTTTATCATTTAAAAGTAATGGAAATAGGTCGTTGCTAAAGTCAAACTTCTGATTTTGTTCAAAATAACTAAATATTTCTGGTTCAAGTATATATATCCCCGTATTAGCTTTATCACTAAAAACTTCGCTCCAGCTTGGTTTTTCAAGAAATCCCTTTATTCTTCCATTATTATCTGTCACAACTACACCAAATTCAAGCGGTACCGCCACTTCTTTTAATACTAAAGTAGCTATAGAATTATTTTGTTTGTGGAAAGCAATAGCCTTAGATAAATCTATATCTGTTAAGGCATCCCCACTTATAACAATAAAGGTGTCATTTAGGAAGCATTCTGCATTTTTAACACTACCTGCAGTACCTAAAGGCATTTCTTCTATAAAGTACTTTATATTTACTCCAAAATCTCTTCCATCACCAAAGTAATTCATAATTTCATCTGGCAGATATTGAAGTGTTACGCCTATATCAGTTATTCCACTATTCTTTAAAAGTTCTACAGCATATTCCATAACAGGCTTATCCATAATAGGCATCATAGGTTTTGGTATATTGCAAGTCAATGGTCTTAATCTTGTGCCTTCTCCTCCTGCCATTATAATAGCTTTCATAAACTCTCATCCCCTCTTAAACATCATAATTAAAATCTATGTCTCTTGCTCCAAAAGCTGCCTCAAAACTCTTCTCAGTAGTCTCCTTCATCTTATTCTCTATTTTATCCTTAGCATTAATAATACTATCTTCTGTTTCTATAGCCTTTGAAGGTATACTATCTACCTCATCTAGCGTAACATTTGATTTAATTCTTAGGTTTCCCCTTAGCTTCTGAATAGTATATACCTTTCTCTCTTTGGTGCCTTTTATCTCCCATTCAGTTCCTTTAGTTTCCTCTCTAACCCAGTTATACATAGCTGCTGTAGTTTCAGCTACTTTGCTCCATGTGTAGTTTTCATATACTGTTTTTAAAGCATTTTCTCTAAGATCCTTTGAAATTTCCTCATCATATAGAAGTGTAGTTATATTATCTGCTATACTTTCAGAAGATCCATTAATAGTCTTTAATCCATTTATTCTATGCTGTACTATTTCCCCAAGACCACCGGTATCAGAAACCACTACTGGACAGCCTGCTGCCATAGCCTCTAGCGCTACTATGCCAAAGGGTTCGTAAAGAGATGGAAATACTGCTGCATTAGCTACCCTATAAAGTTTATCTCGATCTTCATCACTCATGTATCCAGTAAATAGAACCTTATCCTCTATCCCCATCTGTCCTACCCTGCTTTTCAATTCTTCTGTCATTGGTCCTGTTCCCGCTATAACAATCTTGGTGTTATTATACCTGTTAATTATTAAAGGAGCGGCCTCTATAAGAAGATGTATTCCTTTTTCAAATACGTGCCTTCCTATGTAGAAAACTATCTTTTCTTCATCTCTAGCATAGTTCCTTCTAAAATTCAACCAATCAAAATCAAAATTGAACTTCTCTGGTTCTACTCCATTTGGAATAACCCAAATTTTTTCCCAAGGTACTGCAAATAAGTCACTTACTTGATGTCTCATATAGTTACTGCACGCTACTGTCTTCCAAGACTCATAAGTTAGAAGCCATTCAGTGGAAGATATGTATCTCTGCATATCTGTTCTTATACCACCGTTTCTGCCATATTCTGTGGCATGAATAGTACATACCATTGGAGTTTTAAAGGACCATTTTAAACTTTTAGCACTATAGGCTGATAGCCAATCATGAGCATGTATCATATGGAATTTTCCCTTTGCCATGATAAGTCTTGTAGCCTCTTCTATCATTGCGAAATTAAGCTGCATAACCCATTTTGTAAAGTCATTAGTATCTATTTTATAAGGTGTAACCCTATGCACAAAAACTCCCTTGTCATTTTCCTCTACAGGAGCTGTTCCCTCCTCACAGGTAATAACATGTATTTCATGTCCCATATTGCTTAAGGCATGAGATAAATAGTAGACATGGTTAGATAATCCCCCTACATTTTTTGGCGGGTATTCCCAAGAAAGCATAAATATCTTCATTTCTAAATCCCCCTGAAACTTTAGTTTAAATTTATAATATTTTTTAAATAACTTATTTATGAGAGGAAAGGAGAGACTATTTTCTTCCCTTACCTCTTGCATTCTATTCTTTATTGAATTTTTTGTGACATTATTTATATAACTTTTCGTAATATTCCTTTATCATTCTGTCTGCTGAATACCTATCAACCATTCCATTTATAGCTGCTGCCATCATATCAGTCCATCTTTTGCGGTCATTATAGTAGGTCTTTAATACCTTGTTAAATAATACATCATATAAACTTTCTGCATCATGCTTATCTTGAAGTTTTATGTCGTCAGAAACAAAGCCTCCTCCTATCTGCCAACCGGTAACTTCATCCCAGCAAGCTTCAGGCCACCAACCATCAAGGGTACTTAAGTTCAGAACACCATTGATTGCAGCCTTCATACCAGAAGTTCCACAGGCCTCCTTAGTGACCCTAGGATTATTAAGCCACACATCTACTCCTCTAGTAAGAAGTAAAGCTTTATTCATATTATAGTTATCTAAAAACACTACGGAATTTGGGTATTTTTTTTCTATACTTAGAATGTGTTTTATTATTTCTTTACCTGAAAAATCTAAAGGATGGGCCTTTGTAGATATTATTATCTGTACATCTCCAGTGCTTAATAGAGGTGCTATTTTTTCTTCATCTGTGAATATTAAATCTCCTCTTTTATAAGGAGCAGCTCTTCTTGCAAATCCAATTAATAACTTGTTTTTATCTAATTTTATACCTTTTTCTTCTTCTATAAAATCTATAAGTTTTTCTTTGTTATCCATGTGGTAGTTCCAAAGATTCTCTCCTCGTCTGCAGGCATCAATTAGTACTTTATCTCCCCAGGTTCCTAGGTGTACTCCGTTAGTAATACTAATTATTTCACTTCTTCTATCAATAGATTTCCACATTTCATTAGCAGTTCTCCCATGAAGCATTGATACTGCATTAGATTTTTTCGATAATCTAAGTCCTGCAGCTGTCATATTGAAGGGCTCTCCTCCTATTTCTTTAACTAAATATTTATCAAGACCGTTAAAAGCTCCCATATACTCTAATATATTAAGACTGTGAAACTCATTTCCTTCCCAAACCGGTGTGTGTGTTGTAAAAACAATTTCCTTTCTTGATTCATTCCATGCGTCATAAGGATTATATCCTCTTTCCCTTTTTTCTCTTATGAGCTCAAATCCTGCGAAAATTGCATGACCTTCATTGAAATGAAAAATATCAACATTTTTATTTAACGCTCTTAAAGCTCTTATTCCCCCTATGCCAAGAATCATTTCCTGAGCTATTCTTTCTTCCTCAAACCATCCATATAATTGACCTGTTATCCACCTATCTGCATTTTCTGGCAAATCTGTATCTAAAAGATATAGTTCCGAATTTCCATAACAATCAACCTTCCATACCTTACAGCAGACATCTCGACCTCTTATATTAACCTTTATTTTAACGCCAGTATCCTGCAAAAAATCATACTCATTATTATAAAAAGAATCTACAATCCTTCCATCTTTATCGATGTGTTGTTCTACATAACCCTGCTTCCACTTTATCCCTACTCCTACCACTGGTAAGTTATTTTCTTTAGCAGCTTTTAGATAATCTCCTGCAAGTATACCAAGACCTCCAGCATAAATCTTAAAGCTTGGATCCAAACCAAATTCCATGGAAAAATATGCAACCTTTGGATTACTATTTTGCATTCTTATAACCACTCCTTATGCTACTATTTTTTATGAATTATTTTCCATTTATTTATAGCCATATACATAATTATAAAGATTTTATTCCCAAAATCAACCATTTTTGCGATATTTTCTTTTATATTTCTTTAAAATAGACTTTTATACTTAAATAAGACTTAATATATTTTAATTGCTTCATTTTTCTCTTAATTGCTCATTTTTATACCGATGTATATTTACAATATATGACTATTTTTTTTAGCACTTTATGTTTTTTATTGATATATAATAGAGTTTTTTATCCTGTAAACGTTATGTAAAAATACTGAAATATGAAAGTTTATTTTCTAAACATAATCATTTAGCTTGAAATATATAAAAATAATACAGTGTATCTTATATTGTGATTATAGTTATCTTTTTTCGACTACTATATCTATAATAGGAAATGCAAGTTTTCCACCACAAAATAATAGAATATTGGTTTCTCCTAATCTGTTCTTTTATAAACTCCAGCTAATTTTCTTATGTTGCTCTTATGGTTATATTTACTGTAAATAAAAAAGAAAGTGATGGAATTTATATTTCCTTCACTTTCTTTTCAGTATTATACCTTATTCTAATGTTTTAAAAACATAACCGTTAGCTTTTAAATATTCTATAATTTGAGGCAGAGCTTCAACAGTTGTCCTTTTACCAGGAGCATCATGCATTAAAATAATTAACTCTTTCTGTCCCTGGGTAGTTTCCTTAAGCCTTGATATTAATCTTTCTACAGAGGCTGATTGAACTTCCGCATCTCCATTTAAAGCGTTCCAATCTACATAGTGATAGCCATGATTCTCTGCTGCCCTTTTATAGGCTTGTCTACCAAATGATCCACCTGGAAATCTAATTAGAGTTTTATTATGTTCTCCAATTATAGAATTCACCACTTCAGTGCCCTTCTCTAAGTCTTTTATAAAAATTTCCGGTGATGAATAAATGTAACCATAGTTATGAGAATAAGTATGGTTAGCAATAACATGTCCTTCTTCTTTTTCTCTTTTCAAAAGCTCTGGGCTCTGTTCTGCCATTTTTCCAATAACAAAAAAAGTAGCCTTAACATTGTTATTTTTTAATACATCTAATATATGGGGAGTTATATTTTGAGTTGGACCGTCATCAAAGGTTAAATAAGCAATCTTATCGCCTTTTGCTGGTGCATCTTGAGGTTTATTCTCTTTAACCTCAGCTGTTTTATCTTGTCCACTTTTCTTATCACTGTCACCCTTATTTTCATTTTTTGTCTTGCCTGTTTGTCCATTATCCTTAGAAGCCTGGATATTAGAACTTACATCTGACTTATTAGATGTAGATACTATGTTAATACTTGATTTAGACCTCTCAGCAAATTTAAAACCTGCAGCAGAAGATAATGAAAATAATATTATAATACCTAATACAATTCTAATAAAGCCTCTTTTGTTTTTTTTCATACTGCCCATCCCCTTAGATTTTATGTATTCTATACCTACATTTTATCAGTTATAATTCCATAATTCTACTGAAGAAAACTACAAAAGACTACATTTACACTGAGGTTTCGGTACTAAACTATACTATGTTTATTCTTTTCCCAGTTATACTACTTATATTGAAAATAACAATTTTAAAAGAGCACCCTTAAAATAATAATCAAGGTTGCTCTTTATACTTAAATTTCTAACTTTAATACTTTTGCAACATATTTAGCAGTACTCGCTTGAACTCCTAAGGTTATGATTATAGCCATGAAAGTTACTGCAGATATAATTTCTGAGTTATTAACTTTCATACTAGCCAGCATTCCAACTAATGCTGCTGGAATTACACCTGTTTCTCTAGTCCACATAAGATACAGTATCTCCCTAAAACTCCACTCTGCCTTTTTATCTAGAATAACAGAAAAAATTACACTAACTGGTCTCGCTATAAATATAAATAATACAACTACAAGAAGTGCCTGTGCCCAATACCTTCCTAAGACTGCAAAGTTTATCTGGGTTCCTAGAATTACAAATATCATTATTCTGATTATCATAATTAAAACTTCTTTAAAACTAATGTGGATGTTCTCCTCTTCTCCTTTTATGGATAGTCTAAAAATATCCTTATTTCCGCATACTATCCCAATTATAAATACTGCCATAAATCCACTAAAATGAAAGTGCTCTGCAATAATATATCCTCCTAAAACTGCAGCTACTGCAATCTCTCCTGGATAACCAGTTAAGAAACTATGTTTTTTTTCACCTACTAAAAATGTAGCAGCATAACCAACTATTAATCCTATAACTACACCTCCACCTGCCTTTAAAAGTAGTTCCCAAGCACTTCTGCCAACAGAAAAAGTACCACCTTCTATTATTCCTAAAATAGTAAAGGTCATAATAGCCCCTGCTGCATCATTAAAGGCTGATTCAGAAATTATGGTCTGTTTTAACTTGTTACTTATATTCATGTTTTTAAAAAGAGGGACAAGCACCGATGGATCTGTAGATGCTATAACTGCTCCCAGTAATAAAGCATAGATAAGGTCTATTTTCAATATCTTATAGGCAAAGTACCCAGTAATAAATGTTGATATCAATACACCTATGGTTGCTAGTAGCAAAACAGATATCTTAACTTTATTTAATATCCCAAGTTGTACCTCTCTTCCTCCATCATAGAGTATATATGCTGCTCCAAAAGTTAGTATTAGTTGATTTTCTACTGAATAACTCTCAAAACCTATTAAGTTTAACCCTTGAGGTCCTAAAAGAATTCCAGCTACTATGAATAAAACTACATCTGGAAGCTTTATCAACTTACTTAACCTAGCACAGATTACGCCAGAAACAATAGTTATAGATAATATTTTCATTAAATTATTTGCTAATAAAACTGTATTTTCCTCCATGTTATTCCCTCCATTAAAGTATAGATAGCCTTATTTTTCTGCATTTATGTATTTCTATTCAGAAAGCTCGTATTTGCTGTAATTATGTTAGTATTATTTATAGGACGAGCTGTTAATGGGAGAGTTATATAACTTACCTAACATAGATAATAAATTAGAGAAGTAACTTAATAGCCTGTATATCTAGATAGATACACAGGCTACTAAGTTTTCATTCTTATTTTTAGTTTTCTTTTTGCTATGGCTATTCTGCTGCTAGCACCTACTAAACTTATCATATAGCTTTTTAAATATTCTTAGATGAACTTCTTCATCAGCTATAATCCTTGCAAGCAGCTTTCTAATATATTTATCCTTAATTACACTCATATGATATCTGTAGTTCCTAATAGCTTCTGTTTCAGCCTTAATGTCCTCTATAAGCATAGCTTTAATCTTATCAGCAAAATTAACATAGCCTGCATTCCATACCTTACCACAAGGACAAACTGAGCTTACAAATGCAGGTTTAACTCCTAAAAGCTTAATAGTCTCCCCTAATAACTCAAGATGCTTCATCTCAGTTATAGAAATCTGTCCTATAATTTCCGCAAATTCTTTATATCTATCATCACTTACAAAGTGTTGATAGGAATAAAGAGAAACTGCTGTAAACTCACTGACTGCACCAGCGTAATCCTGAAGAAGTAAATTAGCGTAATAAATATTTTTTCCCTCTACCTTTGGTTCTGGATAACTTCCTTCAGCCTTATATTTGGTATGTTTAGAAATATCTCCAGGCATAATACCCCCTAAAATATAAATTAATACTTTATATAATATGAAGAATTTCTTCTACTTATTACCCTTTAGCATCTCTGCTATTGCTGAAATACTTCCTAGAGATGATACTGCCTCATTTGGAAGTATTAATTTGTTTGCAGGATTTTTAGCCATTTCTTGAAGGGCTTCAACCTGTTTTAAGGCTATTACTGTTTCATTTGTACCAGATTCTATAATAGATTTATTCACCACTTCTATAGCCTTAGACTGCGCCTTTGCCACTTCTTCAATGGCTCTTGCCTTACCTTCTGCCTCAAGTAACTGAGATTCCTTTAAACCTTCTGCTCGTCTTATATTAGCTTCCTTCTCTGCTTCTGCTTGTAGGATTTTAGCCTGCTTTTCACCTTCTGCTCTAGCAATTTCACTTTGCTTTTGTCCTTCCGCCTGAAGGATTGCTGCTCTCTTATCACGTTCAGCCTTCATTTGTTTTTCCATAGCCTCTTGAATTTCTGCTGGAGGCATTATATTTTTAATTTCAACGGATAGAATCTTAATTCCATAGGCATCTGTTATGTCATCAACTACTCTCAAAAGCTCTGAATTTATCTTATCTCTACCGGATAAAACTTCATCTAAACTCATATTACCTACAATATTTCTCATATTAGTTATAGCGGAATAGATTATACCAGATTTATAATCTTCTATATTATATATAGCATCCCTTGGAGACATTACCTTATAGAATATAACATTGTCTACCGAAATCTTTACATTATCCTTGGTTATAACACTTTGTGGTTCGATATCTAGTATTTGCTGTTTTGTAGAAACCTTCCTTCTGACAAAGTCTGCAAAAGGAATTATTAAATGCCAACCTGGTTCTAACACCCTGTGAAACTGACCAAACCTTTCAACGATATTTACATATCCAGTATTTACAATCTTAATGGATGAAATCAACGTAGTAATTGCCATTATCAAAATAACCAATAAAAGAATTTTTCCCATTCTTAAACACCCCTTAAATTTTTTTAATAATAATTCTGTTTCCTTTAACCTCGGTAATTTTTACTTGGTCACCCTTTTCTATTGTCTCTCCATCATTTACTGCCTGCCAGTAAACTCCGTCAACTCTTATCTTTCCCTCTTCTAAAATATCCTCATCTACTGTTAGTATCTTTCCAACATAAGTTTCCTCTCTAACTGGAGTTCTTTTAACTGAGCTCTTTATAGTTCTTCTTGCTATAGGATAGCCCACTGCCATTGATATTCCGCTGACAACTATAAAGGTTATAAGCTGTGCTATAAAAGAAAAATCAAGGGTCTGCATAATAATTGCTGCTATAGCTCCCACAGTAAACCATACAAATAAAAAAGAACTTGTAGCAATATCTATAGCTAATGCTGCTCCTCCAACAATGAGCCATAGAATTATAGAACTAATCATAAGATCCCCTCCTTTATTAAATAAGTTATGAACTCCACCACTAACTAATTACTACACTATACTAAAACTAAATCACTACTTTTTATAATTTCCATCACTATCCTTATTTCCCCAATAGGCATCATTATAGTTAATCATTATATGCCCAGCAAGTAATATAAGTGCAATTCCTCCTAAGACTTGAAATGGCATAGAAGTAGCTAAATCTTTTAAGTATTCCATGATTCCTTCTCCTTCTTAGACCTTGATATAATTTTTCTTAATAGATTAATCTATATAATAATCATACAGCATGTCTTGTAATAAATAAAGTTGTAACTAATCACAATAAAGGTTATTTAATACCATATAACATGAATTTATACACTTTTTTAAGGACTATCTTTTATTATCTTGCATTTATAGTTATTTACATTATAACCCATCCACTTTTATAGCATAAGATATATCTTCTATGCTGTTATGACTAAATACTGATTAAGAACTTTATTTTTAATAATGCGTATACCATATAATATTACTTGCAAAAATAAAGTCTATAGATGTCTCTATTATATTAATCTATAATTTGACAATTACTACTTTATACTCGATAATTGAATTAAATAATGATACATTAATAGTAAAATCTATTATGGTTGTTTAATATATATTACATACTAAGGGGATGATATTTTGTCAACAGATGGCTTTATAAAAGTGGCTGCTGCATGTCCTGTAGTAAATGTAGCGGACATAGAATTCAATGTAAAAAATATAAAAGAATGTATAAATAGAGCTTTAGAGCAGGAAGCTAAATTAGTAGTTTTTCCAGAATTATCCGTTACTGCCTATACTTGTGCTGATCTTTTTACTCAAAAGCTCTTATTAGATAAGTCCTTAGAGGCTATTGAAGATTTATGCATTTATTCAAGAAAAAAGGACTTACTTATAGCAGTGGGAGCTCCTCTTGTGCACAAAAACTGCCTGTATAATTGCGCTTATATAATTTTTAAAGGAACAATTCTTGGAATAGTTCCTAAAAGCTACATACCAAATTATACTGAATTTTACGAAAAAAGATGGTTTACCGATGGAATAAATATAATTAGCAAAAGAACTGATTTATATTTCCAAGAAAATATTCCCTTTGGCACAAATCTAATCTTCACTAGTGGAATTTTTAAATTCGGTTTTGAAATATGTGAAGATTTGTGGACTGTAATTCCTCCAAGCAGTTATTTAAGCTTGATAGGTGCTAATATAATAGGAAATCTTTCTGCATCTAACGAAATTGTAAGTAAGGCAGATTACAGAAAGGATTTAGTTAAATCCCAAAGTGCCAGATGCATTTCCTCTTATATATACGCTTCCTCTGGAGTTTTTGAATCTTCTACAGATTTAGTTTTCAGTGGAGATTTACTTATAGGAGAAAATGGCGTTCTTCTAAAACATAATGATAGATTCCAAAGGAAAAATGAGATTATTACTTCTGTTATAGATGTAAGCAGGCTAAATAATCAAAGATTAAAGAATGTAAGCTTTAGAGATAGTGTAAAATTACTTCCTTTTGAAGCTTTAGAAATAAACTTTAAATTCAGCGATACAAAAATTACAAGCTTTGATAGGTATGTTGATAAACATCCTTTTGTACCTTCTGATGAGGCTCAAAGAGAGGTACGCTGTAGAGAGATATTTAACATACAGACTGCAGCCCTTGCTAAGAGAATAACTCATACAAATTTAAGAAAAGCAGTTATAGGTATTTCCGGTGGTCTTGATTCCACCTTAGCTCTTTTGGTTATTGTAAAGACCTTTGATATGCTTAATATACCTAGAGAAAATATTGTCACTGTAACTATGCCAGGCTTTGGAACTACCGACAGAACCTATAATAATGCAGTAAGTCTATGTAAACACCTAGGCACAGAATTTAGAGAAATTAATATAGTGGATGCCTGTCTTCAGCATTTTAAAGATATAAACCACCCTGTGGAAAAACATGATGTAACCTATGAAAATGTTCAGGCTAGAGAAAGAACCCAAATTCTTATGGATATAGCAAACAAAGAAGCTGGTCTTTTAATTGGAACTGGTGATTTGTCAGAATTGGCCTTAGGCTGGTGCACTTATAATGGGGATCACATGTCCATGTACAGTGTAAATTGTTCAATTCCTAAAACTTTAGTAAGATACTTAGTTCGCTATGTAGCCCAAAAAGAAGTGGAAAAAGATATTTCTGATATACTTATGGATGTATTAGATACTCCTGTAAGCCCTGAGCTTCTTCCAAAGGATAAAGAAGGAAATATTGCCCAAAAAACAGAAGACATAGTAGGACCTTATGAGCTTCATGACTTTTTCTTGTATCATTTCGTAAGACAAAGTGAAACACCTGAGAAGATACTATTTTTGGCAAAGGAAGCCTTTAAAAATGACTATGATGAAGATACCATTAAAAAATGGCTTGATATTTTCATAAAAAGATTTTTTACTCAACAATTTAAACGTTCAGCTATTCCTGATGGTCCTAAGGTTGGTACTGTAAGTCTCTCCCCTCGAGGAGACTGGCGAATGCCGTCAGACGCAAGTTATAAGCTTTGGCAATAATTGTAAAGGCACTAGTGAAACACTAGTGCCTTTTGTAAAAGGGAGAACTTTATATAAAGTTCATTCAGCGCATAATACTATGCTACAGTAAATTTATGTAGTAATTATTTAGTTTTTAATAACATTTTGTAAACTTTTTAATGATGCCTTAGCTTTTATTTTTCCTTCTTAATGCAAATATACTAAATATGGCTAAAGGCATAATAAGATAGCCTACTAAACATAAAAAGCTATAGAAGTTTAAAAAATTAAATAATCTAATTAAATTTTCACTTTCATAATAGGCAACAGCGTAGACCACAAGGGTAATGCTATAGGGTAAAAAATCCATATTATATAACTTTTCTGCTTTTAGCTCCTTCAGTACATTTATCAAAGCAAAAAAGGTTACAATATACTTTGCAAACCATCCCGCTAAAACCTGAAATATTACATAAAATTCACCACTGGCTATAAAGCCAAAATAAGATATTAACTGTGTTTGAATTAGTTTAGGGTATACAAGCAAATTTCCTCTCTCTATGGCAAAGGTTGTAATTATTCCATTTGTAGATGCTATAATCATTTGTACTACAAAAGCACTACTTATAAAGGCACATCGTCTTAAATTCTTGGTGCTTTTTATTTCCTTTAAATAAGCTATAGCTATAAAAATAGAACTGTAAAGCCCTATAACCTTAATTACTGCTAAGATAAATCCATAGGTGATTCCATTCTCCATAATTGGAAATAACCTTCTATAATCCTTAAAGGGTGCAGTTAAAAAATATAAATTAATACCGTTTATTATAGAAATAACTATAGCTATCATTATCACAACTATTGCGGCGTTTTTACCTTTTTTAATTATATATAAACCTGGCAGAGATACAAAAAATAATATGTACCATTGTGGACTTTCAATAAATAGATTAGTATGTATAACACTAGTTTCTACAGCAGCACATTCTACCATTGTTATAAATAACATGATTGCAAATAGAAACAGAAAAAGATTTCCAACTCTCTTACCTAGTGCCCCTTCAAATACCTCCTTTAGACTACTACACTTTTTCTTTGACCATACCTTCATAACATAATCGCAACTGATAATTATAATTAATCCAGCTGCTGCCACTACCAACCAGCTGTCTCTTCCCGCATTTTTCATAAATATGCCTGGGTAGGTTTTTAGTGAAACGATACCAGAAGCACATATTATAAAGAGCAAGTGCTTGTGACTGATTTTATCCATAGGCTACCTTCACTCCTTATGCTAAATATTGTCATAGCCATATTATTTACTAAATAGCGAATGTTATCCTCAAAATAACAAATACTAAAATGGGTGATGTTATGGATGAATATTTAGAATATATACTAGATAAGCTAAAAGACAATATTGACTTAAACCACAGACAAGTCCTTTGTAATAAAGGGATTATACACATGTTTTATATTGATAATCTCTGTAACGGTAAACTTATAAGTGATACTATAATTGCTCCTTTTATAAGAAAGGAAAATATAGAGGCAGATATTGACTTTATAAAAAAGGATGTAATATACAGCAGTTCTGTTGGAGAGATAAAATCTAAGGATGAAGCATTAATTCACATACTATCTGGTGACGTGGTTATCCTCTTTGATTTTATATGTGATGTAATATACTGTGAAGCTAAAGGTTTTAGTAAACGAAGTATTACTACGCCAATAACAGAAGCAGTTATAAAAGGACCTAGAGAAGGTTTTAACGAAGCCATAGTTGACAATATTTCACTAATAAGAAGGAAAATTAAGAACCCTGATTTAAAAATTGAAAGCCTATATGTTGGAGAAAAATCCAATACCATAGTTATGATAGCTTATCTTAAGGATGTTGCACCAGAAACTCTAGTAAAACATATAAAGGAAACTATAAATAATACAGAGATAGATTTTGTATTAGATGTAAATTATATAGAAGAAAGTATTAAGGCGAAAGGTACTTTTTTTGATACTGTAGGCTATACTGAAAAACCTGATATTGCTGCTTCAAAGATATTTGAAGGCAGAGTTGTAATATTAGTAGATGGAAGTCCTTTTGCTTTAACAGTTCCTTATTTTTTCTTTGAAAACTTTCAAATGGCAGACGACTACTATTTAAACAAATATTATACTAATGCAACAAGATTAATAAGGTTAGTAGCCTTCTGTTTAGCAGTATTATTGCCTGGCTTCTATATAGCAATAAACTCCTATCACTTTGCCCTAATTCCACTAGTATTTATATTTAGGCTGGCTTCTTCCAGAGCAGATGTTCCTTTTCCCTTGGTACTAGAGGTTTTCATAATGGCCTTCTTTTTTCAGTTGTTAAGAGAGGCTGGTATAAGACTTCCCCAACCAATAGGTCAGGCAATGAGTATCGTAGGTGCTTTAATATTAGGTGACGCTGCAGTTGGTTCTGGCCTTGCCTCTCAGAGTACAGTAATAGTTGTTGCTCTTTCTGCAATATCTTCCTTCTTAATACCTAAACTTTACTCTGGATTGTACCTATGGATTTTTATTGTAACAATATTGTCCTCATTGCTAGGGCTAATGGGGTTCTTTGCATCCTTTTTTATGTTAATTGCTCACATTGCTTCCTTAGATAGCTGTGGTTATCCTTACTTTATGCCTTTTGGTACCTCCAATGACTTTAAGTATAAAGACTTATTTATGAGAAAAGACCTTAAAAATATATCTAAAAATATTTTATATAAGGATGATAAAAAATGAAAAAAATTCTCTTATGCTTTCTTATACTTACCACAGTTTTATTTAGTGGATGCTTTAATTATAGAGATATAGATAAGGTCCTTTTCGTAACAGCTGTTATCGTAGATATAGATGGTAATGGCGATCCTATACTTTATATAGAAGCCTTCAAACCAAGCAGAGGTGGTCAAGGTTCTTCTGGAAAAGGAGAAAGAGTGCTATTTGAAGGAACAGGTAAGACTATCTTTGAAATAGTAAGAGATATAAATCTATCTTCAAGCTACAAACTAAACTATACCCAAAATAGAGGTATTATTTTTACTGAAAAAGCTGCCGAAAAAGGTTTAGAAAACTTTATAGACTTTTTTGATAGAGACCAAGAGCTAGTTATAAGAGCTGATATCGCAATTTTCAAAGGTGATCCTAAAAGCCTGCTAAATTCTAAGCTAAAGGAACAGGAGTATATTGGTTTATTTATACATGACTTAATTTATAATATATCTGCTTCATCTAGGGGAGTTGTTCTGAGACTTAATGATTTCCTAAATAAAATGTATACCCGTAATAACATTGCAGTTATTACTACTATAGCAATAAAAAAAGATCAGCCAGAGGATAAAATAGAGGTTTCTGATGCAGCTATACTCCGTGATTGTAAACTAGTAGATATGTTAGACAGACGTCAAGGAGAAGGTTATAACTTTTTAATGGATAACATAAAGGGAGGCACACTGGAGGTTACTAATCCAGATGCTCCTAACAAATTTATAACTCTTGAAATATTAAATAGTAAAACAATTACCAAGATAAATTATGATGGTAAAACAGTCCATTTAAAAAAGATAATTAATACACGAACCAGCATTGGAGAGGCTCAGGATAAACTTATATTTTCAAAGGATAAACTTAATAAAATAAGTAATAATGCAGAAAAAAATATATCTAGAGAATGTACGAGAATATATGAAGAATATAAAAAGAAGAATTTAGATATCCTTAATATAGAAGAAGAATTTTCTAGAAAATACCCTAAAAAAAAGATAGATAATGTACTGCTTAATAGCCAATTGGAACTGGAAGTGCATGTGGAGGTGGAAGGCTCTGCAGATAAAATGGACTTTAGATATGGAGGGAAGTAATCACTTCCCTCCATAGTCATTATTACTTATAAATATCAACTAAAAGCCCTGATATATCGTCGATAGTTGCTGCAACGTTTAGGTTATCCTTTTGCTCATTTACAAGCATTTGGGTAAGTTCTTCAAGCTTTTGATCAATGGTATCTACAGTTATAAAATACTGTGTCTGCCAGAAACTTATATCTTTTTTAACACCATACATAAAGCTTAGAACAGAATCTAAATACTCTTTTATCATTTTTTTATAGGCCTTTACATCAACATAGGATTTAGTTATAGCTAATCTATTTCCTTTCTTTTTTATATTATCAAACATCTCCTTAAGCTGCTCTTCTGACTTTTTCTGCATCTGTGAATTAAAGCTTTGAGAAAAGTCTTTTTTTACAGATAAATTCTTTTTCTCAGAAGGAACAGAAGCACTTCTTCCAACTCTGGATATTTCCATAACCCTACCTCCATACTTCATTATGTATATAAATTGTACTAATTTTCTTATGAAATATCTATATATAAATATTCGTATTATTATTAGTTATAGTTAAATATTTTTTCTTCTGAAAAACAACTTAAAAAATGAAGGTCAGATAGACTTAATCTATCTGACCTTATTATTGTAAATTCAAACTATACTAATCCTTTTTCATAAGCTTCTATCATCTTTTTAACCATGTTACCACCTACTGAACCAGCTTCTCTTGCAGTTATATCTCCATTGTATCCTTCCTTTAAGTCTACTCCAACCTCTCTAGCTGATTCCATCTTAAATCTGTCTAATCCTGCTTTAGCTTCTGGTACTAATACTCTGTTACTTCTGTTTGACATAATAACATTCCTCCTTTTATCCACCTATTATTTAATCCATCTTAATCTATTTTTTCTAAAGTCAAATTATAATGTTGCTTTTACAACTTAACTTTATGTTATAAGTTTGCACAGTTTGAGAAATAATACTCCTTTTAATTGAAGGTAAATATGTAAGTCTTTATTTAATTAGTATAAAAATAACTGCTATATTTTCTCTTAATTTGTACACCCTACTTATTGAGGTGAGTATTAATGGAAAACACAAAGAACAACAGAAATAATTATAATGAAGAATTTGCTACTGAACAGGATGTTTCAGGAGGAAAGACTCTAGAGAATCAAGTATCTAATGAGGAAATGCTTTATAGAAAAAAGGAAGAATATGATGCCAAATTTACTCTTTATAAAGGCTCAATACTTCCAGAGGATCAGCGTTAACAACCTTTTTTCTTAAAACCTCCAAAATTTCAAAATGACTAAGTAAAGAAGACTGATGAAAACTCAGTCTTCTTTACTTTTTTAATCTTATGATATAAAGTAATATTATGCAAAAAATTCTATAACTTAGTTATATATAATTTAAAAGTATAAAATGAGGTGATTTGCTTGAAAAAGCTTTTATCTATGTTTTCCAGCTTCTTTAAAATAGGAGCTTTTACCTTTGGTGGTGGTTATGCAATGATTCCATTAATTCAAGCAGAAGTAGTAGAAAACAAAAAATGGATTGAAAAGGATGAGTTTTTAGATATTCTCGTTATAGCTCAGTCTTTTCCAGGTGCTCTTGCAGTTAATACTTCTATATTTATAGGTTATAAAATAGGGGGAGCAGTAGGGGCTATACTAGCCTTACTAGGGACTGTTCTGCCTTCCTTTTTCATAATACTGCTTGTAGCTTCTTTTTTTATGCAGTTTAGAACTAACTACTATGTGGATTTAGTATTCAAAGGTATAGGGGCTGCAGTGCCAATGCTAGTTTTAATCGCAGTAGTTAGTCTTTCTAAATCAGTGGATAAAAATTATACAAACTTACTAATAGTCATTATAACCGTTGTCTGTATTACCATTATAGATATTCATCCAGTACTAGTCATAGTTGCATCTGGTCTGTACGGTTACATATTCTTCAGGAAGAAGGTGAAATAAATGCATACTATGTTGCAGATATTTTGGTCATTTTTCAAGATAGGTGCTTTTAGCTTTGGTGGTGGATATGCTATGCTTCCTTTAATAGAAAGGGAAATCGTTACTCATAGACAATGGATTAGTTATAAGGATTTTATCGATATAATAGGCATTTCTCAAATGACACCAGGCCCTATTGCCATAAACTCTGCTACCTTTGTAGGGTATAAAGTTTCAGGATTTCTTGGCAGCGCCGCTGGAACCATTGGAGTAACAGCTTTTTCCTTTATTCTTGTTTCTATCGCTACCCACTATATAATTAAATTCAAGGAATCGAAAACTATGAAAGCAGTGCTCCTTGGAATGCGCCCTGCACTAATAGGTCTTATTATATCTGCCTTCTTATCTCTTGCTAAAGAATCTTATCATGATATAAAGAGTATTATTATAGGTATTTTCATAATGGCTATCCTTTTATCTAAAAAAGTGCATCCTATTTTAACTATTGTGATTGCCGGTATTGCAGGCATATTGCTCTACAGATAAAATATCTCACAGTTTATACGTATAAAAGCAAAAATAAGGTTAAGTCCACTAGTTCATAAATCATGTGAATTATTTATATAGCTTATATACGTTGCCCATTATTCCATGAGCATACTATGAATTATAGAATGTATAAAAGTGGGATGAAAAGCCTTATTTTATCGACTTTTCATCCCACTTTTGTAAAGAAACAAGGGCAGTTATTTATTTAATTTTAAACTCTCCAGTAAGTCTCTGCAAATCTACTGCAATACCTTTTAATTCTTCTGCAGTTTCCGAAACACTGCTAATTACTATACCCTGATTTTCTATAGTTGCAAAAACTTCCTCTGCCGCAGCAACTGCTTCCTCTGTTATTGATGATATTTCCTCAACAGAGATTACAACTTTACATTTACTTTCATCTATTTTTTCTATACTTTCTGCAAGAGAATTTATTTCGCCGAAGATATTTTTTATTTCCTTGTCTATTGTTTCAAAATAATCACTTGTATTCTCAAGAGCTTCATTAGATTCTCCTAAAATTATATTAGCCCTATTCATTTTACTTTCAGTATCTATTATATCCTGTTGAATTTCAGCTATAATTTTTCCAATATCCTCTGTCGATAGGGAGGTTTGCTCTGCTAGCTTTCTTATTTCCTCTGCTACAACTGAAAATCCTCTCCCCATTTCTCCAGCACGAGCTGCTTCTATTGCTGCATTTAAAGCTAACAGATTGGTCTGTTCTGCAATATATTTTATGGTGCTTACTACATTACTTATGGAGCCGGATTTATTTGATAGTAACCCAATGCTGGATGAAACACCCTTAGTAATATTATTATTGATTTGAAATTTATGTTTTAAGTTATCAACGGACTCTGACATTTCTTTAGTCATATTATCTGTTTTATATACATACTCTCTTACCTTATTGGAACTATTTACTACCTTATCAATATCTTCTGCAAGGTCCATTAATTTACCTAATCCCTGCTGAGCTGTCTGCGACTGCTTACAAGCACCTTGTGCTAACTCATTTGTAGCTACTGATATTTCAGAAGATGATTTAGTTGTTTCATTCATTGCATAAGCTAAATTATTAGAATACTCTGCTGCCTTAGAAGAGTTATTTACTAAAGTCTCTACTATATTTCTTAAAAAAGCTCTCATATTCCCTGTTGATTTTGCAATTACTCCTATCTCATCTTTCCTGTAAGACAATTTTTCAAAACTTTCATCATAAACTAAATCTAGTTTTGCAGTTTTATCTATAAGTTCTGTAACCTCCATAATAGGATTAGCAATTACCTTTCCTACAATCCTAGCAACTATTACAGCTGCCACTATACCAATGATAATAAATAAGATAACCAGTAAAATTACAATATTCATCTGCTTAAGTACTTCCCTTTGAGGAACGTCTACTAACATAATATATCCGTTAACTAGATGTGTATAAACTAATATTTTATTATTATTTTGATACTTATAATCAACTATTCCTGATTTGTTTTTATTAATTTCCTCTGTTAGGAATTTTAGGCTTCCATTATCTATTTTAGCAAAATTATTATTTCCCTCTTGATTTTTTGAGGCTTTAGTTACAGTATCCACATCTTTATTTACTTCTTTCTTTAAGAGTTTAGCCTTTATTGTACTAAGCAAACTAATCCTCTCTACTTCTTTAATTGATGGTTCTACTAAAAAATCATAATTTTTATTTACTAAAGCAATATACCCGCTGTCATATATACTTGTTGATTTTATTTCTTTTCGAAAGTAATCAAAGTTAATATCCATTCCTACTACACCAACTAAAACATTATTCTTATATATTGGAATAATGTATGATGTTATTGATATGTTAAGCTTTGAATCAACGTAAGGGTCAATCCATATTGGTTTTTTCTCTTTGATAGGCTTATAGTACCATTCCATGTCATTGTTATCCTGTGAAAATTCTTCTA
This sequence comes from Clostridium tanneri, assembly GCF_033659955.1. Lineage (NCBI taxonomy): Bacteria > Bacillati > Bacillota > Clostridia > Eubacteriales > Clostridiaceae > Clostridium > Clostridium tanneri. The sequence goes on from NZ_JARUJP010000015.1 coordinate 33,905, forward strand.
GGGACTCCAGTGGATGTTCCTTAAATTCACTATTGTCATTGTCTTTTACAAACCATGCACCGTATACCCCTTTGGCAAGCTTTGGGTTAATATAAAAATACACACTTTGTGCTCCGTTGGTAGTTTGTCCAAAACCTTTTACTATGTTTTTTATACTATTTTCATATTCCTTGCCATAGTTTATGTCTAAATCTAACCTTTCTATATCAACAGAAGAACTTATAGTTGTTGCTAGGTTTTCAACGGAGTTTTCCACATTTTCAATGGTTCCATTAAGCTCTGTTTCTTTGTTTTCTGCTACTAAAGAAAGATTTTTTTTAGCTAGATCTTTTATAATCCTACTACTTTTTACTATGCTAATTCCTCCAACTATAATGGCTACCATAGTTGAACAGGTAACAATAGCCGCTATAATTTTGTTTCGAATATTTTTTCCTAGAAAACCTTTTAGTTTCATCCTTTGTTCCCCCTGATAAAGTTGCAACATGCTTTTTTAGACACTATTCTATTTTATTAGACAATTTATGCAATAGCAATATATTCTTATGGAAAATACGAAATAACTGTAAACTGCCACCTACTTAACAAAACAGATTTTAATTTTGTTATGTAGGTGGCCACTGTACTTATTCAATTCTCACATTAATTCCATCCTTTGAGCCTCTTATAAGTCCATTTTTTACAACTACATTTCCATGAAAATCTGTTCTAAATATGGTAGTACCCTTGCTATTTATTCTTTTTAAAATCTTCAAATCAGGAGTTCCTACACCATTGCAGGTAACTACTGCAATTTTTGCCTTTACTTTATTTAAAAACTTATCGGTGCTGCTGGTATTTAAAGAATGATGAGGTACTTTTAAAACATCACACTCTTTAAGCTCTCCGCTGTTAATCATATCTTCTTCCTCTGCCTTTTCACAATCTGCTGCAAATAAATACTTTATACCATCTATTTGTCCCTGCAGTACTAAAGAATTATTATTCTCTATTTTTTTATCTTCCCTAAAAGGTGCAATAGCTTTTAAGTTAACCTTACCCTGTTTTAGTTTAAAGTCTCTACTTATATATTTTACCTTTACTCCTTTTTGCACTAAGCTCTTATACAAATCATATTGCATTTCATTTTGATGAACAGGAAGAAAAACCTTAGCTACCTTTTTACTTTCTACTATTTTTAACAATCCACCATAATGATCATCATGATAATGGGTAAGTATAATTGCTTCAATATGATTTATTCCATTTTTGTTTAGATACTCTATTACCCTATTTTTATAGTAAGGTGCACCTGTATCTATCAAATAATTTTTATTGGGACTTCTTATTAAAATACAGTCACTTTGCCCAGTATCTATAAAATGCACTTCACATTCGTGGTGACCTGCAAAGGCAGTACTGCCGGTAAATAATATTACAATAAAAAAAATAAATGTAATTGCTTTCCTTCTCATTTTTTCACCTCCAGAAAGTCTATTACATTTATTTTCTGTATTATATAGAACTTATATCCTTTTTAAAATTTTCCATATATCCATTCAATTTTAAGTAATCTATCTCACTAAAAGAATGGTATATGTTGTTGCTGTATCTTGCCTAAGTTATATATTTTTTACTACTTTAATCTAGTTCCTTCTTCATCCTGTACAATTAATCCTTGTTTCATTAGTCCACCTAATGCATTTTTAAAGTAGTTTTTACTTTGATGGAATACCCTCTTTATATCTTCTGGAGAGCTTTTATCATTAAAAGTCATAAATCCACCATTCTTCTTCAAATAATTTAATATCTGCTCTTGAAGCTCTGTTCTTTCCTCTACAGCTCTTTTTCTAGGAGTAAGACCAAGCCTTCCATCGTCGTATATCTTTTTTACTCTTAATTTTAATTCATGGCCTTCTTTTAGCTCTGAAAAGTATTCATTAACTAGTATAACTCCTTTATAACTTCTATCTACAGCTATCATTGCACTACCGTTTGTTTGAAAGCCATAGACCACACCTGTAACTTCATCTCCAACCCTGTATTTATTCTTTTGTATACCTTCTGGATCTTCTGTATCTAGAGTATCTAAATATCTATCAATATCCGTGGTTGCAGCTATTCTTCCAGTTTTATCTAGGTATATGTAAAACAGATAACCATTTCCAACCTCTATGTCATATTTCTGCTCTTTAAAAGGAATAAGAACATCTCTTTCTAACCCAATGCTTACAAAGGAACCAATCTTACTCTTAGCTACTACCTTTAAATAAGCTATATCTCCAACTTGAGCTAGAGGCTCTCCTAAGGTTGCTATTATTCTATCCTTTGAATCTCTATATATAAATGCTCTAACTTCTTCTCCTTCTTGTAAGTCCCTACCTAATGCACTTTTGTTGGGTAAAAGTACATCGTCACCAAGTCTTCCAGTACCAGCATCTAAATAGTATCCAAAGTCTGTTCTTCTAGATACTTTTACAGTATTAAATTCTCCTATGTTTATCATTTATTTTTCACTCCTTACATTTCACCATTATCGTAATTACTGCTCCTTATTATATACTATTATTGCCATAGTTACTATAGTTTATAAACCTTAAAATAGAGATTTCAAATCAAATCTAGCACAAAAAGCCGGCAAAATAACGCCGGCTAGTTAAAAATAAATATTAAAAGAGTTCTAACCTCTAAATTACTGCTGCTAACAGTAGTAACTCCTCATTATCCCTATAAATCTTATTAAACTGACTTATCGGAAGTGGATTTCTTCCTCTGCCTACTTCTATAGTGTACCCTGGTCTTCTATACTCTTGAATAAACCAATCCTTATATCCTGAATAAGAGGTTATTCCTGTTGTTTCTGATAGGGCATAGCCGCTTACCTGTGAGAATAGGTTTCCTATTCTTCTAGCTTCAGGAGGAGTAAGTGCCCCATACTGCCAGTATATAACTTCTCCCTGGCTGTGGTATGCAAGTACCAGCCTAAAGTTATGACTTCTTGTAAAGTTTACTACAGTTTTAGTTTCTGGTTCAGATTCAGGGAAAGGACCAGAATATCTGGTAGGTCCCGGTCCAAATACACCATAACTTGCCTCTGCCTGCTTTGATAACTCCCAGGATGCATTATAATTATGATTTAAATCTACTCCTCTTGTATTTGCCTGCCAATTTTGCGAAAAATCTGTACTGCCTTTATTCCACTTTATCAAATCATTATAGAAAGGATTACTTCTCTTCAAGCCGTTCAGCACCAAGTCAATTCCATCTGGATTTACCATTGGCATTATATATATACTACTTCTATTCCATATATCTGCTATGTTGTATCCGCCTATACTACGACCCTCTGAATAAGCCTTAGCAAAGTTTTCTGTAAACTTCATTAACAGAGGAGTAGTAATCCACTCTAATGCATGGTGAGACCCATTATAGAAAACCTGATTTGGTCCTGTACCAAGTCTTATATAGTAAAGGTTTCTTCCAAGTACGCTTTTTCCTGCAACTCCAACAGTGATAAATGGATACCTAGCCTTAAGTCCATCTAAATCTTTTCTTAAAATCTCATAGGTATAATTAATGTTTGTATCTACCACATCAATACCATAGGGAACAATAATAGTACTGCCTGGAATAAGAGCAAAGGGCTCTATGCCTGGGTTTGCTACTATTATTTTATATACCTGAGTATAGTACCTTCTAGCAATATCATACAAAGTATCTCCAGGTCTTATAGTATAAACATCATATCCAAGCATAAATCTCTCTAAAGCATTATAAGTAGCTGGGCCTACAATTCCATCAGCAGTTAACCCATTATCCCTTTGAAACTGCCTTACCGCTTCTTCCGTTTGCCTTCCATACACCCCATCAATTGGTCCTGGATTATAGCCAATCTTACTTAAAACTGCTTGTATTTCCATTACTTCTGTTCCTCTAGAACCTAATCTATAAACCGGCATAATAAACCACCTAAAAATTAATTATCAATATTATGTTATACTAGCACTTACATTTAGGTGACTATCTGAGTAGAAAATCCCTAATTATTTTAAATAAAAAACAGTTAGAACTTTGGGTTTCTAACTGTTTACTTTAAATTAAAACTATTTTACTTATACTCTTTAGCTTCATCTATATAATGCTGTGCTGCTTCTCTAATAGACATTCTTTCCTCTTCAGTAAGCTCACGAATAACTTTGGCTGGTGATCCCATACATAAAACTCCTGAAGGAATCTTTTTATTTGCAGTTACTAAACTTCCTGCTCCAATCATAACTTCTTCGCCTATCTCAGCTCCATCTAATATTATAGATCCCATACCTATCAATGAAAAATTACCGATTTTGCATCCGTGTAAAATTACGTTATGTCCTACAGTTACATATTCTCCTACCACTGTAGGAGTACCTTTTATATTAGCATGAACAGTGCTGTTATCCTGTATGTTGGAGCCCTTTCCTATATAAATAGAATTGCTGTCCCCTCTCACTACTGCTCCAAACCAAACACTAGCATCTGCTTCTAGAGTAACCTTTCCAATAACCTCTGCAGTATCTGCTACAAAAGAGCTTTCATGTACTTCTGGTTTATTTTCCTTAAAGTTACGTATCATATCTTTCCCACCTTTCAACCAAATTAAATTAATAACTAAACTTTATACCTACTATTAAAATTATAACTAATTTTTATGTGAAATAAAACCAATAGTAATTGATTATATACTGCTTTTATGATAACTTACTAGTATACTTTGGTAAAAATACTAAAAATAAAAACTAGTAAGATATGCTAGCATTTATAGAATAAATATTAAAATCGGAGGGGTTATATCTTGTATTTAAAATCGTTAGATGAACTAAAAAAGTATGTAAAAGACTTATCTGTAATACCTGGTGAAGAGCTAATGATACTAACTGCTGAAAAATCATCAATTTATGTAAATGAATTAATAGAATACCTAAATAAAGAAGACATAAACTTTTTTGGAGGCATATATCCAAGACTTCTCGTTGGAGACAAAAGTTTACAGAATGGTTTTATCATTGAAAAATATCAACCTCTCTATTCTTCTATAGTACTTCCTTATTTAATGAGATTTAAATTAGATGTGAATACTCTAGAAGATTGTACGGCATTAGTTTTAGTAGACGGTTTATCAAGTCAAATGAAAGACCTAACAAATACTGTTTATAATAAATTAGGGAATAATGTTAGTTATATTGGCGGTGGAGCTGGATACTATGATTTAACACAAAGACCTTGCATATTCAATAATAAAGGAGTCTTTCAAGATGTACTTTATGTTTGTATTATAAAATCCCCAGTTAAAATTGCAGTAAATCATGGTTGGAATAAGCTTGAAGGACCTTTTCACATAACCGAATCCAGATCTAATATACTTTGCAAATTAGATAGTTATAATGCCTTCGATGTATATAGAGATATAATTGAAGATGAAGAAAAAATTACTCTTTATAAATCAGACTTTTTCATTTACGCTAAGGATCACCCCTTTGGAATTGTAAAAAGAGGACAAACTAACCTAGTTGTAAGAGATCCTATAGCCTTAAATGAAGATAACGAAATTATTTGTGTGGCAGATATACCTGAAGATAGTGACTTATACATACTTAAGGGAGATATTAATTCACTTTTAAGTTCCTCACTAGACATTGCAACAAATTGTGCTTCAAATGCACCTGAAAAATATATTCCTCTACTATTCGACTGTATTTCCCGTGCAATGTTTTTGGAGGAGCGTTTTGAAGAAGAGCTCACAAATATTCAAAGCAAATTTAAATACACTGTTCAAGGAGCCTTGTCCATAGGTGAAATCGCCTCTAGTAATAATGGTCAATTAGTAATTCATAATAAATCTACTATATTAGGACTTCTTTCAATTTAAAGGTTTAAAAGGCTAGATGAAAAATAAATTCATCTAGCCTTTATAAATTTCTATTTTAGGTTTATATCATAAATGTTACTTACAAATTATGCTACATTTTTATTGTTAAAATTTCTTATATCCTTAAGTCCCTCTTCATCCTTTAGTCTCATATATAGGTAGAAAGGAACTCCAAATAACATAAGCAAGAAACCATACAATACTGTTTCTGCACCGGAACCATAAATAGCCCATACAGAATAAGTAAACCCTATTAGTGGTACAATAGAACTTTTTATGAACTTCCAAACATTAAAGCCTTTTTCCCTTTTTACCAAAAGAATTATCTCTGCTGCAGCAGTACTTGCATACACTGGAAGATAGGATAGCGTTGCTAATAAAATCATGAAATTAAAAGCGGAAAGTAATGACTGCGTATAGTTCATTAATAAAAGTATATTTGTAAGCACTGCATTTATTATCAATGAAACATGGGGTGTTTTGTACTTTGAGTGAACTTTAGCAAATATCTCTGGAAAAACTCTGTCTACTCCAGCTGCATAGGACATCCTCGCTGTTGTTAAAAGCCAGCCTACAACGGAACCAAGTACACTTACTATAGAAGCTAATAATAAAGCTTTGGTAATACCATTTCCAAAATATTGAGCTAATATATCAATTATTGGCGAAGTACTCTTTGCTAAAGTTTCTTGAGGCATAGCTCCCATAGCAAAGAAACTTATTAGCATATAAGTTATAACAGCAATAGAAATTCCTAAAATCGTACTTAATTTTATGTTTCTCTCAGGATTTTTTATCTCACCTGCTGTCACTGTGGCAGTTTCAAAGCCTGTAAATGCCCATAAAGTTGCCGCTGCTGCTGCTGGAAGGGTATTTATTCCTTTCCCTTCTGGAAATGCCGGTGTTAAAAACTCTGGATTAAAATGATAAGCAGTAACACCGACGAAAAACATAAATAAAAATAGCTTAAATATGGTTATAACTGTTTGAAAAAAAGATGCTTGCCTAACTCCTACAATATTTAATATTGTAAATATCCATAAGATACCACTTGTGTATAAAAATGCATAGAGACCATTATTATGTATAGCAGGAATCATCGTCGCCGTATAGCTTGCAATAGAGGTAATTATTGCAGCATTACCAATCCAAGAAGCTGTCCAATAAAGCCATGCATTTAAAAAGCCCATAAAACCGCCAAGAGCGATTTTTGAATACTCATAAGGCCCTCCTGTCTTAGGTATTTTAGATCCTAAATTACCAAAGGAAAGTGCTAAAAATATAGAACCTATCCCTGTAAGTGCCCAAGCCAAAAGAGTAGAACCTGGACCAGCTGCATTAGCTAAGGTTGCTGGAAGCATAAATATGCCGGAACCTATCATGTTGCCTGCTACCAGAGTAGTGGCCACTAGAAGTCCCATCTCTTTCTTTAAACCTGCCTCTTTTTGCATTTGAATCCTCCTCTTTGTATAAAATTAAACAACGTTGTTACTTTATCATAGCACATTAAGTGAGTTAATAATTTTTCTACATTTTATTGCAAAACAATACAGTATTTTTCCTCTAATTATTACATTAAAATATTTCCCTTATAAAGTCGTAAATATACCTTTTACATTTTTTATCAAAAGCCGTATAATTTCTAAAGCCTATATTCAAAATGTATATTAGTAGTTCTCATTGAATTTCTGTTAAATCTGCTTTATAATAATAAAGACACTATATATAGTGTGCAGAAATTAACTACACTACTATATATAGTGATTGTTGTAAATACTTACATACAGGGAGGTAGACTTCTATTGGATTCTATAAAGAGTTTATTTAAAAGATATTATACAAAAGAATTAGAAATACATAGCGATAAAACAGTTTACGATTTATTTAAGTGGAAAAAGGTTGATGTATTTTTAAAAGACCATAAAACAGATAAAGTATTAGTTGATATGAAAGAATTGGAGTTTCCAGAACATTATTCTCAAAATGCCTGCGATATTATAGCTTCAAAATACTTCAGAAAGGCTGGAGTTCCAAGTGAAACTGGCTATGAGAACAGTATGAGATCTATAGCAGATAGAATGGTTAATTTTTGGTGTCAGTCACTAAAGGATGAGGGAATAATTAAAACAGAAGAAGAAGCATCCATTTTTTACGATGAAGCCGTTTATACTTTATTGAACCAAATGTATGCACCTAATTCCCCTCAGTGGTTTAACACTGGTCTTGCTCAATCCTATGGTATAAAAGGTACTAAACAAGGTCATTTTTATTTTGATGAGAAGGAAGGAAAGGTAGTAGAAAGTTCGGATAACTATTCAAGAACTCAAGCCTCAGCTTGCTTCATATTATCTATTGAGGATAAGCTTCTAGGTCCTCATTCCATATCGGAGCAGTATGTAACAGAAACAAAGCTTTTTAAAGGCGGTTCTGGTACTGGTACTAACTTTTCTCGTATAAGAGGAAAAGGTGAAAAACTTTCCGGCGGCGGTGTATCTTCAGGACTTATGAGTTTCTTAAAAGGTCTTGATAGAAATGCAGGCGCTATAAAGTCTGGTGGCACTACAAGAAGAGCTGCAAAAATGGTATGCCTTGATGTAGATCATCCTGAAATCATGGATTTTATAACCTGGAAAGCAAAAGAAGAAAATAAAGTAAGAGCCCTTGGAAAGATGGGGTATGATATTGATATAGACGGAGAAGCATATGAAACTGTATCAGGACAAAACAGCAATAATTCTATAAGATTTTCAGATTACTTTATGAAAAAGGTTGAGGACTTAGAAAAAAAATCCGATGAAACAATAGATCTAAAAGGAAGAGTTGATTCAAAGGTAAATAAAACTGCTAAGGTTTCTGATATATGGGAAGCTTTTAACTCCTCTGCTTGGAACTGTGCTGACCCTGCTCCACAGTTTGATGATACCTTTAATGCTTGGCATACTTGTCCAGCGGGAGAGGATGGTGTTGTAAATGCAGATTATAACAAAATTAACTCTACAAATCCTTGTGGAGAATATGCCTTTTTAGATGACTCCTCCTGTAACTTAGCTTCTATCAACATATATAAATTTTATGATGTAAATACTAATAAATTTGATGTAGAAGGATACCTACATGTTATAGGTCTTACTCAGTTAATTCTTGAAGCATCAATTCACTGGGGGCAGTTCCCGACTGCTGATATTGCAAGAAAAACCTACCTGTTTAGAGCAACAGGACTTGGAGTTGCTAATATAGCTTCCTTATTCATGGTTATGGGCTACCCTTATGACTCAGAGGAAGCTAGAACTTTGGCTGCAGCTTTAATTGGTACTCTTACCGGTTATTCTTACTATGTATCCTCACTTATGGCTAAAGAAGTGGGCTCCTTTGCAAAATTCGAGATAAATAAGCCTCACATGATGAGAGTTATAAGAAATCATGCTAGGGCAGCTGGAGTTAACTTAGATTTCCTAAGTAAGGCTAAGGACGCTAGGTTTAACCCTGAATTTGAAGGTTTAAACTACGAACCTATAAAGGTTGACCATGAGAACTTAAATAGAGAAGGATTGAATTATATAAGTTCCGCTTTAAAAGACTCTTGGGTTAAGGCTCTTCAATCCGGTAGTGAAGCTGGATTTAGAAACGCTCAAGTTTCTGTTATAGCTCCAACAGGAACTATATCCTTTGCTATGGACTGCGGTGCTACATCTATAGAGCCATTTTTCAGCCATATCGTATATAAGAAGCTTTCTGGCGGTGGATTTATGACAATTATAAATCCTGTTATAACTATAGCCCTAAAGAAGCTTGGCTACACTAAAGATCAAATAGAAGACATTTTGAATTACGTTCTTGAAAAGGAAACAGTAAATGAAAATGGGTTTAGTTATGAAAAGATTTTAGATGGCAAAATAGAGGGTGCTCCCCATTTAAAAGAAGAACATCTTCCTATATTTGATACATCAAATCGTTGTGGAAGTGGTGAAAGATACATAGCACCAATGGGTCATGTGCTTATGGTAGCAGCAATAACACCATTAATATCTGGTGCTATATCTAAAACTGTAAACCTACCTAAAACTGCAACAGTAGAAGACTTTAAAAAAGTAATTTTATCTTCCTGGAAGCATGGGGTAAAGGGAATAACCTTATATAGAGACTCCTCCAAGGCAGCTCAACCTTTAAATACCAGCTTAGGAGATAACAATGATACAAAACTTGAGAATCTAACTTATCAGCAGCTTCTTGCTAAAACTAGAGAGCTGCAAAAGGGAGTAAAGTATTCAAGACGGGATAAACCTGTAGGCATTCGTCAGGGTACTACTCATCCTGCTCAAATTGATGATGTTAAGATTTATACTACAGTGAATAGACGCCAAAATGGTGAAATATCAGAAATATATATAACAACGGATAGAGAAGGTACAATAATTACAGGACTTCTAAATTCACTATCCAAGTCAATTTCTGTAATGCTTCAATATCATGTAGCTCCTCAAGATATAGCTAGAATGTTAAGAGGACAAAAATATGAGCCTTATGGCTTTGTACAAAAGCACCCTTATATAAAATATGTATCATCCATTTCAGATTTAATAAGTAAGGTTATTGACATTGAGCTTGGAGATTTCTCAAGGTGTCAGGTTAAGCCTGAAAATTATAATGAAGATACAATAGGTTCAAATACTGAGGCTGCAGTAGATTCTTTAACTTCCAAGGACGGCGAGGTTAAAACTAAAAAGGTAGATGGCGAAAGAGTTTATGGTTCTACTTGCTCTACCTGCTCCAGCACTAGAATGGTGAGAAACGGAACCTGCATGGTATGCTTGGACTGTGGATCTACTACTGGCTGCAGCTAGGAGGAAAAGCATTAGCCTTTACTGATACAATTAGGAGCTTTACTAAAAAGAGAATGCTTATCCATTAATATCCAAGTAATTCAATAAAAAATCACTACTTAAAAATATAAAGTTAAGTAGTGATTTTTTGTAAATCTCCAGCATCAACATTGTTTACATCAAAATTCTTTAGATTCATTACCTCTTCAAATCTCTCTATTAGTTCGGGCATTCTTTCTTCAGGTACCATTCCTTCCAATGGAGATAAGTTTCCAACTTCAATAGCTTTATCTGCTGTCAATACTACTTCATCTATAGGAGTTCTTACTGGCCTTAAACCTTCATAAAAATATAATTTAATCCTTAGCACAAAGCTTTAGTTTTGTACTTGATTAAGTATGATTTTATTTTAAAGATTTATTTTGGACTATATAGGGACTATTTGTGAACTTTTTCGTTCACTGCCTTTCTTTAACAGGTAAACTAAAACTAAAAATAGAACCTTTTCCTGGGAAACTTTCTGCCCATGCCCTACCTCCTAAAAGTTCCATTAGTTCTTTTACTAAAGATAGTCCTAAACCTGACCCTTCTTTAGATAAAGGTCTTGCATCATTAATTTTATAAAACCTTTTCCAAACATTAGGTAATTCTTCCGGAGAAATTCCTATGCCTGTGTCTATAACATGTACATTAACCTTACCGTCACTTATATCTGACTTAACTAATATTCTTCCGCTCTTTGGAGTAAATCTTACAGCATTTGTAACATAATTAATAATTACTTGTTCTATTAAATCTTCATCTCCTATTACTTTAGGTAAATCCGCTGATTTCTCTAGTTCTAAAGAAAGATCATTTTCCTCAGCTAATGGTTTTAATCTATTAACAGCTTTTTCAATAACCTCATTAATAGACAACTGTCTTTTATTTATCTTAACATGTCCAGCTTCCATCCTAGATAAATCTAAAAGACTATTTACTAGCTTGTGTAATCTTAATGTTTCTTTAAGAACAATCCTGAGATATTTCTTTTCCTGTTCTTTTTTATTTATAACTCCATCAAGAATTGCCTCAATATATCCTCTCACTGAAGTAAGGGGAGTGCGAAGTTCATGAGATGCATTTGCTACAAACTCTCTTTGCATCCTTTCCATTTCAATCATTTTATCTTTTTCCTGTTCTAAGTCTCTTAAGGTTTTATCTAGCTTTACTGTCATATAGTTAAATGTTTCAGCTAATTTTCCTATTTCGTCATTAGAAGTAAATTTAACTCTCTGAGTAAAATTGCCTTTAGCCATTTCCAAAGATATTTCTGTTATTTCTTTAATAGGTTTTGTAATGTTTCTTGATATAAAAAAACTTACTGAAGCTAAAACAATAACTGCTATAACACCAGCAAGAATCACAATTTTTAGAGCTTGAGAAATGCTATTATTAATGTCTGAAAGTGGATTACAAACAAACACCGCTCCTCCTATATTACCTTCAACATATATCGGCAAAGCTACAGACAGAACTGGGTCAGCTGAATATCTTATATTCCCACGATTTATAACTATTTCTCCATTAAGTGCTCTTCTTATCTCCTCACTTTCCGGACATTCATTATCAGGATTATCAATCTTACTTGGACCACTAATAATATTTCCTTCTTTGTTAACAATCCACATACGTGAAACATTGATTTTATTATAAACCTTTATTGTCTCATCAATTTGAGCAAAATCCTTATTTTTTATGTTAGTACTTACAACTTTGGATATTTCTTTCCCTTGAGTAAGAAGCTGTTGTTCTCTAATTCCATAGTAATAGTTATTAAAGAAAACATAAAATAGTGAACTTACTATTCCAATAGCAAGTAATATTAATAAAAGATAAGTTAAAAAAAGTTTACTAAATAGATTTCTCTTCATTTTTCACTACCTCAAATTTATACCCTACTCCCCAAACTGTTTGTATATAGGTGTATGGATGATTGTTTTCCATTTTTCGACGTAACCTTTTTACATGAGTATCAACAGTTCGTGAATCACCTAGGTAATCATAACCCCAAATTTTATTTAGTAGCTGATCTCTTGTAAAAACTCTACCAACATTGCTTGCCAATAACCATAGCATTTCAACTTCTTTTGGAGTGCTTACTATTTTAACCCCATTAATAATAATTTCATATTTAGAAAAGTCAATTATAAGATATGGAAAGTTCAAAATATCTTTTTCTTGTTCCTCGTTCCTCACTCTTCTTAAAATAGCCTTAACTCTTGCTGCTACTTCCCCTGGTGAAAAAGGCTTAGTTACATAATCATCACCACCTAAATTAAGTCCAAGAATTTTATCTGATTCTTCTCCCTTTGCAGAAAGCATTATTATAGGTGTATCCATATCTTTTCTTAGTTCTTTAGCCACCTGCCATCCATCCTTAAGAGGAAGCATAATATCTAATATAATTAAATCTGGTTTGAATTTCCCAGCTAACTCTAAAGCCTTTAACCCATCACCTGCTGTCTCTACTACAAATCCCTCTGCCTCTAAGTATAGCTTAAGAAGTTCTGATACATTTTCTTCATCATCTACAACAAGAACTTTTTTATTTTCCATATAAAACCTCCACGATTAAATATATGTTTTATTCTCTATACGATTAACTGCTATAACAGTTTCAATCTGTTATCTTTACTATAATATCATATTCCATAAAAATATCTGTAACTTATGTTACAGTTTAGTTTCAACCTATTTAATCAACTTGAAATGTACTACAAATCTAGCATTTTCGAACTCATAACTGCAAGTTGACAATGTAAGAATTACATCCTTTGAATTTAGAGTTGTGTCATTTACATACAAAGATTTCTCTTTTATACTCTTTAAAAATTCATTGACCTCAACATCATCTTTAAAATCAGTTTTTATGTAATTAAAATCTGTGCCTGTTACGTAGGCAGAAAAAACCTGCCATTTATATTGTTCACCTAATATGTTAAAGCTGATAATCTGATTGTCCTTAAAGAATTTTTCATCTTTATACAGCTTTAAATCACCAAACATTGTTCCATCTTTCATATGATGACCATATATAATTATATTTTTTTCACCGTTAACAAAGTTTTCAAGATTCTTGTTACGGTAATCCACAAAAATACTTCCATAATTACTGGATTCTTTTTCAAAATTATGATTAAGGTAATACTCATTATCCTTACCCTGAACTACAGGATAGTTAATTCTAGTGTTATTTATATTAAGCCATCCTACAGCATCTTTGTTAACTTTTAAAAGAGGCTCCATAAACTGTTGACCTTTATCCTCATTCTTACTTACTTTGCTTTCATTATAAATTGTAGTTATGCTTTTATTTAATTTATCATTACGGTATTTATCTACCAATCTATACCCTGTCATAATAGCAGAATAACTAAATACTATAAGCAGCGTAATGAAAAGTATTCTTTTAAAAATTTTTAATTTTAAATTCATAACCTTACCTCTTATTATTGTGTATTACTAGTTATAAAAAAATTTCCCTCACCGAATAAACATCGAGGAAGGAAATATTATAGTACTTATTAGGATTATGTTTTCAAAATCCTACTAGAATAGGTTCATGTAATTGATACAGTTATGTTTATTTAGATTTTTTCTTTAATCCTAGAGCAAGAGCTGCAAGTCCTGTTACTGCTGAGGTAGCAACAAATGGTATTGTTCCCATATCTGCAGTTTTCGGATTGCTAACTTTTTGGCTTTCTCCAGCTTCAGCATGTGCACTCTCTTTAGCTTCACCATGAGCAGCATGTCCTTCTTCTTCACCTTCAGCAAATTTAAAGAAACTTACATAAGCTTCTATATATTCTCTTCCAGCATCAACATTGTTTACATCAAAATTCTTTAAAGCCATTACCTCTTCAAATCTCTCTATTAGTTCGGGCATTTTTTCCTCAGGTACCATACCTTCTAATGGCGATAAGTCTCCAATTTCAATAGCTTTATCTGCTGCCGCTACCTTTTCATCAATAGGAGTCCCTACAGGTTTCACACCTGTGAAAGGAGCACCTTCTCCTGCTCTGTGAACTTTCACTAGCTCTTCAAAGAACTTCTTATCAGCAAGATCCTTTGCTTCAGCACTTACTTCCTTAGCTTTTATAGCTTGTTCAAACACCTGTGTTATTTCTTTTTCATTTTCCGGTTGAACCCATTTTAATGCATAATTAACGTTATTACTCTCCAACGCCTTTTTTGCATCTGAAATAGTAGGTCCCTCCATAGTATCACAATGAGCGCTTGCCATTACAGGCAATGCTGCAACAATGGAAAGAGCCATTAAAGACCTTCCAATAAACTTAGCTGCTTTTGTTCCTGTTTTCATAAAAAATTTCCTCCTTAAAATATACTAGGTTATTACGTTAATATCTCGTTGGGTATGTTTTTATTTTATGGAGCAAATTTGAACTACATAGGGACTATTTGTGAACTTTTTTGTCCATGTATTATTAACAAACAAATCTTAATCACTGGCTCTTTTTTCGGATTTAATTATAAAAACGACCAACTTTTTAGGTGACATTTCAATTATCATACGTATCTACTATTTGAAATGTACTGCATTACATAAAATCTTAGAAACAGTTATGTTGTTTATAGGAAATGATGAGAAGACTAAAACATACTTTCACAATAAAATCACATAATATGACATAGTGTTGTCAAGTTATATGATTTATATTTTTAAGTGAGGTGATGTTATGCAGATAAGTAGATTATTTCAAATCATATATATTCTGCTTGAAAAGAAGTCCGTAACAGCAGGCGAACTGGCTAAACATTTTGAAGTATCTGTGAGGACTATATATAGGGATATTGATGCACTTAGCCAAGCAGGTATTCCTATATATGCAAGCCAAGGTAAAGGTGGAGGAATCTCTCTGCTTGATAATTTTGTGCTTGATAAATCACTGCTTTCAGAAAAAGAACAGGATAAAATTCTGCTGGCTCTTCAAAGCTTGTCGGCAGTCCAATATCCCGAACTTGATGATGTGCTATCAAAATTGAACAGTCTTTTCAAGAAAAGTAATATAAACTGGATTGAAGTAGACTTTTCTAATTGGGGAAAGGACAAAAAGCAGAATGAAGTTTTCAGCCTTCTTAAAGACACCATACTTGAACATATGGTAATTACTTTTTCCTATTTCAATATAAATGGAGAAAAAAGCTACCGTAAAGTTGAACCTTTTAAACTGCTCTTTAGAGACAAAGCCTGGTATCTACAAGGATATTGTCTGCAGAAAATGGCACTCAGAACATTTAAAATAAGTCGTATGTCTGATATCCATATCACTGAAGAGTCTTGTACACACCAAAGTTCACAGGAGCTTATGACTAAATCTCTAAAGGAAGCATGTAGCGAGCAGGTTAAGCTGACTCTGAAAATATCACCTGAAGGAGCCTACCGTGTATATGACGATTTTGAAGAAGAAAATATAATAAAAAACAATGATGGCTCCTATACTGTGATTGTTTCCCTGCCCGGTGGTGAATGGATTTACAGTTATCTTTTTTCTTTTGGTACAATGCTGGAGGTGATAGAACCTGAAAGTGTTCGTAAGGAGATTTCAACTCGCTTGGATAACATGGTAAATAAATATCGTTTTAAAACCTGACACACTGTGGTCAAGTTATATTAGTTATACTAAGTAAGTAATATAACTTAAGAACAAGGAGGTATTTCTATTATGGGAAATAATTCACCGTTATTTGATATAAGCAAAGAACTTGAGGGTAACCGGGTACTTGTAACTGGCGGAACCTGAAGAAGTAACTGAACTTGTTGCTTTTCTTACTTCATACAGAGCTTTCTACAGCAATGAGCCTCTTTGGTTATACAGATTTTTCTGATGAAAACCCCTTGTTTAAGAATGCAACCCTGACGGTTAATCCGGAGGAACTTAAGATTGGAGACAGCTGTGAATTGAATTATTCACTAGATATAGCATGGAACACCCCTGCACATATCCGTTTAGAATATGGCATTGACTTTATAAAATCCAATGGTCGCTCTTCCCGCAAGCTATTTCTCTTATCGGATAAAACTGTACCCGGTAGTGCACACTTGTCAGGAACACGCACTCACAGCTTTGCAGACCTTACAACACGTAATCATTACCCAGGCATTCACCTGATTACACTATTTGTGAACGGAAAAGAATCCGCTCAAACTATACTAAATATTACAGGAGGTAAAAAATGATTATAAACAACTTACTTTTAAAATTAAAAAGTAGAGATACTGAAAATATTAAAAAAACACAGGAAGTTCTCTTAGGTATGAAAGGAAAAATAGAAGTTCTTTTAGATATACAAGCTGAGTTAAATGTTCGCCCCAGCCAAACAGCTTATGACATAATTCTAATTACCAAATTTGCATCAATGGAAGATATGAATGCATACCTTACTCATCCTGCACACCTGGAAGTTGCAAAATTTATAGGAAATGTTCTCGATACTCAAGTATCTGTATGTTATGAAATATGAAAAATCAAAAGTTGATATATTAGTATTTATAAAGGACTGCACATAAGCAGTCCTTTATGTCAATGTTCCAGTAAATTATTTAGCTTTTACAGTTAAGCCGTAAAAAAGAAGATTACGTCTTAACTTGTTGCACAAAAAGTTGGAGACAAAACATTTAAACGACTATTATTACCTCAGTACCATCCTCTGTCTTCACTTCTACAAGCTTTAACCCTTTATAAGATTTTAATGCATCAAAGCCCTTTCTAAGTTCCTGAAAGTCAATGCAATCAATATATTTCCTTTGCTCTACAGGAATATACCTTCTTGCAATGGACACTCCCAAACTGAGGACAGCCTTCACGAGTCCTATTGGGGCTGGAATGTTAAAACTTCTTTTAGTATTGAGTCTTACATAAATTCTCATTCAATGGAAACCTCAACTATATCTCCATTACTGCTTTTTACGTCCACTATCTTTCCTTCAAGGCCTGAATCAATGGCTTCCATAATCATTTTTATATCTATCCCATCTTGATCTGAAACACCTGGTATCTTAATGTTATTAACAGCATTGCCTATGGCCTTTAAAAACTTAACCGGTACGTTCACATTTACAGTATCTTTTGTAGCTGACAGCACTATAACTTTAAGCATTTTATCTAAATTTCCTGTTACCGGCAACTGCTTTACATCAGCGGACTTATTAAGAGCTTCAATTAGCTCCGCAGCCTTATCTAAATCAATTTTACCTTCTTCAAACATTTTTAAAATTCTCTTAACTTCTTCCTTCATCTATAACCCATCCTTTCAAAATTTAATCTTCTTTCATCATATTTACAGCCTGTTCAGCTGATATTTCACCTTTTTCAAGCATATCAAGTATTTCCTTACTACCTACCGTAGGCTTTTTTACTACAGAATATCCAAGAGCAGAAACCACTTCATCCAGTTTGGCCCTCACGGTAGGATAGGATATGCCAAGCTCTTTTTCAACATCCTTAATATTTCCTCTGCACTTTAAAAAAACTTCCATAAAATTAAGATATTCTTCATTTAAATATTCGAATTTTGAAAACTCAAAGTCATTCTCAATTACTGTACTACATTTGCTGCATCTGAGTTTTGCAATTTTTAATTTTGAATTACATACTGGACATTTGCTTATTACTCTATAAGCCACAATTATCCTCTCCTTTTCTATATTTTTATTGTAATACCAAATTACAATAAATTCAATATATAAATTAAAAATATCAATTAAAATATTAATGATAATTAAAAATATAAATATATAAATTAATATTTTTAATATATTTGCAGCAAAAAACAGATATGCTAATATAATTGCTTTAACATACCTGCTTCTGATGTATAAATGACTATTTTTATTTAATTTTAACAATGGCATATTTCTACTTAGTGACTCTTCTCTAGTTTTTTACCAAAACACTCTCATCGATTTTCCTTATAGGGACTTCTGAAACTTAAAAATTATTCCCATTTAAAAAACTTAATAGATATCCCGCCACAAACCACTGTAAGTATAATAATGGTAATGTAAATTGGTATTACTGAATCATTTATGTTTAAATTAAGTGAGGCACTTTTTAAAAGCTTTATACCCTGAGTTAAAGGAAAGATATCTGCCACCCTTTGAAGCACTGTTGGCATAACCTCATATGGTAATGTTGCTCCTGAGAATATAAGCATAGGAAAATATAGCACACTTGCAATTACACCCGCAATTTTAGTATTTTTCGCTATTCCTCCCACCATAAATCCAATACTGAACATTGATATCATTACTAGTGCATATGCTCCTAAAAAATTTATCCATGAACCTCTAAATTGAAAATCGAAAAATATTCTTGCTGTTAAGTAAACAAGCACTAATGAAACACTGGCATATAAAGTATATACCACTCCTTCGGCTACTAAAATCATAGAAGGGCTGACTGGAGTTACTTTAAATCTTTTTAATATTTTTCTTTGACGATATTCAGATAATACTAATGGCAACCCCATTACCCCTCCTGCACATATTGCAATGGTTGATATAGCAGCAAAGGATTGCTCCAGGAATGTAAAATCTGCTCCAGGAAATGCGGGCTTACTACCATAAATAACACCTAGAATAGCAGTTACCACTACTGGCATACAGATTGCAAAGATAAACATATCCATGCCTCTTAGTGATAGCTTTAATTCAGTTTTTAGCATTGCTCTAAATACTTTCATCCTCCACTTCCTCCTCATCTACAAACCATAAATAAGCATCCTCAAATTTTTCATATGGACTTAGCGATACTGCTTCTTCTACAGTTCCATGGAAAGCTATAACTCCATTTTTTAAAATACATATTTTATCGCACAGAACTTCAACCTCATCCATAAAATGAGATGTTAAGAAGATTGTAAGACCTTGCTTCTTTAAATTTAATAAGCATTTCCAAACATCTCTTCTAGCCTTTACATCTAGTCCTGTTGTAAGCTCGTCTAGGAATACTACCTCTGGGCTTGGAATTAACGCTAGTATAATAAATAATCGTTGTTTTTCTCCTCCAGATAGTTCTCTTACTAGATTTTTAACCTTATCCTGAAGATTAAATTCCTTTAGTAGTTTATTGTAATCTAATGGATTTCTATAGAGAACTTGGGTTATTTCACACAACTCTTTCACTGTAATCTTATCTTGATAATTAGATTCTTGAAACTGTACCCCAACCTTCTGAAACAGCTGTTTTCTTTCTTTTTTAGGATTCATACCTAGGATAGATACCTGCCCATCATCAAAACTCTTTGTACCTAAAATACACTCTATAGTAGTACTCTTCCCTGCCCCATTGGCCCCAAGCAATCCAAATACCTCTCCTCTCTTAACTGTTAAACTAACATCTTTCACCACTTGAACATCTCCATAGGATTTATAAAGGTTTTGAACTTTTATTGCTTCCATGTGTTATTCCCTCCTTTCGATAAAAGAATAACACCAGCACAAAGTCTGGTGTTAAAGTGTAGAGTTTATATTAAATTCATTTTTCATATATTCTAATTGTTTCAATATACTATGAGCATTTTTTTCTGCATCACTTAATGAAGTAAGAAGCTTGTCGCATGCTGTAACAATCTCCTCATCCTTTTGGGGTTTATTAATCACCTCTCTAATATCGATTTCCTTACTTTCTGATATGGCATTCATCATTCTTAAAATTGCTGAAAGAGAATAGTTAGCACAACGTAATGTGCGTATTATCTTTAATCTATTAATATCACTTTCAGTATAAACTCGATATCCATTCCGCTTTCTTTTAACAGTAAGCAAACCATTCATCTCCCAATTTCTCAATGTATCCATTGTAACTTGTAGATAGTCTGCAGTTTGCTTTCTTGTGAAAAATATATTGTTATCTTCAACGTCTATACCTGATAAAAGCTTCCTTGAAAGTTCTATGGCTTCTTCTGCATTTTTTTGCTCTTGTTTTATCTGATTAATATAATCGTTTGTACAGTTAATTGCTTCTTGAAGCTCCCCCCTAGCAGATAACTTAACAACATTGATTATCTTTTTTCTAAGTCCATTTTGCAGAACCTCTACTTTAAAGGCTGTTCTAGCAAGGTTAAACTGCTCTATATGATAATCAGTAAATACTCTATAACCATTTGGCAATCTACTTGCCTCTGGTATTAATTTAAGCTTTTCGTACAAACGTACAGTGTTGGAATGTACCCCAACTCTTTTAGCTACATCTGCAGTTTTATATATCCTGTCCATACTATTTACACCTCCATGTTATTATCATAACACTTATGCAAAGTCTGGTGAAATAGTGGAGAGTTTTATTTGCTTCTTGTTGAATTTGTTTAAACATATATTATTCTTACTATAGGGTATTTTTACTTGTAAAAAACGCCCTAACCATTGATATAACTAGGTTAAAACTATTTTTGTCACTTCCAGCCTAATTCTTCTAACATATTATTGGCAAACTTAACGCCTTCCGCACCTATCTTAGGATCAGGATTCCCTTGAGTAAATATTGTTATTAACTTTTTACCTGGATACTTTGGCTTATAATCATTCCCAAGCATTGGGAATGTATGATCAAACCAAACTTTTGATTGTCCTGTAATTGTATAATAATATATTGGAGACCCAAATACGATAGCATCGGCTTCCTTAATGGCTGGACTTTTATAGAAAATAAACCTTCTATTTTTTAATTCTTATTATTCTCATATTTTCATCATATTTAATACCTAGTTCATTAGACATTAATTCGTTTAACTTAATAAGCTGCTTGTGATATTCTCTATACTCCTTGCTTAATATCTTCATGTTAGGTACAAATATATCATAGTATCCACTACTATTAAAAAACTCATTAAGTTCCTTTTTAAACTTATAAAACGGATTCATTACTTTTAATAATGATTCATCATTTTGCTTATCTATATTATCTAATATTTTTTTCTTATATGACTTTAATTCCTCACCTTTAGCATTTAACATATTATTTATTTCATTTCTTGTGTCATCACTTATTCTTTTTGCCATTTCATCTGTTGTATTTTCATATCCACTCTCAACTATTCTAGGTATCTCCAGTTCTGGAACATTATCTAAAAACTCAACAATTTCAATCCATGCTTTATATTTTTCTGCTGTATCTAAAGGTCCATTCAAATATGGTGCAAAATGATATGCTAAATACTTTCCTATTCCACTTGGAAAAACTCTAGCTAATTCTCGCTTAATAAACTCTCCATTATTTTTTTCAATTTCTATAATCTCCTCATTTAGTTCCTTTATAGTTTTTTCATCAAAATTATTATTTATAATTTTTTCCAAATATATTTTTTCCATTTTTATCTGAATTTCTTTTTTCTGCTTCTCCTGAATGATATTATTAAGTATGTTCTTTTTATCTTTACTTATTAACACTGTTTTAATATCTTTAATTGCTATATCTAATTTTCTATATAAAGAAATCTCATTTAATAATACTATATCATCTACTGAATACTCTCTATATCCATTACTATTCTTTTTAGATTTTATTAATCCTTGTTCCTCATAATAAGATATAGCTTTCTTTGTTAAACCAGTTAAACTACAAACTTCACTTATTAACATATCATCACCTCTCTTTTCTATGTTAATCTACTCCCTTAGGTAACAGTCAATACAAAACTCACTCTTTTTTGTAATTAAATATATTACTTCTGGTATTGTATGCAAAAAACTCCCCCTCCGTTCAGTGCAAGGGGAGTTCTATCTATATATATTCACACCTAAAACTAAATGTTTAATTCTGTTCCAGTACTAATGTATGAGATATTACTACCTAAAATATCCTTCAATTTCTTAAATGCCTTTTCTCCAGTACAATGACCTGTGTAAACTCTTTCTATATTTTCATCTCGAATTTTCTTTATAAGTATATTAATTTCTTCTTGTGACGGACCTAATATCTTTATTAAAGGAATTCTAACTAAATGAAACCCTCCTACTATTGCCTTGATTTTTCCTCCTGGAAATCTACTTCTAACAGTTTCAATAATATTAGCTGTACCATTATGTGAACAGCCTGTAAAAATAGTTAATTCATCCTTCTCTCTAATAACCATAATTAATTCATGGTCAAATTTATCTCTAGTTACTTCGTTTCCATATTTAACAAATAAGTACTTGTTACCTTCTGGAGTTTTATATTGTTTCTCTATCTCAGAAATAATATATACATTATCCATTATTTCTGTAAATCCATCAACATAATTAATTCTGTCTGAATACTCATTAAACACTGTTTTATTAATCCCAATACTATTACTGAATAAAATGGTGCGGAAATAAAAGTCTCTCTCTACGCCTCTTTTAGCATATATTTTTGCTTTATCATTTATTTGAAAAAATGATGAAAGCCCTCCACCATGGTCATGATGACCATGTGAAAGAATTACAGCATCAACTTGCTGTAATTCTATCCCCATTCTTTTAGCATTTACTATAAAATTGCCAGTTCTGCCTGTATCAAAAAGTATACGTCTATCCTTTGTTTCTATATAAATAGATAGGCCTTCTTCGCAAATTAAATCCTTTGAGCCATTCTTTGTATTTTCTATTAATACAACAACTTTCATATTTCTCTCCTTTTGATAAGAGATCTTTACTTTCAAATTAAATGTTGCTAGTAACTAATCATTTATTCTTGTAAAATGGACAAGTGTTTCTGCATTCTCAGCTATTTCCTCTGCAGCCGTTGTAATATCTTTAAACTTTGTAGATTGGTTATCTGCTATTTCTAAAATGCTATCTATCTGTCTCTTAATAAATTCTACCGCTTCTTTCATTTCACTTAATTGTTTATATACGCTTTCACTAGATTCTTTGCTAGTTAGAGAAAGCTTTCTCATTTCTGATGCTACAATAGAAAATCCTCTTCCATGCTCACCAGCTCTTGCTGCTTCAATTGCAGCATTTAAAGCTAGTAAATTAGTTTGTTGGGCTACATTTTTGATCATGCCTATTACCTTATCTGAATCTGCAATCTTTTTTTCTGTAATCTTAGCTGATTCATTTATATCATTGATCATACTAGTCAGCTTTTGAATGTCCATAGAAGCTTCATTAATATTT
The DNA here is from genome assembly GCF_033659955.1 of Clostridium tanneri. Taxonomy (NCBI): domain Bacteria; kingdom Bacillati; phylum Bacillota; class Clostridia; order Eubacteriales; family Clostridiaceae; genus Clostridium; species Clostridium tanneri. Next base: position 57,753 of record NZ_JARUJP010000015.1, read on the forward strand.
GCACTTGTTTCCTCAATAGCACTAAACATAGTTTCTGATGCATTACTGATTTTAACTTCATTTTCAATATTTATCGCATAGCCTACTGCTCCTATGGCGATTCCCTGTTCATTCCTTATAGGATATGTTACAGATTTAAATGGGAACCCATAGACTTCCTTTGGCACTATTGAAGATATTATTTTATTTTCCATTATAGTCTTTCTTAAAGGGTCATTATCTGGTATTAGATCTCCTACTCGTATATTTATTCTCATTTTATCACCAGGATAGTAGCCTAAAAACTTTTCAGTATCAGTTATTGAAGTCATTATATCTTGCTGAATTAGCTCCTTTAAGTGCGGCAACACATCCATGAAGGATTCTAGAATTCTTTCTTTCAAAAGTTATCTCCCCTTTACCTGTACTAGTTAACTTAATTATATATTAAATTAATAAAAAAACAACAAGATACTACATTCAAGAGATTAATATTTTTACATTTACGCATTAACCACTATGCACCTTTCTACAATTTAATTCATTTTCCACCAACTTGTAATAGTGGGTTAATTTATGATAATATATAAAGTATAGGTAAATAATAACAATTACAATTTGTCTATAAACTATCGTCATTAACTTAAGGGGGAATATTATGAAAATAAAGAAATTGCTTTCTACTACTATATTGCTGACAACAATTTTTTCTGCGACCCAAGTTTATGCTGATTCTTCAAGTCTCAGTATGAGCGTTTACACTAGGGGGTATGAATATCACAGCAATTGGGCTGCTGCTAACGCATCTATTATTGAGTATTATACTGGTCATCGTTATTATGATGATGATATTTTAGAGAGTTTTTCTAAACCAGTACCATATAAATCAAATTCTATTGATATTAGGTTACTGCAGTATTTCGGCGTTACAGGTAGTGAGTATCACTCATATCCTCCTTTTTCTTTAATTAAGGATAGATTACAGGCTGGCAGACCTATAGAATTCGTTATGGAACATAAGAAAACAGGGCATTCTCGTAATGTTGTAGTATTTTCATATACTGAATCTGCTGGTAATAATTATATAGGATATATTGATCCCGCCGATGGTTTAAAATACACAATAAAATATACTTCTTTCTGTGATAACTCAGATTTTACATTAAAAGAATGTATTTTTACTGGCGGCGACTTATCTCGTAGTAATACTAGGAAAATAGATATTAAATACACCGGTAATACAGATACTGGAGTTTATAATATAGAAGATATTTCAATGAAGAATATTGAAAATTTTAAAGAGGCCATTATGGTACAAAGAGACTCTTATGGTTTAAAAGCCAGTGATAATTTTGATAGTATAACATTAGGTGATCCTATAGAGTACTATTCAATTTCACTACCATTTTTAAAAGGAACTAATGATACAATAACCGACAATCTATTAAAAAGCGAGGGATATGTTTTCCCATTAAAACTAGATAATAAAAACATTGGCACAGCATATGTTAAATATTCTGAAGGTAAATGGCAAGTTAATAGTATCTCTAATGGACAATTAGAGGCTCTAATATCTAAAAATAATCTTAAAGATACAAAATTGATAATTGATCGTGACTTTGAAATATTTGGACTGTTAACCTCAGATTCAAATAGTAGTTATCTTATTCCACTTTCTGATATTTATAACTTAAATATGAAGAAGGACAGCAAGGTTGAAGCTAAGGATTTATTAAATTCCATTAAGAAAAGGTTTAAGATAAATAATATATAATTTTTATTATAAATGCTTTTGCCATTAATTTAATAAAATCACTTATTTGATAAATTAAATTTGCCTTAAAGATAGTATTACTTATAGAAATTATGGAGAAATTATTTGAGTAAGATAAAATAATAATTCTATAAGGAGGCTATGATATGCATAATCAAGGTGTAATGACTGAGCAAGAACATAGTGAGCAAATGAGAAATGACGGTGAAGGCGCTGTAATTACAAATTCTACCTCTGAAAATATTATAGTGTACGGTCCTACGAGAGCAACAGACTCTGGTAACTTCGATAAGTCTTGGTACATTTTACACCCTGGTAAAACTACTCCTAGAAATGGAGAGTTTCGGGGTTTCTTTATCCCAAAGGATAGAAAGTTTGAGCAAGAAAATGGAGAAACTGTACAAGGACCAGCAGCTGTTATGTATTCAGCTCCAAAGGTTGTAACAATTACAAGTAATGAAGATCAATATGTAGAAAAGAATGAACATAATGATGGAGTATTCCACGCAGCTGAAATAAACTGGCCTATACCAGATTTCAGCTCAGACAATTGTCAAAATATGACTAGTACTCAATACGAAATTCAAGATTATTAAACCTCAAAATAGACCTAGAAGTTCTTCTTCCAGGTCTATTTTAATGCACGTAAAGATGGTTATGTTTACCACCATTGATAATTATCAATAATAAAAAGGAAAAAGCCAACATGGGGGAGCATGTGGCTTAATAGGGGATATTTGCTTAATAGAAATTTTATTTATCTAAAACCCTTCGCTCTGGTTTTAGATAAATTTCGACTTCGTCTACAATAAAATAATATCATTTATAACATAATTAGTCAATATCTTTATTTTAAAAATTATTATTCGACATTATTGTATGAAAATAAAGTTTGATTCAAAAAGTAGCAAGAAAATTAAAAAACTTGGATAATATAGATTTAAAGCTCTACTTATCCAAGAATTATCCCTATTTCTTCTTTACTCTGTTTGGTTTAGCCTTTGGTTTTATTTTAATATCTTTTTGTTTGTTATTTGCTCTCCTGTTTCCAGTATTGTATATAGCCCCACTTCTTAAATCTACGAACCATAAAAAGAATACTATAAATACAGCAGATTGAACGTACTGCCATACTGTACCATTTAAATTGTAATTATAGTAAGAAGCTATTATCGTTGGCAAGAAAAAGGATATTATAGCTAATGCTAGTATCAACCACTTGTTTGGACGAAGCTTTGATAAAAGATGGATTTTTAGTTGATTATATACAACCAAAAAGATCACTACAAAAAATAAAATTTGCAAAACTACCGTTAACCACAATGGCATTTTGTCTTCCCCCTTTAGATTATGTATATTACTTCTATTATTATATACTTTTTCCTTTATATCAATACCTTTTTAATTGAATTGTTAAATCGATGTGAATCAGCTGTTTGCACAGCATAAAGATATACCTGTAAATTTATCTATTTTTAAGTTCCTTTCACTTTTTATGGGTGATATTTTTCTAAAATATATATTTTTACCGATATTATTGTAATATTATTAAATTATATTGATTATAATTGTTAAATCCTTTATATTTACCTCTTTTTAATGTTTTTTGTTCAATCCTATATTATTGATAACGTTTTAATTTATTAAATTAATAAAAATTTTTGGTATAATATTAGTAAATTTATATTATACGTGCATATTAATTAAAGAAATGTTACAAATGTTACCAAGGAGTGATAAAATGGGTTTAAAAGTACATGGTTTAGATGATTTGGATCTTCAAATATTAGATATACTTATTAAAGATTCAAGAATTCCCTTTCTTGAAATAGCTAGAACATGCCACGTAAGTGGTGGTACTATCCATGTTAGAATGAAAAAAATGGAGGACATGGGAATCATAAAGGGAACGAAACTAATTATAGATAATTCAAAACTAGGTTATGATGTATGCTGCTTTATAGGTATTTATCTTGATAAGGCTAAATCCTTTAATGAAGCTTTAGAGCAATTACAGTTAGTAAAAGAAATTGTAGAACTTCACTATACCACTGGCGAATATTCCATATTTGTAAAAGTAGTGTGCAGAAATATAGCAGACCTTCAAAATTTACTTATGAATAAAATTCAATCTATAGATGGCATTCAAAGAACAGATACCTTTATATCTCTATTTCAACCTATAGATAGAAACATAGATATTAATATATTGGATACTTAATAATATTTAGGGAAATTTTTTCCCTTTTTTTTTATTTTTTGCTTATATTTTTTTGAAAGATGCAAATAATATTTCTGTATAAAAAAATAAAGGAGATGTTTGTATGAGAACATTAGATGCTATCGCACTAATACTAGTTGTAATAGGTGCTATCAACTGGGGACTAATAGGATTCTTTAATTTCAATTTAGTGGATTCAATATTTGGTACAATGTCAGCATTTAGTAGAATTATTTATGCTCTTGTTGGTATAGCAGGATTATACGCACTTTCATTCTTTGGAAGAAACAGAAATAATGATAGAGGCGAAGTTAAATAGTCTTTTACTAGAAAATAAAAAGAGGAAAATCACCAAGATGGTTTTCCTCTTTTTTGCTGAAGTTGAATTTTCTTTTCCAGCAGCTACTTAAGTTCTTTCTTTATTCCTCTCCCTAAGGTATTGTTATAATCAATAAATTCATAAACATCTTCTCCAAAGAACCCACTAAAGTTCTTCAGCTCATCTAAGGATATATCCTCTATAGCCTTATCCTTTTCCTCACAATAAAGCACTATTTCCCCTATTACCTTATGTGCATCCCTAAAAGGCATACCTTTATTTACTAAATAATCTGCCGCTTCTGTAGCATTTAAGAAACCTTTTTTAACAGCATTGAAAGTATTTTCTTTCTTTATTTTTAAAGAGGAGAGCATACCACTCATTATCTTCAAACAGCTTAAAACTGTGTCTAAAGAGTTAAAGAACTGTTCTTTGTCTTCCTGCATATCCTTGTTGTAGGCAAGGGGAATGCCTTTCATAGTTGTCAGCAGGGACATGAGCCCCCCGTATACTCTCCCAGTTTTACCTCTTATAAGCTCTGCAGCATCTGGATTTTTCTTTTGAGGCATAATGCTGCTTCCTGTTGAAAATTCATCATCTATTTGAATAAAATCAAATTCCTTTGTACTCCAAAGAATTAACTCCTCGCTTAGGCGGCTTAAATGCATCATTATTATTGAAAAACAGGACAATAATTCTATAACATAGTCCCTATCACTTACTCCGTCTAAAAAGTTGTCTACAGGTTTTTTAAAGCCTAATTCCTTGGCTGTAAAACTTCTATCTGTATTATAGGTTGTTCCAGCTAGTGCACAGCAGCCTAGTGGACTTTCATCTAGTATTTCTATGGCATTTAATACTCTCTTTTTATCTCTTAAAAGCATATTATGATAAGCCATTATATGATGTTTAAAGGTTACCACCTGTGCCCTTTGAAGATGAGTGTATCCCGGCATTAAAAAATTATTTTCTTCACCAAGCTTTACTATCACCTGTTGTAGATTTTCTATATTATCCACTACTTCAAAGGCCTTCTTCTTAGCATAGAGCCTTAAATCTACTGCTACCTGATCATTTCTGCTTCTAGCTGTATGAAGCTTTTTGCCCACCTGACCAATTCTTTCTATTAGATTTGTTTCCACAAAGCTGTGTATATCCTCATAATCTCCCTCTATTAAGAGATTTTCTTCTTCTATATCTGAAAGTATTGAATTTAAGCCATTTATTATAGTTTCACATTCTTCCTCTGTTAAAATACTACACTTAGTAAGCATCTTAACATGTGCTATACTCCCTTGTATATCTTCATAATAAAGAGTGCTATCAAAGCTTAGAGAACTATTAAAGTCCTCCATAAGCTTATTTTCAGCCTTTTTAAATCTTCCGCCCCAAAGCTTCATGATTAATCTTCCTTACTTCTTTCCATCATAGCTTTAATCTTTAATGGAAGTCCAAATAGATTTATGAAACCTTCTGCATCTTTGTGACTATAGGAGCTTGCACCAAAGGAAGATATATGTTCGTCGTAAAGAGCATATGGTGTGTCTATACCTGCTATCATTACATTACCTTTATATAGCTTTAATTTTACTGAACCAGTTACATTTTTCTGAGTGGAATCTACAAAAGCATCTAATGCTTCTTTTAATGGTGTAAACCATAATCCATCATATACTAATTCTCCATATTTCTGTGCTACTATTTGTTTAAAGTGGAAGGTCTGCTTATCAAGAGTTAGTCTTTCAAGGTTTCTGTGTGCCTCATAAAGAATTGTTCCACCTGGAGTTTCATAAACTCCTCTTGATTTCATTCCTACTAGTCTGTTTTCTATTATATCAATTATTCCTATTCCATTTTCTCCGCCAATTTTATTCAAGTTCTCTATTAATGCTACTGGAGCTATCTTTTCTCCATTTAGCTTTGTAGGAATTCCTTGTTCAAAGTATACTTCTACATAACTAACTTCATCCTTTGCTTTTTCAGGAGGAGTTGTCATAAGATACATACCCTGATTATGCTCATTTTGCGGCAACTCAAGTTCTCCACCTTCATGACTTAAATGCCATAAATTTTGATCTCTTGAATATATCTTTGCCTTAGTTACAGGTATGTCTACTCCCTTAGCCTTAGCATAGTCTATAGCATCTTCTCTTGACTCTATGTCCCATATTCTCCAAGGTGCAATTACCTTTATTGTAGGGTCAAAGGCTGCTATGCCAAGTTCAAAACGTACTTGGTCGTTTCCTTTTCCTGTAGCTCCGTGAGCTATGTATTTAGCTCCTTCAGCATGTGCTATTTCAACTAACTTTTTTGCAATTAATGGTCTTGCAAAAGAAGTTCCAAGTAAATATTTTTCTTCATAGACTGCACCAGCTTTTATGCCTTTGAATATATAATCAGTTACAAATTCTTCTACTACTTCTTCTATATATATTTTAGAAGCCCCAGTTTTTAAAGCCTTTGCTCTAACCTCTTCCATGTTGTCTTCTTGTCCTACATTTACGCAAGCTGCTATAACCTCTAAATCATAATTTTCCTTTAGCCACGGAATTATTATTGATGTATCTAATCCTCCTGAGTATGCTAAAACAACTTTATCTTTCATTACTATTACCCCCAATTTCTAATTGGAAGGGGAAGAGTATCTCTTCCTTAATTCCAATTATTTTATAATTAATTTGTCAAATATAACTCACTTGTAAGTGTTATAAACTTCTTATTATAAAACCTTCTCTAAAAATGCCTTTGTTCTTGCTTCTCTTGGATAGGAAAAAATTTGCTCAGGATTTCCTTGTTCAACAATCTTTCCTCCATCCATAAATATAACTCTGTCAGCTACCTCTTTTGCAAAACCCATTTCATGAGTAACAACTACCATAGTCATTCCTTCTTTCGCTAGGTCCTTCATTACATTTAAAACTTCTCCAACAAGCTCAGGGTCTAGTGCTGATGTAGGTTCATCGAAGAGCATTATATCTGGATTCATAGCAAGTGCTCTTGCTATAGCAACTCTTTGTTTTTGTCCTCCAGAAAGTTTTGATGGATAATAATCTACTTTATCCTCAAGGCCAACCTTAGTTAAAAGCTTTTTAGCTCTTTCTAATACCTCACCTTTATTTTCTTTTTTAACCACAACTGGCGCCTCTGCTACATTTTGAATTGCTGTCATGTGAGGGAACAGATTAAAGTTTTGGAAAACCATTCCCATCTTAGTGGTAATATTTCTTATTGATTTCTTATCCTTTGGATTAAGTTCTTCTCCCTCAATAACTACCTTACCACCACTAATTTCCTCTAGATGGTTTAGACATCTTAGGAAAGTACTCTTACCTGAACCTGATGGTCCAATAACAACCAAAACCTCACCTTTTTTAACCTTTACGTTTAAGCCTTCAAAAACTGTAAGATCATTAAATTTTTTAGTTAAATTAGTAGCCTCTATCATATAACTCTTAGGTGAAAAATCTATACAATTATTTTGTAATGCACCTTCCATAAATCTCTTCCCCCTTATTAAAATAAGATGTATCACTTATCTATATTTAAATTCTCTTTGCTATCTATAATAATTAGATATATTTCTAGTAGACCGCCAATTTTCTTTCAAAGAATGAGAAAACTGCTGTAAATATTGTTGTCATAATAAGATATAATAAACCAGCTGTTAAAAATACCTCTATAGGCTTAAAGGTAGTTGCATACATTTGTTGGGCAGACCTCATCAGTTCTACCATAGCTATAGTTGATACCAAGGAGGTATCCTTAAGCATTGCAATAAACTCATTCCCTACTGGTGGTATTATTACCTTAAATGTCTGTGGTAATATTATTCTCTTCATAGTATCACCATAAGTAAAACCTAAAGCCTTGGCTGCTTCAAACTGTCCTTTGTCTATAGACTGAATTCCACCTCTTATTATCTCCCCCATATATGCAGCGCAATTTAAACCTAGTCCAATAACTGCTGCCTGAAAGGGCGTTAACTTAACTCCTATAAAAGGTAGTCCATAGTAGAAAAAGAATAATTGTAATAACAGTGGTGTTCCCCTAAAAATCCATGTATAAAAGCTTGATATCCATCTTAATACTGGATTCTTCGCAAGCTTTAAAAGTGCAAGGAACACTCCTAATATGGTTCCCATAATTAAAGTAATAACAGTAAGCTCTACGGTCATTACACATCCTTTTAACAGAATAGGTAATGTATTTTTAACTACTTCTATTTCCACAATTCTCACGACCCTTCCCCTTAAAGTTCAAAATAATAAGTGCAAAATTTAATTCTTATGTTGTAAATAATTATACAACATATATTATATTTATTCAATACATTTTTATAATTTTTATTCGTTTTTTTATGCACCTTTTTATCTGTTAGTTTAACATGTTATTGAATCAACTGATATGCAATCACTTCTGACAGAGAGCTACACTTAGACACAGAAAGGAATCTTCTAAATGTCTTCTATACATTATTATGCATATTACTTAAAAAAGTTTACTAATCAATTAGTATAAATATAAAATTTTTAAAAGTATAAAAATGAGATTATTATTGCAAATATGTTTAAACAATAATGGTTAAAAATATAAAAATATCATAAAAAACCATTATATATATTGAAGTTGTTATCACCAATTTTAATATATTCAATTTTCATCATTTTTTTGTATAAAAATACAATTATTTGCCTTTTTTAGCATTTTAAATTAGTATTATTGAAAATTAACCACAAAAGTTATATAATGTAAAACAATATCATTAAATTTTAGGAGGAAAATTATTATGAGTAAAAAGAAAAGAGGCTTTCCTACAGCCTTTACTGTACTATTTATAGTTTTAATTTTGGCAGCTATTCTTACCTACATAGTGCCAGCTGGTTCCTATTCAAAATTAAAGTATGATACAGATAAAAAGGTTTTCACAGTAACAAAACCAGATGGTTCTGTAGATGAAATGCCAAGCAAGCAAGGAACTTTAGATAAACTTGGAATTAAAGTCGATTTGCAAAAATTTGAGGACGGAAGCATCAGTAAGCCTGTAGCGATTCCAGGAACCTATGAAAAGGTAGCCCAAAACCCTCAAGGCCCAATAGATGTACTACAAGCTCCACTAAAAGGTGTTTATGACACAGTGGATATTATTTTGTTTGTATTTATTATAGGTGGATGTATTGGTGTATTAAATAACAGCGGAGCTTTTGATGCTGGTATTGCAAGCCTCTCCCGTGCTACAAAAGGTAAGGAATTTCTATTAATCGTTATTATAACGGTATTAATAGCTTTAGGAGGTACAACCTTTGGCTTGGCAGAAGAAACCATTGCCCTCTATCCAATACTAGTACCTGTCTTTATGGCAGCAGGCTATGATGCCATTGTCTGTATAGCTGCCCTTTATATGGGGTCTTCCATAGGTACAATGTTCGCTACAGTAAGTCCTTTCTCATCAGTTATCGGTTCAAATGCGGCAGGAATAACCTTTACCGAAGGACTTACAATGAGAACAATAGGCTTAGTTATTGCAACAATAATAACTATTATCTACATAGTTAATTATGGTAAGAAAATTAAGAAGGATCCAACTAAATCACTAATATATGATCAAAAGGAAGAACTGGAAGAAAGATTTTTGCAAGATCATACTAATAAGGAAATCCCTGAATTTACTTTTAGACGTAAACTAATGCTCTTAATATTTGGCGGTGCCTTTGCAGTGATGATTTGGGGTGTTTCCTCTCAAGAATGGTGGTTTACTGAAATGACTGCATTATTCTTAGCTGTTGGAATAATCCTTGGAGTACTCTCTGGACTAGGAGAAAAGGAATTTGTCAATAAATTTGTTGCCGGTGCTGCTGATTTAGTAAGTGTTGCACTAGTTGTAGGAGTTGCAAGAGCAATTAACCTAATAATGGAAAACGGTTTAATCTCCGATTCAATCCTTAACGCAGCATCAGGATCAGTTCAAGGAATGAACAAAAGTATATTCGTCATTGTGATGCTATTAATATTCATAATTCTTGGCTTCTTTATTCCATCTTCATCAGGCCTTGCAGTGCTATCTATGCCAATTATGGCTCCTCTTGCTGACGCTGTTGGTTTGAATAGAGATGTTATTGTAAGTGCATATCAATATGGACAAGGATTAATAGCATTTATAACTCCTACTGGACTTATCCTTGCTACCTTAGCCATGGTTGATGTAACTTACGACAAGTGGCTGAAATTTATAATGCCGCTAATGGGTTATATCGCAGTCTTCTCAGCTGTAATGCTGCTAATTCAAGCAGCCTTCTAAAAAAATGGAGAATGAAGGTTTAAACTCTTCATTCTCCATTATCCATTACTTCTATATCTAATCATTATTTCTTTAAATAACTCAGCAGTTGTTGGCGGTGTATATGAAATCGCATTAGCTCCTGCTTCAATTGTTTCTTTTATACTTTCTTCAGTTTTTCCTCCAGTAGCCATTATTGGAAAGTTAGGATGATCCCTTCTTATCTTTCTGATAATCTCTGGAGTTTTACTACCTGCAGATACATTAAATATTGTAGCTCCTGCCTTTATTCTTTTCTCAAAGTCTTCTTTTTCAGATGCTACTGTAACTATAATAGGAATATCTATAGTATCCCTCACTGCTTCTATAACCTCATTAGATGTAGGTGCATTTACTACCACTCCCATAGCACCCTTGAACTCAGCATCAAGAGCTAAGTTAACAACTCTTTTTCCCATAGTAAGTCCACCACCTACGCCACAAAAAATAGGTACATCAGAAGCAGCTACTAAAACTTCTGTAATTACCGGTTGCGGAGTGAATGGGTATACAGCCATTATGGCATCTGCGTTAGTGTTTTTTATAACAGCAACATCTGTGGTAAATAGAAAAGACTTTAATCTCTTTCCAAAAACCTTAATGCCGCTTGCAGCTCTTATAGCTTCTGGAACAACTATTATTTTGTCTCTAAGAGTTCCTTTTATTTCCGGTACAAATTTACTTATCTTCTCGCTCATATTTTCCTCCAAAAAAATCTATTATATATTATTTTATCTTAACTGTCGAAAATATTCCATAGAAAAATATATAACAATATTTTTTCATTTATTTGCCACAGAATTTATTAATACTAAAGATATTAATTTTATCAGGAGGTAGCAACAGTTGTTAATAAATATGACAAAGTATGACTTAAGCTGATAGATTAACCCTAATATTATTATTCGTTTAATATAGTTTAAGATGATGACTTTAATAATGCTGCGTAGCAGTTAACTGCCATGTGTCAAATCTATTTCTTGTGGTACTTCTTTAAAAATCATACAATACAAGTATCTTATAAAACCTTATTTCTAAAAATATGTTTCTAATAAAACAGTATTAATGCCGCTAGGAATCAGAATAATTATTATGTTAAAATGGATAAAATAGTAATTACATTAGTATTGATAATATATAAAAATGAATATTAGAGATTTAAAGGAAAGTAAGTGATAAATTATTGAAACTAACAATAAAAGCACTGTTGATAAATCAAACAAAGAATCAAATTAAAATTATAGATAATATGATGTTGGTATTTTCTACTGCTATAAGATACTCTTTTAAGAGAATATTACAAGGTCATAAAATTGGAGATTTAGAAAAAGATGTAGCCTTTAAATTTAATCTTAATATAAGACAGGCAAAAGATGCAGTAGAAAGTGCAAGGCAAACTATTGTTTCACAAAAAGAATTAGTAAAAATGAATTATGAAAATTACGTTAAAAAGATTACTAAAATCGAAAATATTTTAAAGGATAGGAAGAAAAGTCTATCAGAAAAGAAACGAACTTCTTTGCTTAAAAAGTTAGATAGAAGACAAAGAAAAGCTAATTATTTTAAGGAATTCATCCATACTAATGCTATTCCACCTGTAGTTTTTGGAACTAAACAAATGTTTTTAAAAAGGTGCAAGGGTCTAATATCTAATGAAGAATGGAAAGCTTGCAGAAATAATCGTATATACTCAAGAGGAGATAAAACTAAAAAGGGTAATCCAAATTTAAGAGTAATAATAAATAATGGCATGAGTTATCTACAGATATCTACCCTTGAAAAAATTAAAAATAATAGAGCAGTAAAAATAGAAGTTCCTATATATTTGCCACAAAAGTTGTCTAAAAAAACTGGTAAGGTAAATGGAACTGATTATAGAAGCCTATTTTTAAATCATTTGGCTACTGGTGAAGCTTATCAAGTAGAAATGATTAAGAAAAAAGACAAATATTATTGCCATATAACCTTTGGATTAGCAAAATCAGATGAAGTATATACAGGACATAATGGCCTTATAGGTATAGATACCAATCCAGATAGTATTGCCTTAACTATGATAGATAACAAAGGTAACTACAAATGGCATACTTACTTGAAACAACATGAACTATTATATGCTAGAAGTAATAGAAGATTAAACTTATGTGGTGAATTAGTTAAGAAAGCTGTTTTAATAGCTAAAGCTTATAATTGTGGGTTAGTTATTGAGAACTTAAAATTCAAAAATGATAAAGATGTTCAACGTAAATTCGCAAGAGTAAAGCATGGATTTATATACTCAAAACTGCTGACAATGATTGAAACATCTTGTTATAAAGAGGGCATAGAATTACTTAAAATAAAACCACAGTATACAAGTAAAATAGGATTATATAAATATTGCCATCAATATGGAATGGAAGTCCATAATGGTGCTGCCATGGTAATAGCTAGACGAAGTTATAAGTTTAAAGAAAGAATACCTAGGATATTAAAAGATAAACTTATAGATAACATTGAGTTATTTAATCAAAAGAATGAATGGAGTAAATGGAATTATATAAATAAAATTATAAAGAGAAAGGTAGGTGAAAATCCTGATTCTTGGATAGTGAATAGGAAACAAATATTAGGAATAGCATAAATCTCAACCTTTAAGGTATAAGAACTGCCAGAGTACACCTAGAAGGAAAGGCTCTGGTGGAATAATATATTTGAGGAATGGGTAACACCCATAATCTTGCAGTACTTAAGCAGAGAGCCAAAATCTATGATTTTGTGCGAATCGGTTAAGCAGACACTCAAAATCATAGATTTTATAGTGGTCGCTTGCTCTTCGAGTACTCCTTTGAGGAACGAAAAGGAGTTTCCTTAAAGAAGGCTTAAGGCATTACTTTAATGTAAAGCGAGATTTTAAGATGGTTGTCTTAATCCTAGTAGTTGAATCCTGTGATACTACCGTTCTATTTGATTAATAGAACGAAAAACTATGAAAAATTCAGTTTGTCATAGTTTTAGAAATCAGGTACTTCTATGAACTTAAATTGGTCTTTAAAGGAACTTTACGAATCCTTTGAAAGTAAAAATTTTAAAGAGGACTTAAGGGAATGTGATAATTCTATACAAAATTTCATCCAGTGGGTAGAAACTTCCACTAAAGACTGTGATAACTTTATAAAAAATCTTGAAGAATTTATAAGGCTAAAAAGCCAACTGGAGGATTTATTTAGCAGGCTTTTTGCCTTTTGTCAGCTGAACTTAAGTGTTGAAACTAACAACAACGCAGCATTAAAAAACCTTGAAATATTAGAGCAAAAGTACGCCTCTCTTGCAGAAGCTGATGCAAAAATTAAAAAGTGGATTGGAAATACAAACAACCTAAATAACCTTATAGAACATTCTACTTTACTTAAGGAACACTCCTTTTATTTAAAGGAAATACAATTAAATAGTAAACATGTTTTAAGTGATAAAGAAGAGGCTGTAATTGCTAAAATGAAAAACACCGGCTCTAGCTCTTGGGCAAAACTAAGAGACCTGCTAACTTCCTCAGTAAAAGTTGATATAGAGCTTAATGGAGAGAAAAAACAGCTGCCACTTACAGTTATAAGAAACATGGCCTACGAAAAGGATGAGGAAACAAGAAAGAAGGCTTATGAAGCAGAACTAGATTCTTATAAAAAAATAGAAGAAGCTGTAGCTGCCTGCTTAAATGGAATAAAGGGAGAAGTCATAACAACATCAAAGCTTAGAGGCTATAAATCTCCCCTAGAAGAAGCACTAATAAATTCCAAAATGGATGAAGAAACTCTAGACGCAATGCTTGCTGCTATGAAGGAGAGCCTTCCTAGCTTTAGAAAATACTTTAAAAGAAAAGGGGAGCTGCTTCAGAAAAATAACGGACTTCCTTTCTACGATATCTTTGCCCCAATAGGTAAATCAAATATGGAATTCCCTTATGAAAAAGGTAAGGAATTTGTCTATGAAAACTTTAAAACCTTTAGCACTAAGCTCGCTGACTATGCTAAAAAAGCTTTTGATAATAACTGGATTGATGTAAAACCTAAAGAAGGTAAGGTAGGCGGTGCCTTCTGCTCTAATCTTCACAGCATAGGTGAAAGCAGAATTATGCTTAACTATGGAGATAAATTTGATGATGTAATTACCCTTGCTCATGAGCTTGGACACGGATATCACGGCGAATGCTTAAAGGATGAAGCTATTCTAAACAGCGATTATCCAATGCCTATTGCAGAGACTGCTTCAACCTTTTGTGAAACTATAGTTAAAAAGGCTGCAGTTAAAAATGCTTCGAAAGAAGAAGCCTTTACCATATTAGAAAGCGAAATAGGTGACTACGCTCAAATAATTGTAGATATATACAGCCGATTCTACTTTGAAAGTGAAGTATTTAAGAGAAGGGAAATCAGTTCCTTATCTCCTTCAGAGTTAAATGAAATTATGATAGAAGCTCAAAAATATACTTATGGTGATGGTCTTGATGAAAAGTATCTCCATCCTTATATGTGGATATGTAAGCCTCATTACTATGATGCAGACTATAATTTCTATAACTTCCCTTATGCTTTTGGATTGTTATTTGCTAAAGGTCTGTATGCAGAATACTTAAAAAGAGGAGAGGCCTTTATAGCGGATTATGATAAGCTTTTAAAAGCTACAGGGAAAATGAACCTTGCAGATGTGGCTAAGCTTATGAATATTAATATTAAGAACATAGAGTTCTGGAGAAGTTCCTTAAGAATTATGGAAGAAGATATTAATAAGTTTATGAAGTTAAGTGAGGAGTATCTGTAAAATCATAAATATTATATATATTTAATAAGCAGGTTTGTTTCTACTAGTATTGTTAACATTTATTCTGGCACTTATAAAAAAATAGTAGCTCCTCCAACGCAAATGGATGCTACTATTTTTTATTTATCTCCATACATTTACAGCCTCTAAATAATATCTTAAAAGCTGAGGTCTTACTAAGGTATTTGTCATTATATCTTTCTTATCCACCATTTCATCCTTACTAAACTTAAATAATCTATCTACAGTTTCACTATTCAAAAACTTTGTCTCTACACCTAATTTAATATTTTCAACATCTACGGGTACTTTTGTTACCAACTGAAAGCCCCAATCCCCAAAGGTTGGGACCTCTACGTGGTAAGGAATTACATTAAAACCTTCCTCTTCAATAGTCTTATTTATACACCAATACGCTTGTCTTGCATAGTATGGACTTGTTGATTGTACCGACATAGCCCCTGTCTTAGCTAAATTATTACCACATAATCTATAAAATACACTAGTATACAGTTTGTTTAAGCTTTCATTATTCGGATCTGGTAAATCTACTATTATTACATCATAGATTTCTTTATTCCCTTCCACAAACTTAAAAGCATCATTATATACAAGCTCTACCTTTTTATCACTTAAGGATTGGTTATTTAGTTTTACAATATGGGGATTTGTACTGCTTAGCTGTACCATTTCCTTGTCTAAATCCACTAAGGTGATTTTTTTAACCTGTGGATATTTCAATATCTCTCTAACAGCAAGACCATCTCCACCGCCTAATACAAGAACCTTTTCTGTTTTCTTAGCCACATTCATTGGTATATGTACCAAGGTCTCGTGATATCTATATTCATCACTGGCGGAGAACTGTATATTGCCGTTTATAAACAACCGCAAATCATCCTTGTGTTTTGTAACTACAATATTTTGATACTTCGTTTGCTTGGATAAAATTATCTTGTCTCTATAGAGCTTTCCTTCTATAGAGCTGGCTATACTATCAGAAAAAATTGTTCCGATAAACATTAATATGAATAATACTATAGAGATTATTTTAAAACTTTTTAAGTTTTTAATATATTCTTTATAGCCATAAATTATAACAAGAGAAACTACTATATTTAAAGCTCCTATCAAAAAAGCAGTAGTAAAGTATCCAAACTTGGGAAGAAGTACTAACGGAAAGGCTATGGAGCCTATTAATGCTCCTATATAGTCGAAACTAAATATAGTAGACAAGGTCACCCTCAAGTTTTTTGTGTTATCTTCTATAACTCTGGTTAACAAGGGTATCTCAAGTCCTACCAAGGTGCCTATACCAATTATCTCTAGGTACATTATTAATTCATAGCTTTTAATATAAATATTTGAGAGGAATAGCACCAAGGTACTTATCCCTCCCAACACTCCTACAGCTATTTCTACAACAACAAACCAATCAAAAAGTCTGTTTTTAATATGTTTAGACAGATACGAACCAAGCCCCATGGCACTCATGTATAGACCTATAGTTATGGAAAATTGTTTTATACTGTCTCCTACTAAAAATGAACTAACGGAACTAATCAATAACTCATAAATAATGGAGCAGCCTGAAATTATTAAGGTTGTTAACATTAGTAATTTATAATTGAACTTTTTAACTTCATTCACTTGTATCACCTGCACCCTCTGATATTTAGTTAAATATGTCCGAGTTTTTAGGATATAGAGGCGCTTTAAGAATTTAAATTTCTATATGTCTATTTATATATGAAATTCTTTAAAACCACTATAATTTTTCTAATAAATAGCACCACTTATTACTATTGACAACCCTATAAACAATCCCATAACCATCAACCCTGCCGCAGGATTTCCATCTGCTATCTCCTTATTTAGGTTGTATTTCTTATTCATTGCCAGCATAGCTAAATATCCTAGGATACAGGCAGCAATTCCAAGAAAGAAATATATCATTGTACCCATTATTCCTTCTAATAAAGTAGCCGTTGAAGTTCCTATTACCGGAGACATTATTGCCCCCTTTAGAATTATTCCCACTCCAATATATATGCCTGCTGTTATATAGCCTACTGCCACATTTTTATTTTTTATTTCTGTTGGGAAATGGCAAGGTATAACTACATCCACTAGAAAAGTTCCCAAACTCATTAAAACTATTCCTATTCCACAGTACATTATAGTATTTAGTATATCATGCATTTATAACCCCCCTTTCTTTATTTACCTGAACTAATTCCATCACCTGATGATGACCTAGAGTTTACACTGCTCTGTCTTATGCTGTCAGAATATATTTTATATTTATTGCTGCTGCTCGGTGAAAAGTTTCCGCTTTTGTAATCACTATTGCTACTACTTGGTGAGAAATTACCACTCTTATAATCACTACTGCTACTACTTGGTGAGAAATTACCACTCTTGTAATTACTACTGCTGTTATCTGGTGAGGAATTACCACTCTTGTAATCACTATAGCCATTTTTTAAATCCTTATACCTGCTTTGATCTTGGCTGTAGCCTCTGTTATAATAGTAGCTTCTGTAGTAGTTATTTGTGCTGCTGCTCCCACTATACACTGTAGTTCTACTAGAATAAACATATTCTCTTGAACTAACCTGTATCAATGTCTTTGAGTCCTTACTTGTATAAACTAATGCCATTTCATCCTTTGTTAATAACCCTACTGTACCATCCTCTTGATTTTCTTGGACGTCCTCTATGTTTCCTTCTAGACCAGATATAATTAGCTTAGCTGCTTCCTCTACTGTCATATTTCCAGAGTACACATCAGCCTTTTTACTTTGGTCTAAATCCGAAGTTATAGAAGTCTCATATTTAAAGTCACTGTTTGAAGCTATAAACTTAGATAGTCTGTTATCCTTGTTGTTTAACACACAGGACCTTAGAGTTAATATTATTGTTATAAGAGCAAAAATCGTCATAAATACAAGCTTTACATCTATTTTGTTTTTCTTAGTACTGTTTAGTATAGACGGGTTATACTTATTAATAGGTTCTTCTTCTAGTTTCTCAATATCTCTTTCCTTTATATAATACCCCTTTGAAAACTCCTGCTGTCCGCCCCAATTCTCTACTGATATTAACAGTGTTTCTGTAATATCCTCGTACTCCTTGTAAAATACTTCTTCCCCTAAATCTACATCTACATTTCCTCTATAGTCTTCTACCTTCGCTGACTTATTTTCTATTTCTTTATATTCCTTACTTTTAATATTCTCTTCTAGAAACCCTTTGCTGTAGGGCTCTTCGCTATAAACAGCATACTGGTTATTTAATTTGTCAACAATTAACCATCGTATTTGAAAATTTTCTTTACTTTTCAGTTTATATTCAGTCCATGTTGCACCATCGGAATCTCTAAATACTATGTATCCATCTATAGTAAATTTTAATCCCTTTATCTTAATACCAGATCCTAAGTCTAGTGATATATTACTATTAACCATCCCATCTCACCTGCCTTTTACTACCCCTTATTATCTAATTGGAATAATCTTTAAGCTTATACTAATATTATACATTATTAACGGAATGTATATCCATTATTTCTCATTAGTTTTCTTTCCAAATCCTGAGATATTATTATAGGGTAGTTGAATAATTAATAATCCATTCCCTTTAATTATGATGTACAACTTATGTAAACACTAGGCTGTTTTTGAGTATTCTTCTTTTATAATGAATTTCTTACGAGACACTTTGCTACCGGTTATATATTCTGAAAAAGGAATAAAACTAATTAGCTTAATAAAAACAGGGGTTACTACTACTGTTATAATTAAGGTTAAAACTCCTACTATAAGGTAATTTCTAGTATTGAATCTTATCATAATATCATTGGCAACATAGTTTATAACAATAACATGTGCCATATATGAAGCAAAGGAATAATCACCGATAAATTTCATTGACTTATAAACCTTAACTTTTTCTACAAGTTTAACCGAGATCAAGTAAAATGCTAATATAGAAACTATCATATATAACAAGGATAGTATTCTCACATATTTCACTTTATTTATCTCATTTAGATAAGCATATATAAACAGCAGTCCATAAGCTCCATATATACCAACCTTAAATTCTACAAGTTTTTTCTTAATATACCCATAATTTAAAGCTAAGTACACTCCTAATACAAAGTATATAAACCAAAATAATATAGATATATTTATAATTCTCTGCTGTACTTCTGTAGGCGTTCCAAATATAAACCTGGCTGTGTTATCAGAAATAACTGACTGATACTTTGATATTTGATAATATAAACATAGTAATAGAACAAAGATGCTTGTCCTAATTTTAATATCTAAAGAATGTATTCTTTTAGCAATCCAAAGTATTATAGGAAATATAAGATATAGTCCTAGGGCCATTCCCATATACCAAAGATGAAAGGCTCCATTTCCTGCAATAACCTGAACTATAAAGTCCTTAAACCTCTCTTCATTCCCAAGTTTAATCATATTTATTGCAGACCATATAACGTAAGGTATAAGTATGTATTTTATTCTTTTTGCATAATACTTTTTCCAATCAAAGTTGTTGAAACTTACATAAAAAAGAGCTACTGCACTGATAAACAAAAACATAGGCACTGCTGGTTTACCCATAACATACATAATCTTCATTACTGTATAGCTAGAGTATGGAAGTCCCTTAATATTAGAAAATCCCCCTAGGGTATGCTGTACTACAACAAATATAAATGCTATTCCTCTCAAAATATCAATTTCATTTAGTCTTTCTCGTTTCATATTTTACCAATGTTCCTTTCTTAAAATCCTGCTTACAATTGATTTTCAATAGTTTAAACTCATACTGCTTATTCTAACATACTTTTATTTATTTTTAAAAATTTATGTCACAGTTTACACCCAAATCAATTAGTAGAATCTCTTTATTACCCCATTGACTTATTACAACCAATAGAGTATAATTTCAATAATTTAATATCTGCATAACGAAGATTTGTGGTATTCTACATTTCGGAGTATAAGAAATAAAAGCTGCGATAAGAACTAGTAGCAATCAGTATACCAAACAGAAAGTTACCGTATGATGAGAGGTGCATGGTTAGCGATTGTGAATACATCTTTGAGCTTCGCACCGAATAGTTTTTCTTAGTAGGCTGCGACGGAGCATCTTCACCCGTTATCGTGATAAAGTATCTCATCTTATGATGACGTACTTGATAAGGTAAGCAATGTGAGTTGTTTATAAATTTAAGGTGGTAACACGAATTTTATCTCGTCCTTTTTCTAAAGGGGCGAGTTTTTTATTGCCTACTTTTATCTTCTTATAGACCTTGCTAATATTAAAAATAATATTTTCAGGGAGATGTTAAATATGCTAACAGCAAAGGAGCAGATGAGAATTATCTGCAAAGGGGTACACACCCTTGTAAACCAGGAAGAGTTACTTGCAAAACTGGAAAAATCATTGGAGCAGAACAAACCTCTAACTATCAAATTGGGACTTGACCCTTCGGCACCGGATATTCATCTAGGGCATGCAGTAGTTCTCCGTAAGATCAAACAAATGCAGGACTTAGGACACCGTGCAGTAATTATCATTGGTGATTTCACCGGTAGAATTGGTGATCCAACAGGAAAGTCTAAGGGCAGAGTGGCTCTAACTGATGAACAGGTAAAGGAAAATGCCAAAACCTATTGTCAGCAAATCTTTAAAGTGCTTGATACGGAAAAAACAGAGGTTCGTTTTAATAGCGAATGGCTTTCTAAACTTAACTTTGAGGATGTTATCAAGTTAGCCGCTACTACTACCGTTGCCAGAATTTTAGAACGAGATGATTTCCAAAAGAGATATGAAAATCAGATTCCAATAGGAATTCATGAATTTTTCTATCCTCTAATGCAGGCATATGATTCTGTTGAACTTAAAGCTGATATGGAATTAGGTGGAACAGACCAAACCTTTAATATTCTTATGGGCAGAACCCTTCAGAAAACATTAGGTCAGGAGCAGCAAATTGCAATCTTTATGCCTATCCTTGAAGGCCTAGATGGTGTCGAAAAGATGAGTAAAAGCCTTGGTAATTATATCGGCGTTGGCGAACCTGCAGAGGTAATGTTTAAGAAGGTTATGGAAGTTCCTGATGAACTTATTATTAAATATTTTGAGTTAACTACTGATGAGCATCCTGATAAAATCGATAAAATCAAAACAGAACTAGATAATGGTGCAAATCCTAAGGATATTAAATATCTCTTAGCTAAAATTATTACATCACTTTATCATAGTCCAGAGGATGTGTCAAAAGCAGTTAACTATTATGATATAGCATTCAGTAAAAAATCTATTCCTGATGACATTCCAGAACTCTTAATAGAAACAGGAAAAGATACTATTTTCGATGTTATCCCTAAACTGATGGAGATGGATTTTGTAAAGAGTAGAAGTGAATTTATAAGATTGTTAACCCAGGATGGAGTTCAGTTAAACGGTGAAAAACTGACATCATGTCATACAGATAGAGTACTAACTTGCAGCGATGTGATGAAAATCGGAAAGAAGCGCTTTGTAAAGCTTATAAAATAAATAAAGTGCACCTCCAGGGTTAGATAGAAATCTAATATTTAGAGGTGCATTTTTTATGGTAGAGCATCTACTAAAAATCAAAACAATATAATCAGCAATCTTCTTATGTTACTGATAGTTATAAATCCTTAACAACTCTTTAATCCTTCTAATAATCTCCTCTCGTACACGTGTCGGCTCTAAACATTTACATTTATCACCAAAACTAAGCAAGAGATTATATCCAAATTCATCTTCCACAAAGGGGAAGTTCACCACTAATTTACTATCTCCATAGGACTGAATATTTTCTTCTCCGCAGTATTCCATCATCCTATCTCTTAGGGATTCATCAACTAAAAGCTTGATTGTAACAATGTTTTTCTCTATATAGTCCCAAGATCCTAAGGCCTTGCCATGAAATTCCCGTGGCGTAAATGTATCCTCAAGAATCTTAAGGGCTGAAATACGAGATAGTTTAAAAATACGGAAATCCTGTCTGGAATCACAGTAACCCTGTAGATACCAATTTGATTCCTTTAATACCAGCCTATATGGCTCAACTTTTCGGTTGCTGCCTTTACCACCACGGTCGTAATATTCAAAGGTTAGTAATCTTTTTTCATTAAGTGCCTCTTTAATTTTTTCAAGGTTGAGCTGCAAATTCTTGTTTCCCATCCATGGGGTAAGGTCTATAGAAATTTGTGTTGATTTTAATTCAATATCTCTAATCTGTTCATCTGGAACTAAAGCTTTCACTTTAACAAGAGTATTAGTAATTTCGTCTTTAGTCATTGCTCCGGAGATACTTCCAAGGCCCATTAAAAGAGTTATGATATCGGAAGTAGTAAAAAGTTTCTTATCGATTTTATATTCTTCCATAATTCCAATGCCACCATTAACTCCGGGGTAAGTAATTATAGGTATACCTGCTGTATTTATTGTTTCTATATCTCTATATATAGTTCGGGGAGTTACTTCAAACATTTCAGCAAGCTTAGCTGCGCTAATTTTTTTGCGTTGAAGCAATATCATAATAATGGAGATTATTCTATCTATCTTCAATTATATCAATCCTTTGTTAATTTATATTCTATCATATAACCCTGACATACTGCTGTCAAGGTTATATGATAGAATAATCCTATATTAAATAAGAAACTCTAATAGTAGTTTCAAACAACTTACAAAGGAGAATGAAAATGAACTTTTTAAAAGAATTTAATAGAATAATGGAAGAAACTAATAATATAGCCCTAGCGACTACTGTGAATAATATACCAAATGTTAGAATTGTAAACTTTTATTATAATCCAGAAAACAAAGGTGTTGTTTATTTTGCATCCTTTAAAACTAATCCTAAAACATCGGAATTCTTAGAAAACAATACGGTAGCATTTACAACAGTGCCAAAAGTTCCAGATGAAAACTCTGAACACGTTAGAGTGACTAATGCCAAGGTTGAAAAAAGTAACTTAACTATATTTGATTTAAAAAATGAATTTACTAAAAAGCTTCCAAGTTATGAAATGTTAATAGCACAGGCTGGAGATATGTTAACTCTTTACGAGATTGATTTTAAAGAAGCTAGTGTAACTTTAGATGTTAATCACCACGATAAAATAACTTTATAAGATACTCTGTAATCTAGCTTATATAATTTATTTTTTATTAACAACTGTTATAGGTTTTACTAAAATTATAGCCCTTAAATTCTATTTGCTTATGTTATGAATTTAAACTCTAGCTCAGCTTTCAAGAAAAATTGAGCTAGAGTTCAAATTATTTATGTTGTAATTTCTGTTAAAATCCCGTAGATCCAAATCCCCCAGTCCCTCTTTCAGAGTCTGTTAACTCTTGGACTTCCTGGATTTTAACTGTTAGTACAGGTTTGATCACCATTTGTGCAATCTTCATACCCTTCTTTACTGAAAAACTCTCTTTTCCATGATTGATTAAAATTACACCGATTTCTCCCCTATAACCTTCATCTATAGTTCCTGGTGTATTTAATACTGTAATTTGATGTTTTAAAGCTAACCCACTTCTTGGCCTAACTTGGGCTTCTGTATTTCTAGGCAGCTCTATTGTTATACCTGTCTTTATAAGCTTGCATTCACCTGGATTTATGTCTAGGTCATCTACTGAGAACAAATCCATTCCTGCATCACCTTCATGGGCAAATTGAGGGATTATTGCATCAGGGTTTACTTTCTTTATTTTTAAAGTTATAGAATTATTCATAGTTGTGCTCCTCTCTATTTTAGTACTAATCTATTATAAAATAGAGATGGGAAAACTACTAGCTTTCTAAGGAAAAATATAGTTTTTATCCCTATCCTTTCAGCAAACTTAATCTTAAGAAAGGATGATTTAATTGATACAAGGTTATGTTAAAGAATAATGTTGAAAATTGAACTCTTTATTTAGATACAAAACAACACAATTGTTATATAATTATATTGTTTCATGTATGTCTTTTGATGAAGAGTATGTGAAAAAGCATAGCAAGAAGACTTAAATTAAGTCTTTAGGCGGATTAACTAGAGGAGGACATTTTATGAAAATCTCAAAGAAAGATGCGTTGATGTGGTTTGAATTTTTTTCAATATTGCCAGAAGATGAGGAACTAATGACAAAACAACAAGAAATCATTTACTCTACCTTTGCACAAATTGAGGCAGCGGTTGATCATAGAAATGATACATTAATGTCAGAAATTAAAAGTTTAAAAACTTTGGAGAATAGAACTTTTTTTGTGGGAAATGAAAGAAAATTCTCAAAGGGATGTCGTTCTTGCCTATTGGGAACTGGTTTGAATGCAATTAGGAAAACGAACAAATGTAACTTAGAGTGTAAGTTCTGTTATAATTATGGAGAACTAGATAATATTTCTCCCGTTGGCGAAGGTATGTGGGAAATAGGAGGTACAAAATTTTATGAAAAGGATATTGATTTACTTCTTTCCATTCACCAGAAACCCACTGGAGTTTCCTACGTTTATTTAGAGCCCTTTATGGAAATTGAAAAATATTATTCCATTATAAGAAAATTTAAGGATGCTGAAATTTATCAACATCTATACACAAATGGCACTTTAGCTACTGAAGAGACATTGAAAGCATTAGGTGAAGCTGGTCTTGACGAGATACGTTTCAATCTTGGTGCCTCTAATTGTTCAGACAAGGTTATTCAAAATATTGGAATAGCGAAAAAATATATTAAAAATGTAGGTATTGAAACTCCAATGACTCCTGAGTTTTTCGAAGGATTTTTTAAGAAAAAACAAGCAATCTTCGAAACAAAAGTTGATTTTATCAATTGTGCAGAATTACATTTAAATGAGAATAACATAGATAATTATTATGGTGAAAACATGTATATTACAAGACATGGCTATATATCTCCGATTTGGAGTAAGGAATTAACTCTTAAATTCATGAAAATAGCCGATGAAGAAAACTGGGATTTAGCAGTTCATAGTTGCTCAAACAATACAAAATTTGCAAGAGACTTAAACTTGAGCAGTAAAGAGGGTAAGTGGTTCGGAGCTAGTAGCTATGGCTGTGAGTTTTCCAGGATTCCATACGAAGTATTTTTACCAATACTACGTGATGAGAATTTCAAATTCTTAAGTGAAGAAGAATTGCCTGAGGGCTATAAGGCAGGAGAAATGATTTTTTAGAAAGTCCTATCATTTCTTTTCAAGAAAAAAATTTGCCGCCAAGAACCTACTAGGTTCAGGCGGCATTATTTTTATTGTGCAAATCTGAAATATGAGGAATTTTGTAGTTTTCAAAGTTTCTCGGAATTTTTCAATTCTCATAGGCATAATTTGTTATAACAACATGGTCGTTTTGCCAGAGACAAAAAATAACTAAAACTATAGATAAACAGCCTGTTATATAAAAATTGTTAAGTAAAACTTGCTTATTTAAAAATGCTCCCCCATTTTTTATTTAGTTTTTCCTACACATTTTTAAGGAACTCGGTTTCTAATTTTACTTACTATAAATATTAATAACGGAAAGAAAAGCTGAAAAGGAAGGGCATAGTATTTATAATATTTGGCAGTCCATGAAACTAAACTCATTATGTCCTCATATAGTATGTTGGATAAATTAAGCATTACTAAACCTACTGGAAGGCATAATATTTTATAGTTATTTATTTTAAACATATTGCTTATTCCTAGAGAAGTAGCATAAAGACATAAGCTAATTTTTATCATTCCGAAAACATTTAAAATTACTCCTCCAATTATCTCTAATCTTTGAATAAACTCTCCTACTTTAATTCTGCTAAGTAATGTGTAAAAGGGGAAATATAAAAAACCCAGTATTTTTTCTCCTAATATAGACACTTGGAAAAAGCTATTTATCACCAACAGTACACCACCTAAAATTAATCCTAGAAAGTACCCCTTTTTTAACGCTTTTTTGTTCTTTATTTTAGAAAACACAGTAATAAACAAAATACATTCTCCAAAGGGAAAGGTAAGCGTAGACCAGGTTCCTAGCAGAACAGGCTTTATACCTTGTGCCATTATGGGGAGAACATTATATATATTTATCTTTGATATAAGCAGAGTAATAAGAATGCCCATAGTAAGCAAAGTAATTACGGTAGCAAATAACGAAAACTCTGCTATAATCTCACACCCCTTTTTTACCATATATACTGCTGTTAATGCGGATAAAATTATAATTGCCATTCTAGGAGTTTCAGGCATAGTTAATGTATTCATAAACTCCCCGAAGTCTCTTAATGTAAGTGCCCCTAAATGCAAGAAATACCATACATACAGAATATTTATAACCTTTCCTAGAATCCTCCCCATAACCTTCTCATTTATTGAATATAGGTCTTCACCTTCATAAATTAATTGTATTTTATAATAAAGCATGAAAAGTATGTATGCTGCTCCTAATGCAATAATTACAGAAATCCATGAGTTTCTTTGTGCTTCTATTGCAGTTGGAAATATTATTGCTCCATCTAAAATAAAAGCTAAAATTAAAGCTGCTGCCTGTTTGGATGATATTTCCTCTCTCATAATACTCTTTTACTCCTCTGTAATAACCATTATAACTTTTTTAATCCCCTCTGAAGGACTAGGTATCCTTATTTCTAGTGCAATTAAGCAGCTAGAAATAAAAGCTATTAAGAAAATTATAGCATAGGGTAAGAATTTCCTTAGTTTATACTCTTTCAATACAGGATAACCATCAATCATAAATAAAATTCCATATCCAATAATAACAAATGTAATAGCCAAACAATCCCTCTCCCTATTCTGTACTTACCACTTTTCCCGTATTTTCAATGTTAACCGTTACCTGCACCTCTACTGGCACTTTACTAAACTCTTTATCCCATTCATTTTTTAAGTTGTTCCATAGTTTAGGGTTACTAATTTCCACAGCCTTTCCAAAACCAAATACATCTGATTTATAGTCCTGTTGAACAAATTTAACAGTTTTAAGAATACGGTCTCTTATATCAGCCTCTACAGTATTTTTAAGATTTTTTATAGACTTCTCATCCACATAATTCATAGGGTAATTCATCTCACCAACACCTGCATTTAATTCTATAGACACTAATACACTTATATTTTCACCATCGCTTTTTTTACTGCTCTTAATTTTAGTTCTTGAGTCAAAAATCTCCATAGTTGCTAACTTAGCTTCTGTTAGATCTTTCCCTTCATTAATTGTACTAACCATCAAAGGGTTCTTAAATTCATTTCTTAAAAGCACTACCACTAAAGTTTCATGGGGGCTAAGTTTTCCTACCATTCTGCGATTTAAGAATACTGCAGACCCTTCTATTCTAATCATATCTTTTCCTTGGTCTTTATAAATTGTAATAATCGGTACAATAGGCTTTATAGTCTCCTCTAAAATTTTAGACCCAAATTCCACTAAATCCTGCTCAGGAAATGTTCCCACAAACTTTTGTGTTCTCATGGCATACCTTAAGGTAAATTGTCTTTCCTTCTGTAAGACAGCCTCTAATCTTACTACCTCTTCTGCCGATGAACCACAGCTGATGTAGAGCATGTTATCTTGCCTTACTTCGGCATCTCTATAAAAAAAATCTAATGTTTTAAATACATCTTCTTGAGCTACTTTATCGCTTATTATAATAGACTGCAGGTGGCTCCAATAAGTTTTTCTTCCATATAAAGGTGCAGATTTTCTTATTGCTTCAAATACGCTTTTTCCTTCAGTGGATATAACTACAGGAACTAATTCAATACCACTGGCAGTAGGTTTTGCGTTTATAGCTCTTATAGTTATCCTATACATATCCTTTTTTTTAGCATAGTCTATGCCTACAGTCCCAACCACTAATCTCTCGTCTATCTCACTATAACTCCAGCATCCGCTTAGCAATACACTGCAAACAATAGTTAATAATATAAAAATACTTTTTCTATGTTTCATTATATTGTATCACCTCGTGGAAAACTTTTTCTTACTACTATTACGAACAAGGTTTTTAGCTGCAATTATCCTTATTCTGTACTTCATATACCACCAAGGCAGCCTGATAATTGTATCCTGTACATCATAGCTGCTAAAGGTTGTAAGCCCCATTGTATAGGGAACTCCAAAGGACTTAAGAGAAAGCATATATGTTGTTATCAGTATAAGTGAGAAAACTAGTCCATAAAATCCTAACATTGCAGAAAAGGCAAGACAAAATAATCTAATAAAGACAACAGGCCCAGTAGTAAAAGGTAATAAAAAACTGGTTGTTCCAGATACTGCCGTCATAATTATAATCGGTGCACTCACTAATCTTGCACTAATTGCCGCCTGGCCAAGTATGAGTCCTCCTACAATACTTACAGTTGGCCCTATATTAGGAGGTAGTCTTCTGCTAGCTTCAATAAGAGTTTCAAAAACTAGAAGCATTAACAGTAACTCTAAAATTGTTGGAAAAGGTATGGAATTCCTTGCTGCCATAATGCTAAAAAGTAAATTGGTTGGGATAAGCTCCTGATGATAATTTACCATAGCCAAATAAATAGCTGGAGTCAAACTGGTTATAGCAAAGGAAATATATCTTAATATCCTGTAAAAGCTTGCTATTGTATAGCTCTTGTAATAATCTTCATTGGTTTGAAAATTCTCCACAAGTAAATGAGGAAGAGTCAAAATCTGTGGACTTCCATCACATATTACTACAACTCTCCCCTCTAAAAGTTTGGCACAAGCAATATCAGGCCTATCAGTGAATCCTATAGTCGGAAACACTGAAAGAGGTGAATCCTCAATAAAACTTTCTATATAATAGGAGTCCAAAATACCATCCAGTTCTACTTCTCTTATTCTTTTAAATACCTCTTCGACTATCTTATCTGATGCAATATTTTCCATGTAACTTATGCATATTTGCGTTTTTGTTTGTGTTCCCAATGTTAAATATCTTATCTTTAAATCCTGATTATGTATTATTTGCTGAATTAGGGCTACATTTGTATCAATAGACTCTGTAAATCCTAATTTAGGACCTCTTGAAACCTTATTAGATTCTGGCTCTTCTATAGCCCTTTCTTTTCTTTTTGAAGTATCTACTACAACAGCTTCTTTGCAGCCTTCTATAAATAATACTGCATTCCCTTTCACAAGATTATTTATACAATCATCAATGGTTTCTATTTTGTTGTTATCATGTGTCAGCATTACTTTTAGGAGAATAAAATTTATCCTTTTATCCGCTTCAATAGCACTACTAATTTCTTTTGACATTATGGGCTTTATTATACTCTCCACTATTTCCTTAGTATCACATAAGTTTTTTATAAATATAGAACAAAATTGTATACTTTCCTCCGCCGCACTTTCGAATCTTTTATATATCAAGGATTGATTGTCGCTTAAAATCGTTTTAACAGTATCTATGTTTTTATCTATATTCTCCATAATAGGGATGCAACCTTGTTGAATATCCATATTATACTCGCCCCGTTCCCTTTAATCTTGGAATCCTTTCATATTTTATTCTTTGCTATATATTATCTATAAATTTTGTTAGTTTATTCTAAAAATGAATAAATTATAAATACAGGAGAATAGTAAGTTAATTAATACTTCAATTATTTCTATATGGTTTATACCCTGTGAAAAACTCTAACTAGGTTAAAAAACGAGCAGTGGTATAACAGATTAAAATTAGTTATACCACTGCTCGTTTTTATCTACATGATGTTCAACGGATTTTATCAGAACTTTTATAGATATTTTTTCTTAATACACAGCCCTGTTTACAAAATTCACTTTGCATTTTATTATGAATAAACTTATCCTATTTACCCAAAACCTCCTCCGCTATCTTGACACTTTCCCTAGCATCCCTAGCATAGAAATCTGCCCCTATCATTTCCGCATATTCCTTATTTAAAACTGCTCCGCCAACCATAACCTTACAATCATCACCACTTTCCTTTAAAGCTTCAATGGTCTTTTTCATATTAGCCACCGTAGTTGTCATAAGGGCGCTTAAGCCTACAAGCTTAATATTATTTTCCTTTACCACTCTAACTACCTCTTCAATTGGTACATCCTTACCTAAGTCTATAACTTCAAAACCATAGTTTTCTAAAAGTACCTTTACTATATTTTTGCCTATGTCATGAATATCACCTTTAACTGTTGCAACTACTATCTTTCCTTTTTCAATGTTACTAGTTCCACTGGTTAGAATGCTTTTCTTTATAACCTCAAAGGACCTTTTAACAGTTTCTGCAGATTGAATAAGCTGAGGTAAGAAAATTTCCCCGCTTTCATATTCTTCTCCAACAAAGTCCAATGCAGGAATAATATATGAGTTTACTATTTCTATAGGCTCTTTAACCTTTAAAAGCTCCTTAGTACACTGCACAGAATCTTCTTCAATTCCAGCTATTATTATTTCTTTTAGGTCCTTATCTAAATTATTGTTCTTTACCTCAAAATTAGACTCTTCCTTATTTAGCTGATTGACCTTTGTACCAGCCTTTCCATATTTGCTTATATAATTTTTACTTTCCTTGTCTATATTTGAAAGCACTTCAAAGGCATTAATAGTGGCTTTTATCTCTTCATCACCTGTATTGGTTATAGGCAAATCAAGGCCTGCATAAAGAGCCATGGAGAGGAAAGTTCTATTTAAAAGCTTTCTATTTGGAAGACCATAGGATATATTACTTACTCCAAGTACAGTTTTAACACCTAGTTTTTCCTTTACCAGCTTTATAGCCCTTACTGTTTCTAGAACATCCTTCTGTTGAGCAGATGCTGTCAGTGCAAGGCAATCTATGATTATATCCTTTTTATCTATACCGTAGTCTTTAGCTCTCTTTAGGATTTTCTCTGCTATCTTTACTCTTTCCTCTGCAGTAGCTGGTATTCCCTTTTCATCTATGGTAAGAGCAATAACAGCGCCGCCATACTTTTTTACTATAGGAAACACCTTTTCCATGGTACTTTCCTTTCCGTTAACAGAGTTTATTATAGGCTTTCCATTATAAACCCTAGCTCCTGCCTCTAATACTTCTGGAGTTGGACTATCTATGGTAACCGGAAGCTGAACAACCTTTTGTATTGCCTTCACAGCCTTAGTCATCATTTCCTTCTCGTCAATTTCAGGAAGCCCTACATTTAATCCTAGTATATCAGCGCCCTCTTCCTTCTGCTTAACTGCTTCAGCTTGAATATATTTTACACTTTTCTCTTTTAATTCTTCTTTATATCTTGCTTTTCCTGTAGGGTTAATTCTCTCCCCTATAATTTTAACACTACCATCTAAGATTACCGTTTCAGTAGCAGAGCAAACTGAGGTATAATTTTTAGGTTTTGTGTCAGCAGGCTTTAATCCCTGTAAACTTTTCACTGCTGCTTTAATGTAATCCGGATTTGTACCACAACAGCCTCCAAAGATTCTTACCCCTTTTTCTGCCATTGTCTTTATATATTCTGCAAACTGCTCCGGTGCTATGTCGTAAATAGTTTTTTCACCGTCATACCTTGGCAATCCAGCGTTTGGCTGAACCATAACAGGGATAGAAGAATATTTTAGAATTTCTTCTACTATAGACATAAGCTCCTTAGGTCCCAGTGAGCAGTTAACTCCTAGAGCATCAACACCAAGTCCTTCTAGTACAAAAACCATTGTTTTAGGATCTGTACCCATTAGAGTTCTTCCATTCTCTTGAAAAGTCATAGTACAAAATACTGGCAGAGAACTATTTTCCTTAGCTGCAAGTATTGCCGCTTTAGTCTCATATAAATCTGACATAGTTTCTATTAAGATTAGATCTGCTCCTGCTTTCTCTCCTATAATTACTTGTTTTTTAAATAACTCATAGGCTCCTTCAAAGCTTAAACTTCCTGTAGGCTCCATAATCTGACCTATAGGTCCTATATCTAAAGCTACAAGCTTATCTGCCGCTGCTTCTCTAGCTACCTTAACTCCAGCAGTTATGACCTCTTCTATTAAAAACTGAGAATTACTATATTTTAATTCATTGGCACCAAAAGTATTAGTAATTACTACATCAGAACCTGCTTCTATATATTGACGGTGTATCTTTCTTATAATATCTGGATTAGTTATATTAAGACTTTCCGGTAGTTCTCCTACCTTAAGCCCTTCTCTTTGAAGCATAGTTCCCATAGCTCCATCAAAAAACATAAATCTATCTTTTAATGACATCTTGCCCACTTCCTTTCCCATAATTGTGTCTAATAAACCTATATATTAATTTAGATTTGCTTTCTCCTAAATATCCTCTTGCAACGGTTCTATCTAGAAGGAGCTTACTGACTTATAATTTACAGACTTACGAATTTCCTCTACACTTTTTAGGATTTTCTTTACAATTTCTGATTTGTTCATAGTATAAAGATGTATCCCTTCTACTCCACTGGCAACTAAATCAGAGACCTGTTCCGACGCATAAACTGTACCTGCTTCTAACAAAGATTCTGGTGAATACTGATATTTGTCTAAAAGTTTTTTCAGTCTATCAGGAATAGAAGCACCAGAAATCCATGAAATGCGGTTTATTAAATCTCTATCTACAGCAGGCATAACCCCAGCAATAACAGGAGTATTAATATTATACTTATATAACTTCTCCTTAAAATCATAAAAACTATTATTATTAAAGAAAAGTTGGGTAATTAATACCTCTGCACCACAATCTACTTTATCCCTAAGACTTTTTATTTCCCTATCTATATCCATAGATCCCATATATCCCTCTGGATAGGCTGCTGCAGATATACAAAACCCCTTTCTCTGAGCTAATTCACAAATTAAGTCTTTGGAACTATTGTACTCTAAGTTCTCTGGTAATACAAAATCCTTGGGTATATCCCCTCTTAAGGCCAGTATATTGTCTATATTATTTTCCTGTAGTTTATCCAACGTATTTTTAACTTCTCTCTTGGTAGAAGTTATACAGGTTAAGTGAGCTACTGTCTCTATTCCAAATTTATTTTTCACTGCTGATGCTAGCTCTATACTCCTGTCTTTGCTGCTTCCTCCAGCACCATAGGTTACACTTATAAAATCCGGATTCAACTCTTTTAACTCTGCAATAGTGTTGTATATTCCATCTAAGGATACACTCTGTTTTGGTGGAAATAACTCAAAGGATATTGTTAACTTTTTATGTAGAAATAAATCTTTTATAAACACTTTAAAACCCCCTTATTTATCGTATTTAGGTAATGATTTTGCAGCTGTTATAAAATAAAAAAGCTGCCTTTCCATAAGAAAAGCAGCTCTAAAAATCTTAAATTAACATTATGAGACTACTATTCTTATCTGTCAGAATAACTAATATTCTGCAGGAATTGACACCGATACATTCACTTTTGAATGCCGGTTGTCGGGTTTCATAGGGCCAGTCCCTCCACCACTCTTGATAAGAAAATTTTATTATATACATTTTATGCTAATATTAATACTTTTCATTATATTTGTCAACAAAAACTTTAGAGCTTCTCTAACCATTGAAACTGCTCATATTTCAGAATAAAACCTTGATATATAAGGTTTCTAAGGATCTATAATTACATAGATTAAAAACAATTCACATAAAGTTGTTGTATAATTATCATATAATAATTATTCCTCCCTTCTTTTGCAGAAAAAAGTTTTTTAACGGAAAATTAAGGAATATCAACACTTTATGAAATTCACATCAGTTTAATATTCAAACTTTTGTTTTTTATATATTGACAGTGCATTCTAATATCTGGTATGATAGTTTCAATCGAATACGGAACTTCTTATCAAGAGAGGCTGAGGGACTGGCCCTATGACGCCCGGCAACCTGAATATATTAACAGTATATTCAACGGTGCTAATTCCAGCAGGTAGTAAACCTGAGAGATGAGAAGCATGAGGATTTAAACTTCTTGTGTCTCATCAACACGAGAAGTTTTTTGTTTTACGTAAAATTTTTAAGCAGAGGTAAAAATAATTTGCTTAGTTAAACTCTAAATATAGAAGTTCCGTGTGAGTACAAAATTATGAATTATTTGAGGAGGAATTTATTATGACAAGAAAATTAAGATTTGATACTATTCAAGCACACGGAGGACACACACCAGATGCAAGCAGTAAATCAAGAGCAGTTCCAATTTATCAAACATCTTCTTATGTTTTTGACAGCGCAGAACATGCTGCTAACTTATTTGGTCTTGCAGAGTCAGGAAACATTTATACAAGATTAACAAATCCAACTACTGCTGTCTTAGAAGAAAGAGTTGCTCAACTAGAAGGCGGCGTTGGTGCTGTGGCCACTGCTTCAGGAATGGCTGCAATTACTTACGCTATAACAAATATCGCAGGTGCTGGTGATGAAATAGTCGCTGCTGCTACCCTCTACGGTGGAACTTACACACTATTTACTCATACCTTTAAAAACTTTGGAATTAAGGTCAATCTTGTAAATCCAGATGATCCAGCAAACTTTGAAGCTGCTATAACTGAAAAAACTAAGGCAGTGTATATAGAAACTATAGGTAATCCAGGAATAAACCTTGTAGATATTCAAGCTGTTGCAGATATTGCACATAGCCATGGTGTTCCTCTAGTAGTAGATAATACCTTTGCATCACCTTATCTTTGCAGACCAATCGAATTTGGCGCAGATATTATAGTTCATTCTCTTACAAAGTTCATTGGCGGACACGGCACATCTATAGGTGGTATAGTTATAGATTCAGGAAAATTCAACTGGGATAATGGAAAATTTCCTGGTCTAGTAGAGCCTGACGAAAGTTATCACGGACTAAAATTTGTAGAAGCCGTTGGTGCTGCTGCTTATATTACTAAGTTAAGAGTATCTCTTTTAAGAGATTTAGGAGCTTGTATATCACCATTCAACTCTTTCTTACTTATATTAGGAGTTGAAACTCTATCCCTTAGAGTACAAAAGCACGTAGAGAACACTAGAAAAATCGTGGAATTCTTAAGTAATCATCCTAAAGTTCAGTGGGTTAACTATCCAGAATTAGAGGGTAACAAATATTATGATTTATCTAAAAAGTATCTTCCTCTAGGAGCCGGTTCTATATTCACTTTTGGGGTAAATGGCGGAGTTGAAGCTGGTAAAAAGATAATAGAGAACGTGAAAATATTCTCACACCTTGCTAATGTTGGAGATGCTAAATCCTTAA
Organism: Clostridium tanneri; assembly: GCF_033659955.1. NCBI lineage: Bacteria > Bacillati > Bacillota > Clostridia > Eubacteriales > Clostridiaceae > Clostridium > Clostridium tanneri. The sequence goes on from NZ_JARUJP010000015.1 coordinate 93,405, forward strand.
TAATTCACCCAGCTTCTACAACTCACTCTCAACTTAGTGAAGAGCAGTTAACTGAAGCAGGAGTTAGCCCTGAACTTATAAGAATTTCTATAGGAATTGAAGATGTGACTGACCTGATTGCAGATCTTTCAGACGCATTAGAGCAAGTATAAGGCCTTAACTTTATAAAATTAATGCTTTATAACATTATAACTTTGAATTAATATAGCCCACTAGACAATTGGTAGTATCCCATGTTTCCTCCTAATAGCATAGTATCTTTAATATATTTACTACCAATTGTCTTTTTATAAATTTGGAGGTGTATCTATTGAATGAATTTAATTATAGAAAGGAAGGTTTTAAGGAGTATCTTACCTTTTCTAAAAAGAAAGACTTTCTCCTTGAGAGCGAAAAAAATTTTGGTCCAATAACTCTATGCTTTGAAACTTATGGAAAGCTGAATGAGGATAAGAGTAACTGTATACTTATAACTCATGCTCTAACTGGTGATTCTCATCCAGCTAGGCATGCTCCAGAAGATACTGAAGGTTGGTGGGAAGATTTTGTAGGTGCTGATAAGATATTCGATACTAACAAGTATTTTATAATCTGCTCTAATATTCTAGGAGGCTGCAGCGGTTCCACAGGCCCCTCATCTATAAATCCTGAAACAGGCAAAGCTTATGGAATAACCTTCCCTATTGTTACAATAAAAGATATGGTTAATGCCCAAAAGAAAATACTAGATTACTTTAATATAAACCATCTTTTAGCTGTAGTAGGCGGTTCTATGGGTGGACTACAAGCACTTCAGTGGGCAGTATCTTATCCTGATTTTATAGACGGAGTTATAGACTTAGCTTCACCTCTTAACCTAAGTACAGAGTCTATAGGAATAAATCACATTATGAGAAGAGCCATAATAACTGATCCTAACTGGAATAAAGGAGACTACTACCAGGCAGCAGTTCCTTTCAATGGCTTATCTATAGCAAGAATGATTGCTATGCTCACCTATCAAACTAAGGATTTAATGAATAAAAAATTTGGAAGAAAAACTAGAAGTAATATAATAGATTTCTATCAAGGGTTTGATGCAGAATTTGAAATAGACAGTTACCTAAACTACCAAGGAAGTAAGCTTGTAAATAGATTTGATGCTAACACCTATCTTTATATAACAAGAGCAATGGATTTATTTGATTTAAAAAGAGAATACGGTTCCTATGAAGCAGCCCTTCGTAGAATAAAATCCAAGTTTCTACTAGCTTCAATCTCCTCTGATACTCTCTTCCACATAGGTGAACTTAGAAAAAGCAGAGATATACTAAGCTTAAGCGGTGTAAATTTAGAGTACCATGAAGTCCAGTCAAACTGCGGACATGATTCTTTCTTACTGGAACCAGGAAAATACGAAGAATTTTTAAAGGAGTTTTTAGATAGTATCAAAAGTAATTGGAATAACGCGGACTATAATGCTGGGAGCCTATAAGACTTCTTTGTTTTTCGGCAAAATAAAAGTTTTATCAATAATACTAATTAGGAGGTAGAGTTTATGGCATCAATAGCAGTCCTAGGTTACGGCACAGTTGGTACAGGTATAACTGAGCTTATAACGAAGAATAGGGAAAGATTCAAAAAAATTACCGGTGAGGAATTAAAAATATCTAGCATTCTTGTTAGAGATATAGAAAAACATAGAGAAAAAGTTTATTCTAACTTACTTACAAATAATATAGAGGATATTTTCAGAAAATCTGTGGATATAGTAGTAGAAGTTATGGGTGGAATTGATCCCGCTTATGAATATATAAAAAGAGCATTAAAACTAAAAAAGCATGTGGTAACAGCTAATAAAGATCTTATTGCTGAACATGGCAAAGAACTTTTAGACTTAGCTGACAAAAATGGAGTAACACTTAACTTTGAAGCAAGTGTAGGTGGCGGTATTCCTATTTTAAAACCTTTAATGGAATGTCTTATCGGAAACGAAATTAAAAACATTAAAGCAATCCTAAACGGTACTACAAACTTTATACTTACGAAAATGGATAAGGAAGACCTCAGTTATGAAGATGCCCTTAAGGAAGCTCAGCAACTAGGCTTTGCAGAGGCCAATCCTGAATCAGATGTTTTAGGCTACGATGCGGCTAGAAAGCTTTCTATTCTCTCAACTATAGCTTATAATGAAAAGCTAAACTGGAGGGACATAGTCACAGAGGGCATAACTCAAATAGATAAAGAAGACTTTAAATATGCTAGAGCACATGGATATAACATAAAACTTCTAGCTATCAGCAGCAGAGAAGAAGATAAAATTTATGCTGCTGTAAAACCTGTTATGGTAAAAAATAATTCTCAACTAGGCAAGGTAGAAAATGAACTAAATGCTATTGTATTAGAAGGCGATGCCGTTGGAAAAGTATTATTTACAGGAAAAGGCGCCGGAATGCTTCCTACTGCCAGTTCCGTATTTGGAGATATCACCGATATCATTCAAAACAAAAATAAAAAAGTACTTAGATTTAACGAAAAGGAAGCCTCTGTACAAAAGTACTGGAATAATAGTTCCAGCTGGTTTGTAAGAATAAAAACCAAAGCTAGAATAGAGGTTATGTGCAGCATTGCCGGAGACTTTGAAAACTGCCATATATTTTCTAAATACGCAACTAATCCCGGTGAAGTTGTTGCTCTAGTTAAATGTAAAAGTGAAGATTTCCTAAGCTCTAAAATAAACAAACTACTGGAGCTACCTTATGTACATGAAATAAAAAGATTCTCTATTATAGAAAATTAAGAAAACCCCACCTGCATTGCCAAGGTGGGGTTTTTATCATTCAGTAAACTAAATCACCTCTGAATTTTCGCAAGACTCTTTTTCCATAAAAGCCTTTATGCATATCTCCACTAAGTTAGGATCAAACTGTGTTCCAGAACATCTCCTTAATTCTTTTATTGCCTCCTCAGCAGACACAGCTTTTTTATAAGGTCTTTCATGAGTCATAACATCAAAGGCATCTACTATAGTCATTATTCTGGAAAGAAGCGGAATATCATCTCCCTTTAACTCTTTAGGATATCCAGTTCCATCATATCTTTCATGGTGGGTAAGTATTTTATAGGCAATATGCCTTAAATCAGGGTTAGAAGAAGCTATCCTGTATCCTATTTCTGAGTGAGTCTTCATAACAGCCCATTCCTCTTCAGTTAACTTGCCTTTCTTATTTAAGATTTTATCATCTATTGCAATCTTACCTATATCATGAAGCTTAGCTAACAAATATAGCTCATCCGCTTTGCTTGTACTTAAGTTTAGGAGTTCACATATCTTTACACAATAGTTATATATACGTTCAGCATGTTCTTCTGTTTCATAACTTTTTTCCGATAGGGTCTTGCTTAGTGAAGAAATAATGCTGTTTCTTGAACTCTTGTCCTCTAACAACTTGTTCCTATACATTTTTTCTTCCGCTTTCTTAATTATATCAGCTATATCCTGTTCTCTTTTCTCTTTAGTAGCATGTCCTAGAGCTATGTTTATATAAATCGAGCCTACTTTTCTCTTTAGACATTCGTTCTTTATCTTTAAACACATTGCCTCTGCTTCCATTTTATTTGTGTTTTCTGATATTATTATAAATTCATCTCCACCATAACGGGACACAATTGCGTTAGAGCCGCAAACCTCTTTTAATACCTCCGCAGACTGTTTCAATAACATATCTCCTTCTTCATGTCCAAAGGTATCATTAGTTATTTTTAATCCATTTAAATCCCCCATTATAATTGAAAGAGGCAGCCTTCCATTGCTGTTTATCTTTTCAATCATAAATTCATAATATCCTCTATTAAAAATCCCTGTAAGCTTATCATAGTAGGTTAGGTAATTTAGCTGCTGTTCATACCTCTTTTTATCATCAATATCCGTTATTATACCTGCCATTCTTTTAGGCTTGTCGTCTTTAGTATACTCTACAACTCTGCACTGATTTAATATCCACTTATAGTCACCCTTCTTAGTAAGAATCCTTAATTCCATAATGTTTATACCTAAAGTTCTCCACATACTATTTTTGAAAAAACTCTGAGCGTACTCATAGTCATCCTTATGAATTACTTTTTTCCAACCTCTAATAGATAAAGGCGCCTCCTCCTTTGAATAACCTGTAATAGACAAAAACCTTTCGTTAAGCTGTAAGGTGTCCTTTTCCATATCCCAATCCCAAAAACCTGCATTAGCACCTTCTAACACTAACTTAAGCTGCTTTTCACTTTCTGAAAGCTTTTTATTATTTAATTCGATCTTCTCCAGCATATTATTTATTTCAAAGGATAACTTCCCAAGTTCATCTTTACCTTTAGCCTTAACTCTAGAAATCAAGCTGTTTGTTAAATCTATTTTACTAACTTCATTGCTTATAGTCTCTAAAGGTCTGACTACAAGCACCTTTAATAAGATCATAGCTAACGCAAAAAGACTTATGGTACAAACTATAAGAACGAAAACAAAGAAATGAACAGAGCTGATACTATTATTATAAAGAGTTCTTTTAGATGTCATTTCTAAAAGGAATAGCGGTTTACCCTCTGTCCCCTTAATTATAGAGTAGGATACTATTTTATTCCTGTCTACTTTTTCAACATAAACATTTTGTTTATTAAAATCAATTCTTTTGTTTCCTGCACTTATTATACCGTTAGAATCATTAATTTTATTTATTCTTATTTTAGATTCTGTTACATTTTCAATTTTATTTATAATAGAGCTATTTATATATTTTCCCATAATAACAGTTCCTTCTGATGGAGAACTGAACCTTGAATCTGTTATAGGTCTTGAGGAAATAATCATAGGTTGTCCATTTACCGATATTTTATCAGATATTACGCTATGTACATCTTTGTGATTGGTTATTAACTTGCCTTTATCTTTAATATATTGTAACAAGTCCTTTGGTAATTCTTCTTCACTTTTATTTTTCAAGTCAAAGAAGGCAGAATACTTTATTTCATTGTTTTTGTCCAGAAAAATAATTGTATTAATCTTTAAAGTGCTAAAGGTATATTCGTTTATATTAGATTGAATATATTCAGAATTACTTTTTCTCATGTATTCCAAAGTGTCATCCCAAGGTGCCCAATCTGCACTAATAGAATTTAATTCTTCGCTACTACTATCAATTAAATATTCTGCATGCTTAACTCTGCTAAACACACTTTCTTCTTCTTGATGTTTTATATCTCTTATAATATATATCCGTGTCCCCATATAGACACCTATAATTATTAATATCAAGGACATTAGCATAATACTAAAAATTTTAGTTCTAATTCTCAATATAAACACTCCATTTACTATTATAATAAAGGGCTGATGCGTTACTTAAACTTATACCTATCTATTATATCAATTATATATTATTTTACATGAACTTGGAATATTCTACATAAAATTAATTATATTTAATGAAAGGGTATAACATTTGGAATATTTATTATGCTTAATACATAAAATACCAAACAGAAAAAGCAACATCTTAACTGATGCTGCTTTTTCTGTTTATATACTCATTTTTTTAATTACCTCTTCAGTAAATTCAGTAGTTCCAGCACTGCCGCCTAAATCTTCTGTTAAACATAACCCTTCTCTTATAGTCTCTGCCAATGCCTTTTCAATTTTTTCTGCCGCCTCACTCTCTCCAATGTGGTTAAGCATCATCACTGCTGTCAAAATAGCCGCTGATGGATTGGCTTTATTTTGGCCAGCTATATCCGGTGCTGAGCCATGGGCTGGTTCAAAAACTGCACCATCTTCTCCAATATTAGCTCCAGGCATTAGTCCAAGTCCGCCAACAAGACCAGAAGCCATATCTGAAAGAATGTCACCATATAAATTAGGCATTACAAGAACATCATAATTTTCTGGGTTTAATACAAGTTTCATACTCATAGCATCTACTATAACATCTTCAAATTCTATATCATTATATTCATCTGCTATGTTTTTGGCACATTTTAAGAAAAGACCGTCAGAGAGTTTCATAATATTTGCTTTATGAACCGCTGTCACTTTTTTTCTATTGTGCTTTCTGGCATAGTCAAAGGCAGCCCTTACTATTCTGTCACTAGCCTTTTTAGATATAATCTTTATGCTTTCTGCGATATCCCCGCTAACCATATGTTCTATTCCAGCATATAGATCCTCTGTATTTTCTCTAAATATAACAAGATCAACATTATCATACCTAGACTTTACACCCTCATAGGTTTTTACCGGCCTTATATTAGAATAAAGGTTTAAAGTCTGTCTAAGTGTAACATTTACACTTCTAAAACCCTTTCCTACAGGAGTAGTGACAGGACCCTTTAAAGCAGTTTTGTTTTTCTTTATGCTATCTAGCACGTAGTCTGGAAGAGGTGTGCCGTATTCTTCTATAACAGCAGCTCCAGCTTGTACTATATCCCACTCTATTTTAACTCCTGAAGCATCTACAATTTTTCTGGCAGAAGCAGTAACTTCTGGTCCTATACCATCTCCAGGAATAAGTGTAATTCTATGCAACATAATTTCCCCTCCAAAACTTATAATTTAACTATGATAAAGCTAATGGCTTCTGGCAACAGACAGCTTTTAATTGGTTTTTCTTACTGTCCATTGCCAGCTATAAAAGTTATCTAGTTATTGGCTTTGGACATATTAAGCAGTCCACCAGCTTTTATCATATCCTTTTGTCTATCAGTAATATTTAAAATCATTTGATATTCTTCATTTTTACTTTTGTTTCTAACTATAATAACCCCTGTACCTACCTGCTCTACTGCATTTTCTATTAAAAGTTCGTCTAATATATCTATTTTGTCATAATCCTCAAGATTTTTGAAAACAAGAGGCATTATGCCATTATTTATCAAGTTAGCCATATGAATTCTAGCAAAGGATTTAGCAAGTACTGCCTTTATTCCTAAATATAGCGGTGCAAGTGCAGCATGTTCTCTGCTGGAACCCTGGCCGTAATTGCTTCCCCCAACTATAAATCCTCCATTGTTTTCCTTAGCCTTTCTAGGAAAATCCTTATCAGAAGGGGTCAGACAGTACTCAGAAAGATAAGGAATATTGGATCTATAAGGTAAAAGCTTAGCATTGGAAGGCATAATATGGTCTGTAGTTATGTTATCCCCTACCTTAGTTAACACCTTTCCAGTAACCTCATTTTCCAAAGCCTTTGCTTTAGGGAAAGGCTTAATATTAGGTCCTCTAACTACCTCAACCTTTTCTCCATCTGCTGCTGGCGGAACAATTAGGTTATCATTTATAAGAAAGTCCTTTGGCATTTCTATATCAAAGGCTTCTCTCAACTCCCTAGGGTCTGTTATATAACCAGTTAGTGCAGAAGCTGCTGCAATTTCCGGACTTACTATATAAACCTTGGCAGAAGTTGTACCGGAACGTCCTTCAAAGTTTCTATTAAAGGTTCTAAGAGATACCGCATCTGTAGCAGGCGATTGTCCCATGCCTATACATGGCCCACAAGCTGATTCTAAAATTCTTGCTCCTGCTGCAATCATAGCAGCTAAGGCTCCATTCTTTGCAAGCATATTTAAAACTTGTTTTGATCCTGGTGCAATAACTAATGACACCTTTTCATTTACAGTTTTTCCTTCTAATATTTTTGCTACCTTCATCATATCTGCATAGGAGGAGTTTGTGCAGCTTCCTATGCATACCTGATCTACTTTTATATCTTTTAAAAAAGAAACAGCAACAACATTATCAGGACTGTGAGGACACGCAACAATAGGTTCTAACTGTGACAGATCTAGTTCTACCTCCTCATCATATACTGCATCGTCATCAGCCTTAAGCTCTATAAAATCTTCTTCCCTGCCTTGAGCCTTTAGAAACTCATAAGTTAATTCATCACTAGGGAAAATAGATGTAGTAGCTCCAAGTTCTGCTCCCATATTTGTTATAGTAGCTCTCTGTGGTACTGATAATGTCTTAACTCCTTCTCCGCAGTATTCAAATATTCTTCCAACGCCGCCCTTTACGGTAAGTCTTCTTAAAAGCTCTAAAATTATATCTTTGGCAGAAATCCACTCTTTTAGTTTGCCCTTCAAGTTTACCTTAACTATTTTAGGCATATTAATGTAATATTCTCCGCCTCCCATAGCTACTGCTACATCTAATCCACCAGCACCTATGGCAAGCATCCCTATTCCACCACCAGTAGGTGTGTGACTATCGGAGCCTAGGAGAGTGTCTCCTGGGACTCCAAATCTTTCTAAATTCACTTGATGACATATTCCGTTACCAGGTTTTGAAAAATATATTCCATGCTTCTTAGCTACAGTTTGAATATAAAGATGGTCATCTGCATTTTCTGGTCCTGATTGAAGTATATTATGGTCAATATAAGCAACAGACCTTTTTGTTTTAACCTTATCTATTCCTAAAGCTTCAAATTGAAGGTAAGCCATAGTTCCTGTTGAATCCTGTGTTAAAGTTTGGTCTATCTTTATAGCAATTTCCTGCCCTGCTACCATTTCTCCCTTAACTATATGATTTTTTATTATTTTTTGTGCAACATTTAGTCCCATCCCTTTTCCTCCTTTTAGCTAGCTCTTCCTTCTCTATTTTCTATAACTTCAGGCATAAGCTTTTCTACCAATAGTTCTAGTTCATTATTACCGATAATTGTTGTTCTTCCATCTACGTATTGCTCATCTACCCATTCTTTCATTTCAGCCACTCTTGGATCCTTCTTATCAATTTTGTCACTATCCTTTAGTCTATAATAAGTATTAATCCAAGCTGCAATTCCAGCAAGACCGGAGTACTCATTAACAGCAACTACTACTGGTCTTCCTAGTATTTTATCTGTGTCGAAAATATTATATATTTCTTCATCTTTAAGAATTCCATCTGCATGTATACCTGCTCTTGTCACATTAAACTGACTTCCAACAAAAGGAGTTCTTTCTGGTATGTTATATTTCATTTCTCTTTTAAAGTATTCCGCAAGCTCTGTTATAACGCTCATATCCATATTCTTGGAAGTACCTTTTAGTTGGATATATTCGAATATCATGGCTTCTAGTGGGCAGTTTCCTGTTCTTTCTCCTATACCTAAAAGTGAGGTATTTATTGAAGATGCTCCGTAGAGCCATGCTGTAGTTGAGTTACTTACCACTGCATAAAAATCATTGTGTCCATGCCACTCTATCCATTCTGATGGTACACCACAATTAGTTCTCAGTCCATGAATAAGTCCCTGAACACTTCTTGGAAGAGAAGCTCCACTATAAGGAATACCTAGTCCTAAAGTGTCACAAACTCTTATCTTCACAGGAGTCTTATATTTCTTCGAAAGCTCCATTAAATTATTTACTAAAGGAACTACAAAACCATAGAAATCTGCTCTTGTTATATCTTCTAAATGGCATCTTGGGCGAATCCCATTATTTAAAGCTTCTTCAACTATAGAAAGATACATTTCCATAGTTTGTTCCCTTGTCTTATTTAACTTTTTAAAAATATGATAATCAGAACAGGACATAAGCATACCTGTTTCCTTTATCCCCATTTCTTTTACTAATTTAAAATCTTCTTTATTGGCCCTTATCCATGATGTAACCTCAGGAAACTTATATCCTCTTTCCATGCAAACCTGTGCTGCTTTTCTATCTTTCTCAGTATATAGGAAAAATTCTGTTTGCTTAATTATTCCCGAATTGTTATCCAACTTATGGAGATAATCATAAATTCTAATAATCTGCTCGGCACTATACGGCGGCATAGACTGCTGTCCATCTCTAAAGGTAGTGTCTGTAATCCATATGTTTTCTGGCAAATCCATCGGAAGCTGAATTTGATTAAAAGTTACTTTAGGCACCTCTGAGTAAGGAAATATATTCTTATATAAATTTGGAGCTTCAATATTCTGCAATTGATATTCATAATTAAACTTTTTTGTACTATTCATTTTATTCTCCCCCAATCATAAACAATTATTGGCTCAATGTCTCCCGAGACAGTTTTGCATGATTAAGACCTATATATTTCAAAACTATGTTAGATAGATTTACTTTTTCCTTTTTATATTTATTCTATTATATTGCATATATATTTATTTTGCTACTTAAAATTGCATATTTAAAGCATATCTACGGTTATATTTTAACACTTAAGATTTGTATTTGCAAATAAAAATCTTTAAATTATTGCAATTTTATTTCGTCATTTTTCATAATTGAGCTTTTTATAATAAAATAGGATTTTTTTATAAGATAATTGGCACTTTACTATCTTCTGAATAGGTTAGTCTACTTTTGTAGGATAGATTTACATGAAAAAATCACTTAGAATATATAAATAATTTTAATTTTTTATTGTTAATATTAAAAATTTATATTTTTCATATTAGTTTTTTAATTATAGAAAAGCCTAACAGGATTAAGTTTGCCTCAATTAGAGTTACATCCCTTATTTTTAGCCAAAAAAGGCCTACAGCTATTTTAGCTGTAAGCCTTTTTTACTATCCAATATTTTCATAATATGTTAAAAATACTAGATAGCTATTTATTCAATGGTTATGTTACTTGCAATTATCTCCTTAACCTTTTCTGCTAAGTCTGTCTTTTCTTCCTTTGAAAGCTCATCCATATAAATAGGTTTGCATATAGTCACTTTAACTTCTGCTGACTTTATTGCACTTTTTTCATTTCCTTCTCTAAGTTTATAGCTTCCGTCTATAGCTACTGGTACTATAGGAACCCCGGATTTTAAAGCAAGTTTAAGACTTCCTTTTTTGAATTCCCCAATACTTGGTCCTTTACTTCTTGTTCCTTCAGGAAAAATAACTAGATTATGTCCATTTTTAAGATTTTCAACACCTTCGTTTATAGATTTTATAGATTCCCTCATGTTGCTTCTGTCCATAAATATACAGTGCATCTGCTCCATCCAATAAGTTAAAACCCTGAATTTTAGTAGTTCCTTTTTAGCAATAAATCCAACTGTTTTATCTAAACTGTGAATCATTATTGGTATATCAAAAAATCCTTGGTGGTTGGCTACGTAAAGACAGGTTTCTTCTGGAATATTTTCTCTTCCCACTACTTTGATATCTGCTTTTACATAGCTTAGTACATGGGATGCCCAGCCAAGAACAACATTATTTAAATAGCTAATAATTTCGCTTTTATTACCTTGCTTCTTTAATTTCTCAAACTCATTTTTCTTCATGTTTAGTTTAATGATATATGTAAAAAAATTCAAATAAAATAAAAATGATTTCATTTTACATTCGCTCCTTTGTAATAAAGTTTACTATTATAATTACAAGTGTTACAATAGTATATTATATCATAATTCACATTAAAAATCTTAAAAGGAGATGTATAAATTGAGGATTAGAAAAAAATATATAAAAATATTTGCAGCACTAGTGATATTAATATCCCTTATTACAGGCTGCAGCAATTCACCTTCTAGTGAAAATACAAATAAAATAGAGAACAAGAATGTAATGAAGGTAAATTATATAGATGTTGGTCAAGGTGACAGCATATTAGTTCAGGTAAATGGTAAAAACCTACTTATTGATGCAGGTCCAAATGACAGCACCGATAAGTTAATATCCTATTTAAATAAGCAAAACATAAAAAAATTAGATTATGTAGTTGCAACCCACCCTCATGAAGATCATATAGGTGGAATGGATGTAGTGATAAAAAAATATGAAATAGGCCAGTTCTATGCTCCTAAGAAAACAGCAAATACTAAAACCTTTGAAAGTATGATTACAGCTCTTAAATCTAAAAACCTTAAGATAAATTCAGCTAAAGCTGGCATCAACTTAGATTTAGGAGAAAATACAAAGTGCGAAATTCTTGCACCTAATAGCACAAACTACGAAGACGTAAATAACTATTCTGCTGTAATAAAGATAACCTATGGAGATTCCAAATTCCTATTTACAGGGGATGCTGAGAAACTAAGTGAAAAGGAAATCTTGAGTAAGAACTATGATATCCGTAGTGATGTATTAAAAGTTGGCCATCACGGAAGTTCAACTTCTTCATCAAAGGCCTTTCTAGATAAAGTTTCCCCAAAAATTGCAGTTATAAGCTTAGGAAAAAACAATGATTATGGACATCCCCATAAGGAAACTACTGCAGAGTTAAAAAAGAGAAATATACAAACTTATAGAACAGATATCGATGGTTCAGTAGTTTTAATATCTGATGGAAAGAAAGTAACAAAGCAATAAAAAGATAGGGTTCTTATTTAAAACCCTATCTTTTTATTTTACTATTCTCTCTACGTCACAGTTTCTTCAACTATCTTAACTATAATAGCCTGCTATAAAAATTTATAAAAATAAAAAAAGAACTGCAGTAGCAATTCTTAAATTTCTAAAACTATATATCT
>NZ_JARUJP010000016.1:0-101345 GCF_033659955.1 Clostridium tanneri
TAATCACCTCAAAGCTTTTATTTTAGTACATTTAGATTATATAACTTTTGAATAAAATAAGTCAAGGATCATGTCCTTGAACTTTAATTATATTAGCATTGTGCATAACCATAGTTATTTTCGCTATTATCATTATTCTCAACATCAACTAATAAGTCTTGACCAGGTCACTGTTACTATCTTGTTTTGATGTCATATTATCTACCTCACCGTATCTTCATATATTCATAAGTTTACCGTTTTCTAATAAAGTGAAAAAGTCGCTTTATTTCATTTATTTCTACCCTTAATTTTTTCTTGCTGAAACAATCAACATTATGGGATGGCGAATTTCATCCTCTATCTCTGGAATACCTTTCAAAAGTTATTTATTTCCGATACAATTTGCCTCACTTCATTATAAAGCTTCTCAGTCATGTGGTAGCATTCAAAAGTGGAAAAACCGAGTACTTCAAAAATATAATTAACCCTTTGTGAATATTTTTCAGGTTTATATTCAAAAGTTTCAAGCAGTTTGATAGCTTTCTTTTCATTGATACAATAAGCATTATTGCATGCAAATAATACTTGGTTTAAACATGAAACTATACGAAAAACATGGCCTGCAATATAATATTTATCGTCTGCTGCCGCATTTGCCTTTACAAACATTAAAGAGAACTCAGCTTCAAACATAAAAAAGTTTATCAAGCTCTTCTTTAAAGCAGTAGGGTAAATCTCTGCTTTTTTCTTCAATTCATTAAACCCGCTATTTTTGTTATAAAGCACTTTGCTGATTGCTAATTCTCCACGATACATGGCGCTAATATATCCATGGGGATGTCCCGTCTGGTAATTGGCAGTAACAATTCCTTGCTCTGTATCTTTTACTATTTGTTCTACCCGTTTTATATCACGTAAAATTAAATCCACATGATGCCCATTTATGACTAACCATCCGCCGCCATTAACCCAATTACCCCATGCTCCGGGAGGTACAACAAGGTTGCTTCTATGCTCGTCATCCAACTCTGTAGCAAGTTGATTAATAGCATTCAGGTCAAATGATTCTAAATTGTAATAGATTCCAAAATCTATATCTGAATCCTTTGTATGAGTGCCTCTTGCACGTGAGCCTCCCAATACAATGCCTTCTATATAAGGCAAAGATGATAGCTTCTCTATTACTAATTTAATAATATTATCTACCATACAAATACACTCCTTTGATGTTTATTATTGAAGGTTACACTAAACTACTATTTTTTCTTTGCGATATAAAATACATAGCTGTAATAATCCTTAAAACGATTATACATGTCTGCTTCAATGAATTCTTTAACCTCATCAACATAATCATATTTTTTCAAGAATGCTTCCGACCATATTACATCAAAAGAACTTTTATCAAAGGCTAAGTTATCCATTATTATTCTCCTCGCAAGATATTTGTATAATGTATAATATACTATTCTATAATAAGTCTATCAAGATTTTTCATATCGATTTTATCAACTTCTCTAGGCTCATATCCACTATGAAATAATTTTTGAGCCTCAGCAGAAATACATGGAATAATCCTACCTTCAAACACTGCAGTCGAAAACCATTTTGCTTCAAACTCATACCAGCCACCTTGTGGATCAGCCTGTTTGGCACTTCCGTCTTCATTTATTATTAAAGGGTGTATATCAATGTATCCCAATTTCAGATGATATAACTCGATACGAGAAGGACTCCAATCAACTACAATCTCATAACCTATTTCTTTCAGTTTATTTAATAAAGTTTCCGTAAACTCTCCGTCAAAATCAACGTCAATATCTCGATGTTCTCTGTTTTGTTTTCCAAGTAAAATATCTATACCCCATCCCCCATCTATCCAATATCTCATTTCCATACTATCTAATAAATCCAATACTTCTATTAAGTTTTCCTTGGTTACAATTTCTTTTTTATTCATAAAACTCTCCTTAAAATAATTATAATCCCTGTGCTTCAACTGAAATTACTTCATGGTTTTTTCAATTGCCTTTAAATTGCCATTCATTTTGTTCACCCAGTTAAGAAATAAGGTTCCCAGCAATAGCCTATCATTGCACTAAAGCTATTAGAATCTCATTCTCATCATGAATAAATAATATAATATAAGAGGTAATCCGATAGCAGATACTATTGTGATTGCAGTATGTACTTTTTTCTCATCTCGTAATATACACAATAAAAACTTGTACCCTAAAATACCAATCAATCCACCTAAACAATTTAGGATTATATCATCAATGTCTGATGATCCAATACCTAAAAGCCCTTGAATGATTTCAACAAACAAACTCACTATAAATATAAACAACGAATTAGTTATTACTCTTTTATCATTTTTGAATAATAACAAATATGCACCAAGAGGACTAAAGATAACTATATTGCCAATCACATTACCAAAGGCGAATCTTTTTATAGTAGCAGAGTTACTATATATATATTCCTTTATACTATAAAAAGGAATGAGATTGATTGACCTAGGCCCCGAATACGAAATTCTTGATACCAACAATATTTTAATTAGCAAAAGTATGTAACAAATGAAAACACCATATAAAAAAACTATTTCAATTCTCTCCCGTTTATTCATAATACCCCCATTTTTCATTTCATTCTTGCTTGTTCTCACTCATTATTATAGTACTGCAAAGTAAAAATTTATATCATAGTAATTTTATTAATAAAACCTTAAGGTTTTATTAATATAGCTTTAGATTTCCTCCTTGACTCTCAATCCATATATCTAAAAGTTCTTTTAAATCATCAACCTTTTCTTTATCTGTGGAACCTTCCTTTTAAATGCTCCTTCCACTACTCCCCCTAGACAACCTCTTACTTATAGCTCCAGACATTGTTAAAACAATCACATGGTAAAATATATAATACCACGGGTCCCACCATACATAGCTTTTCAGTATTCCAATCTTCGTAAGAATTAGCGTAGTGACAAAAGTAATACTTGCCATAACCAGATATTTTAATCCTCTGTGTCTCCAGTTGATCTTTATCAATATAGTAAAAATTATTGCTACCACTACATGATAAAGTGAGGCAAAGGCAGTTGTGTCATGGGCATAATCTTTAAACCACCCGAGAAAATAAGCCCTATTAGAAAGCCACATAATAGGAATAATATGCATACAGCCTAAAATCGGTGCAGTGCATAAAAATAAAAATATAGAGTGCTTAATTCCCTTTAATGGCTTTGATATTTGTCTATAAATTACCTTTCCTAAAGGAAAAAATACAAAAAGAAGGCCAAAGGTTGTATACCCTGTTTTCCACCAATTATGTTCATATATATTAAGCCTTAAAAACAGCCACTCAGTGAAAGTTAGAAATGCTGTAAAAAAGCTAATCCAAAGCCAATTCAATTTAAAGACACCTATTAAGGTAGCCAAGGCAGGTACTATTAGTAAGTTTGAAACAAGAGCACCTACATTACTATCATAATAGGAATTATATTTAATTATCTTAGGAAAGTATTGATAGCTGCCCCCAAAAATATAGATTACAGTTTCAATAAGAAAAGCAAATTCAACCATTACCAAGAATAACAATAAAAAACTAGATTTTCTTTTTTTAGAATATATAAAAATTAAAATGCCAAGGCTTATAATTGCCAATCCCATATACCACCAGGAATTAAAATTCATAATAACAACTCCTTTTACTATGGCCTTCTATATAGTATTATTATTTAGAGTTGTTTTATACTTGAGATTGACATAATTTTACCAAGGTCTTTCACCTTAACTAACCTTTAGTGCTGAAAACTCTCTTACCAAACACGTAAAAACTCGTCTGGGAGATAAAAGCTCTTATCGTCAATGAATATTTCCTGTAATTCATATTCAGGATTATCAGCTTCCTTAAAACTGTTAACTGCTTTATTTATGTTCTCCATCTTCTTGTCTAACTGAGCCACTGAAATAGCAGCCTCTCTAAGTTCATCCGTTAGATGCTTAGGTACTTCTTTATTGTATTTATAATAGATTTTATGTTCTAAACTTGCCCAAAAATCCATGCCAATAGTTCGAATTTGTACTTCCACACAGATATCTTCAACTCTGTCAGACATAAAAACAGGAACTTGCAGGATTAGGTGCAGGCTTTGGTATCCATTAGGTTTTGGGTTCTTTATGTAATCCTTACACTTAATAGTTTTTATATCCTTTTGATTTTGAAGCATTTCACTTAACTTGTAAATATCAGATACAAATGAACAAACTATACGAATTCCAGCAATATCCTGAATATTTTCTTTTATAGAAGGCAGTGAAAGTTCATATCCTTTTCTATAAATTTTCTTTAAAATACTTTCCGGTGTCTTTATTCTCGATTTAACATGTTCAATAGGATTATAGTCATGAACATACTGAAATTCCTGCTTTAAAATATCAATTTTTGTATTCAATTCGTCTAAACCAAACTTGTAAGTCATTAGAAATCTAGTCAATTCTGTCTTTAATATTCTCATATGTTTTAAACTTAGTTCCCTTTTTTCTTCCATCTTCTTACTACATTCCTTTCTTCATCTACCTGTAAATAGCACTAAATTCTAAGCCTTCTATTTCTAAACTATACCATAAGTATACAAAGTAATTGTTAAGTATTCCTAAACTTACACTAAATTATCTATTAAATCTACTTAAGTCTACATTATAAAGCTGTAATTATATAAATAGTGTAAACTAATATATTAATTAGCCGAATTTAGTAATTCTCTGTCTCTATTATACCATAGAAGTTGTTGTCCTCTATTCATCATTCTAAGCTTTTATTCTTACACTTGATTAAGAAGTGTCTTACTTTGTTACACAAATATAGCCTTCTCTATTGCTAGAAAAGGCATTGTTACATATTATTATATATATTATTTTTTATCTACTTTCACAAATCCTGAACATACTTTTACATTACATTAAAACTCAAAGCATATATAACTTAAGGTTCCATATACATAACTTTGATGTAAAAGCTTTGGGTTATGATTATTTCCACTTCCCATGGCTATAAACATAGGAACTATATGCTCTTCACGAGGTACAGCAAGTTTTGCATAGGGTGCTAACTGTCTATAATTAAACAAAACTTCCCTGTCATTATTTTCTACCTTTTCTATAAGCCAGTTGTCGAATTCCACTGCCCATTCTTCAGCTTTTTCTGAATTCCAGTCCACTGTAGAAAGATTATGAACAGTTGAGCCGCTTCCTATCACTAAGATATCTTCTTTCCCCAGTTCCCTAATTGCTTCTCCTATTTCATATTGTTTTTCCATTGATAACTCAGGGTTTACAGATACTTGAATAACAGGTATGTCTGCTTTTGGAAACATTAAATAAAGCACATCCCAGGCACCATGATCTAATCCCCTATTTTCATCAAGCTTACTCTCAATGCCATGGTCCCTTAACATGGATTGCAACTTTGAAGCTACATCTACAGAACCTTGAGCAGGATATTTTATAGAGTATAATTCTTTTGGGAATCCATAAAAATCATATATCATATCATAAGTACTGTCTAAAGAGGAAATTGTGGTGATTTCGCTTTCCCAGTGTGCTGTAAATATGACTATAGCTTTAGGATTTAGTTTTTTCCCTAAGTCTTTAAGAAAATTAGTGTATTCATTTTTTTCCACCACAAGTGTTGGTCCTCCGTGGCATAAAAATAGCGAAGAAATCATTTTTTCACTTCCCTTTGTCTCTCATCATTTAATCATATCATTCTTATTTTATTCTGTGCTCAGGCCTATTTATTATTCATTTAATTGGAAGTACAATTACTCCACAAGATATTATTAATCCTTTTATCTAATAATAAAAAAACCTATTTCTTAACAGCGCTAAGAAATAGGGTGTTTATTATTCCACAACTGGAACTAAAAAAGAAGTTACATAGAGATTACTGTCTGTTCTAAGTGCATGCATTTCTCCCGCTGGAACAATAAATTCTCTTCCAACTGTAAGTTTTATCTCCCTATCTTCTAATACTCCAAAGCCCTCTCCTTTTATGCAGTAAAAAATTTCATCATGCTTCGGGTGGTTATGTAATGCTACTTTTTTCTGAGCATCTATATAATATACATTTGTCACTATACTTTCTTTGATATCTTGTAAATTCATAATTAATTCCTCCTCAGAATATATTGCTTAAGCTAATGTAGTTTTCAATAATATCTTATCATATATTTTTACTGTCATCTACTTAATAAGAGGGAGCAAATGGAGCCTTCACCATTAGCTCCCTCCTTAGTTATCCTTTTTTATTGCACTGTATTTATGAGAATATTAAAGCACAAAACACAACATATGTCACATATTATATAAGTGTGAGCAATATTAATGGAGTGTAAAAATGTACCATACTCATTATTATTCAGGCTATACTTCAGTTAACGACAGGCACAGTCATGGATATTCTGGAGAAACTTCTCCAGCACCTACAGGAGTGCGTCATACTCATTATATAACAGGATATACGGACTTTGCTGATGGACACAGACACTATTATACAATGCAAACAAGTCCTGATTATCCAGTGCCTGGCGGACATATTCATTTTATTTCAGGTCCGACCTATATAACCGAGCAGCACTATCACTTTATTAAAGACAGAACAAGCGAAAACTAGATCCCTCGAAGATGGGAAAAAGTAGTGGGCCTTACAGCCACCTATGAGGCTCACTATCTTAATATTCAACCTCAAGCCTACATTAAGGGAGCAAAAATACGTAATACTGACCTTGCTAGTGCCTTATACCATTTAACATCTTTGAAGTCCTCTACTGTAATTTGTCTGCACATTTTTAAAGTACTAAGAAAGTCTTCCTTAATATCTACAATACTCTCAGAATTATACAGCCAAACACCACATTCAAAATGTAAATATAAGCTTCTAAAATCCATGTTTATGGTACCAACAACAGCATATTCATCATCTGCTACATAGGTTTTTGAATGAATAAACCCTGGAGTGTATTCATAGATTTTAACTCCACTATCTACAAGAACTTTATAATAGGATTTGCTTACCTCATGAACATACCATTTGTCTGCATAATGAGGAGTAATTATACGAATATCCACTCCCCCTTTAGCTGCGGATGATAGTGCAGTTATCATTTCATTATCTATAATTAAATAAGGTGTAGTTATATAAAGGTATCTCTTTGCTTTGTTTATTAAGTTTAGATACACTATTTGACCAACAGTTTCATCGTCTAATGGGTTATCTGTAAAAGGTTGGATATATCCATCTTTCTCCTGGGCCTTATGTGGTAAAGTGTCATTCTTAAATTGGTTAAAATCCTCATAGGTTCCTCTAAGATACCCCCACATTGTTAAAAACATTACAGTGAGACTCCATACAGCCTCCCCCTTAAGCATTATAGCTGCATCCTTCCAATGACCGTGTTTTCTAAATTCATTTATGTACTCATCAGCCAGGTTAACGCCTCCTGTAAAGCCTGTGTGTCCATCAATTATTGCGATTTTACGGTGATCCCTGTTATTCAATCTTGAAGACAATACAGGAATTAAAGAATTAAAAATACAGCACTTAATACCCATTTCTTCAAGCTTTTTGTCATACCTATGGGGCAAAGTAAATATACAGCCTGCATCATCATAGACAACGCGAACATCTACACCGGCAGCTGCTTTTTCTACTAGTATATCCAGTATGCTGTTCCACATAACACCTTCTTCAATAATAAAGTATTCCAGAAATATATAATGTTCTGCTTTTTTTAGTTCTTCCTTCAGCCTTTCAAATTTTAATTCCCCAATTGCAAAATATTCCGTTATTGTATTCTTAAAAGGAGGGGAATAGGCATAATTTTGAATGTATCTAGACTGATTAGCAGCAGTTTCACTTTTTAATTTCATCTCTTCTAAAATAGACTGCTGCGGCTTAAGGGAGTCCTTAGTTTTATCTACTATAGATTTCATTTTCTTCCTTTGTCTTTCGCTTAGTTTGTTGCCACGGTAAAAAATATAAAATAGCCCTCCAAAGATAGGAAAGAGCAGTATAGGTATTATCCAAGCAATCTTATATGCCGGATTCATATTTTTATTAATAATCCATAATAGAGCAGCTACACTTATAAATATACTTGCTCCATAGAAGATTGCAAAATAGTTATAAAACTTTAAAATTGCAGCTATTATAACTAAAAGTTGTATTAATATTGCTAAAAACACGAAAGCAACTCTGTGAAATAAAAACTTTTTAACAAATCTCATTTTTCTCATCTCTCTAAAATTACTATTTTGATATAGCTTTAACTATAAATATGGATAAAATTAAAGAAGCAGTTACCCTATTAGGAATACTGCTCTTTTATAGTATAACTATTCTATAATCTATTGTATATATCTTAACATATTAGTGTATAATTTATTTTAATTCAAAAATATTTAATCCTGAGTTGTCGTCAAACTGTCTTCCTATTTCTCCATCCACTTCTGTTAAAAGCATTTCACAAGTTCCACTTATCCAAGCTTCATTTAAATGACCGCCATAAGCTTTATACTCTTCGTCACTGACAGTTATATGTAAGTGAATGTATACTTCGCCATCTTTTCTTGATACATTTCCAGTAAGATTTGTAATTTCAAAATCTCCACTTAAAGTTTCTGAATGATAAACCTTTGTATTTGTATTAAAAAGTCCAATCTTAACCTTATCTGCAGCACCAATTGCACTTATAAAGCCAGCCTTTATATTGTTTTTTTCACATATTTCTTTAATATTGCTTACGATTTCTTCACCTTTATCTATTCTTATAACCCAATTTGAACCTAATTTTTTACAAATCATTTTTATCCCCTCACTTTTCAGTTTTAACATAATTAATTGAAGCTATGTATGCAACTTCTTGTAAGCTTTGTTGAATCTTTCATTCAGCTTAAAGGACAAATTGCCATCTTTTACCTCATTACTTTTATTATACAAGAACTTGCCTTTAGAAACAACTTATTTTCCCCTTATCAGCTGCTATCCATTTATTTGTTAAAGCATTACTTCTGTAAAAAAGGGATGTTAAAGATTTTCATTATAAATCCAAGAAGAATAAAAGCGATAATCCATGCTAAAATAGGGTTCTTATGGTGAATAATTAGTGAAGGAAATACAACAACATTGTGAAGTACTGACCACCATATATTCCAGCCATTATAATTTTTTTGCATTCCAATGGAAGTTGTAAATAATTCTATGCTTATATAAATAGCAACCCATAATGCTATATAAGCAACCTTATGTGATAACTTTTTAGGAAGATTAGATAAAAATAGTAGTGTAGTTGCGAAAAATATTGTAAATATTATAAATAGCTCATTTATAGCAGGTACTATAATGTCAGGTTGAAATTTCCATAAAGGTTTATCGCAAAAGACCAGGTGGTAAACAAGATTTCCCATGCCAAAGAACAACATAGTGGGATAATATCTCCTCCAGTTTTTCAAGTCCCCCCATTTACATGCACTTGTAATCCATAATGAAGCCATTGTTATTCGTATTAATGTATACCTCATAGCTAAATCTCCTTTAACAAGTATCAACTATAGTTTTCTGCAAAATGTCAGCAGTTATTCAAAAATGCAGAACATTGGCATAATATTCGTCATGAAGACTTAACCTATAGAGAAGGTTTACCTTTATCCGATGACTACTTTAAAGGAATTTGAGCTTCTCCAGTCATTCCAGACTTCAATATTCCTTTGTTGTCCTTTATGGTAATCTTTATCTTAGTAGCTATGTGCTTTCCTTCTGAGGTAGATTGTTTATCCTTAGGTGTGTATTCATTTTTTAAAGCAATGTAACTAATCTTACCAGTTTGGGTACCAATGGAAGTCTTTACTGTTAAAGGCTGATTATAATAAACTTTACCTAAATATTCATCTGGTATATAACAAAGCAGGTATAAATCATCTTTAATAGCTATATCTGCAATATTGCTACCTACATTAACTATATCACCTAGTTGAAAATTCTTACTTACTATAATTCCGTCAGCTAAAGCTACAATGCTGCAGTTATTTAAATTATTTTCAGCCTGATTTAACTGTGCAATGGTTTGATCTAAATCTCCCTGTGCTGCTTCAATAGCTTCTTTTGTTGCCCCACTTTTAAGTAAATTGACCTGTGCCTCTGCTGCATCATAATTTGCCCTTGCCTTATCAATTTCTTGAGGAGTGGAACCATTTTGTAATAAAGCTAACTGTTGTTTTGAACTTTCTAATTGATACTGTACAGTAGAAAGTTGTTTTGAGGTTGTATCTAATTTATATTTAGCATCATCTAATTCACTTTTTGATACTGCACCTACCTGATACAGTTTTAGAACATTATTATACTGTGTGTTTATATGGTCATAGGTTAGTTTTGTAGAGTTTAAAGCTTCTTCAGATATTGAAACAGTATTTTTAGCCTGTCCTATTTGTTCCGCTCTATTACCAGAGGTTAAAAGATCTACCTGTGCCTTTGCTGCACGAGCCTGCGCCTCTGCCTGCTCTATTTGTTCTGGGCGAGTTCCTGACTTTAACTCCTCCAGCTTTGCCTTTTTCATGTTAACCACTGCCTGCAGCCCTTCAACAGTATATTTCTGATTTGTATTATCTATTACAGCTATAACTTCACCTTTTTTCACCGGTTGTCCCTGTTCTTTTTTCATTTCTATAATCTTCCCTGCAACAGTACTGTTTGCAGATATAATATTATTTTCAATATCCCCTTTTAAGGTTAAAGTACCTGACTTTGAAGAACAGCCTGTGGTAATAAGAGCAGTGGATAAAAGGCATATAAATAATTTTTTCATAAAATTTCACCTCATTTATTTATATTTTTCTGTATTTTTTAAGAGCCAATATATTTGCTATGATGAAAAATATACAAATTCCTATTAGAACAAATACATCCACTCCAATAGAATTCCAGCCCTTTCCTCTTATCATAATATTTTTAAGAGCGTCTGCTATGTACCATAGAGGTGTAAACCTTCCAATAGCCTGCAGCCATGGCTCCATAGTACTTAAATCAAATAGCCCAGAAAAAAACACCTGTGGCACCACAATTATTGGTATGAATTGAATCATCTGCAATTCATTACTAGCAAAGGCAGATATAAATGTACCTATGGTAAGAGCAACCATTGCAGTTAATATTGTTATTAGAAGCACCAGGGCAAAGGAGCCTATCATCATCATATTGAGAATATTAATTGAAAACCAAGCTATAAGTGCAGACTGTATTATAGTAAAGACTCCAAAGCCTAGTAAATAACCTATAACAATTTCCCACCGCTTTATAGGTGTAGCAAGAAGTCTCTCTAATGTACCGCTGGTACGTTCGTTAAGAAAGGCAACTCCTGCTATTAAAAAGACAAAGAAAAATACAAAGAAACCAATAAGTATAGGCCCAAAGTTATCGAAGGAAGCCATATCCTCATAACCATATAAATAAGTAATATCTGGCTCAGTAGAAGGCATTAACTGCTGGGTTGCCCCTTGCACCGACATAATGACAGCCTTGTTTTTAGTTGGGTCACTACCTTCTAATTTTATTTTTGGAACTCCCCTTTCGAAATTAATTGTTGCATCAACCTTTGAAGAAGTTAGTGCTTCATAAGCACTGCTCTCATCATACCTAATTATCCTTACATCATCCTCCTCTAGTTTGTTAACCAGATTAAGAGGTGCGTTAACTACCCCAATCTTTGGATGGTAATCTGTACCGTTAAAGACAAAGGACATTAAGGTTAATACTAGTATTGGTGCAAAAATCATTAGACCAATAGTACGCTTATCATGAGCTAGCTGAAGCAAAATTCTAATCATAACTGCTTTTACTCTCAATTTCCTTCACCTCCATAGTACAAGAATGCCTCCTCAATATTAGATGAGCCAGTGGCAGCTTTAAGCTCCTCTGGGGAACCTACTGCAATTAATTTGCCATCACGAATCATTCCAAGGTTGTTACACTTCTCAACCTCATCCATTACGTGGGTAGTAACAATGATAGTAGTACCTTTATTTTGCAGCTTGTAGAGTTCTTCCCATATAGACTTACGAAGAACAGGGTCAATACCAACGGTAGGCTCGTCCAGTATCAAAATTGGAGGTTCATGAAGTAGTGCAATGGCAAGGGATAGACGTCGTTTCATCCCACCGGAATACTGTTTCACCTGCTTCTTTAAATGCTCTGACAAATTTACAAGTTCCATAACTTCCTTAATTCTCTCCCTTTGCTTTTCCTTTGTAAGGTTATACATAGAGGCAAAAAATTTCAGGTTTTCTTCTGCAGTAAGTTCTCCGTATAGTGCATCTGACTGTGCCATGTACCCTATTTTACTCATCATGGAGAGCTTTGGCATTTTTTCCTCTAGTACAAATACCTCTCCGCTGGTAGGACTGTCAACTCCGGCAATCATTTTTACCAAGGTTGTCTTACCAGACCCTGAAGGACCAAGCAATCCTAAAATTTGAGAATAAGGTACTGCTAGAGTAATATCAAAAAGTACTTGTTTTTCTCCGAAAGTTCTATTAACCTTTTCAATTCTAATACAGGGGGAACTTGTAATTTTTTTATTTTCCATGGATTCACTCCTCTCTAGAAAAAACTATATTATATAAAGCTAATCTAATTGATATGATTTTTATTAAAATTAATGAACGATGTGTCTATTATTTCTATGTAATCATTATAATTTAGTGTACGCCTATGTTCAATAAACAGAATATCTATATGTGACTATTAATAGACAGATTCTTGAAAATTGTCTATTTTTTAAATACAAAACTAAACCTCGAATTTCTCCGAGGTTTAAATATCAAGTCAAAACTGCAGTTTTACAACAAGGTATGACTTCAAATATGTTTTATTTTCTTAATAGATCTCTATTTAACTTTTCTGCTTCCGATACAATATGTTCTGTAGTATAAGTCAGCTCCTCCACTGAGGCACTTGTCTCCTTTGCAGCAGCAAGTACATTTTCAATATTAGTGCTTACTCCATTTATAGAAGTTCCTAGGATGTCTATCAGTGAAACAATACTATCTAGAGCTGACTGTACTTTTTCATTATTTTCAGTAGCCATTGACACTGTATCCTTCGTTTTTTCTGCAAGGCTTCTTACCTCAGAAGCTACTACTGCAAATCCCCGGCCGGCCTCTCCAGCTCTGGCAGCTTCAATACCAGCATTAAGGGACAATAAATTTGTTTGAGAAGCAATTCCCATTATAACCTCTGACATCTGTAAATAACCATGGAAGCTAAGTCTTAAATTACCTACCTCATCTACCGCATCCTTTGAGGCTTTGTCTATAAATTTCATTTTCTCCGTTACATTTGTCATATCCTGAGCTGTGTTATCAGTAATTGTGGTTAGTTCATTTAGAGCATTGTATATAGAAGATATATTGTTATTTAACTTGTCCAAAAATTCTTGTTGAAGTACTGAAACCTCCTGAGTTTTAGATAGTAAGGTTTCAACCTTCTTATGCTCTTCAATGGTTTTTTCATGCTCTTCAAGAACTTTCTTTCTATTATATTCAAGACAATTTTCCACCACATTGTTTCCCTGTGCAATTGCAACGGCCATAGATCTGCAATTCTTATATCCGCAAGCGGAGCAGTCAATAGTTCTTTCCTCCTCAGTAAACTTAAGAAGGCTCCTAAAACTATTGTTTATTTCCTCCTCAGATAACCTGGCTTTTGAGGATCTGTCACTGTAAGTCACTTGGAAGTCAGCCATTTTCAACATTCTATTAAAGCTTTTAACCATATCCATTAGTAAGGATTTCTTGAAAACACTCTTTTTTCTGGAGTGTATTTCTTGAGTTTTCTTTAACAGCAAAGCATCCATTTCATCTATTGTGAAGGTCTTCTCAGTGGCAGTGCCCATTGCATATCCCTCTGAACAATTTAGTATATCAACTAGCAGTGGTAAATTATAAGGTCTCTTATGTAACTCATTTAGATATTCCTGTACCAGATGAGGACCTTCTATCCTCTTAATATGAAAACCTTTTCCAAAAACCTGCTCAACAGATTCTTTTAGTCCTCCTGGAGTAGGATACCAAAATCCAACTAAACTTTCTGGTGAGTCAAAATCAGCTTCCTCTGAGGAGCCTCCTTCTGCATTATAAATAGTCATTAGATTTTTAAAGGTTACATTGTAGTCAATAGCACCATGTCTCTGAAACTCATCAACCTTTCCAATACAAGGTGAAATAGCAGCAATCTTCCCTTTAAAATTATCATATTTCTTTAGATAAACCGCTGCACAGTGCATTGGAGAACCTATTGGGCTTAAATAAGGTATTAAGTTTGGATAGTATCTTTCTATGCTGTTTACTATTACTGGACAGGGCTGAGCAATAACTGACTTTAGTCCCTTCTCCTTAATAGCATTAATGTACAGTACAGTAGTAATATCAGCGCCAAAGCTTACGTCATATATAAGCTTTACACCCTTCTTTTTTAGCCAAGCCAAAACCTTTTTATATTCCTTAGGATAATTTAACATAAATGCCGGCGCTATAATTACAGATATTTCTTGCCCTTTTTTTAACGCTTCAGTAAAGCTGTTAGTATCATCTAGATACACTCTAGCATTATGTGGACATTGCTTTATACATTCCCCGCAGGAAACACAATTTTCCTGATTAACATTAATTTTTAACTTCCCCTCTTTATTTATTACTTTATTTGCAAGAAATTGAGGACAGGAACGAATACACTTATTGCATCCTTCACATCTATCCTCCAAAGAAACTATTAACTTTTCCCTCAACATATACTTTCCTCCCTATTGAAGTACATATCCTAAAGTTAAATGAAGTTAAGACTTGAATCAGGTGGGGCTTCAACCCCATCTGATTCTTAGTCGAACGAATCCAGGGACGTAGCCGCTCTTTACTCTCTCTTGGAGAAGAGAGTATTAGAGCGGGTAGTCATCGGATGAATATTTTATAAATCTCCTACAGTATATATTCTATGAACTTACTGCAAATCCTTTTATTAGACAACTACTCTTGTGAGAGTAAAGTTTTACTTATAACGGATGTCACATTGTGGTAAGATATATATGGTACATTGTATTTAATCATAATTTTCAAATGAGGTGTGATAATGGTTTCAGATTTATTGATAAAAAAATTTGTAAAAAACTACTCTGATGTTAAAAACAAAAAAGTTAGAGAAAGATATGGATACCTTGGTGGTATAATAGGAATCTTAGCAAATATACTTCTCTTTGGAATTAAATTTACTGTAGGAACACTTGTAAATAGTATTGCTGTAACTGCTGATGCCTTTAATAATCTCTCTGATGTAGGCTCTTCCCTGGTAACTATCTTTGGCTTTAAGCTCTCTAATAAGCCTGCAGATAAGGAACATCCTTTTGGACATGGCAGGATAGAATATATTTCTGGATTAATAGTGGCATTTTTAGTATTGTTAATAGGTTTTGAATTTATTAAAAGCTCCTTTGAGAGAATAAAAAATCCTACTCCAGTAGAGTTCTCTGTAATTCCCTTTGTTCTGCTATTAGTTTCTATATTATTAAAAATATGGCTTAGCAGATTCTATAAGAATATAGGTAATAAAATAAATTCCTCTGCCCTTAAAGCTTCAGGAGTAGATGCACTTAGTGATGTAGTTTCTTCTGGAGTGGTGGTGCTCTCCCTTTTTATTTCTAGATTTACTTCACTGCCTATAGACGGATACATAGGCATGGTTGTTTCCGCTGTTATTCTTTACGCTGGATATAACTTAATAAAGGATACACTAGACCCACTTCTTGGTGCTGCTCCAGATAAGGAACTGGTAGAAGATATTCAAAGAATGATTTTAGATTATGACCACATAGATGGAGCCCATGATTTGCTAGTTCATAACTATGGGCCTGGAAGAATTATTGCTTCCATTCACGCAGAGGTACCTTCAAATATATCAGTAGTTAAAATTCATGAGATTATAGACAGAGCAGAGAAAGAAATATCCGCTGCTCTAGACATATACTTGGTAATACACATGGACCCTGTTACCACTGATGATGAGGAAATATTGGCTGCCAGAGAAGAACTTACAGACGCTTTAAAGGCTATTCCTATAGTAAAATCCTTTCATGATTTTAGAGTTGTAGGAGAAGGGGAAAAGAAAAACTTAATTTTTGACGTAGTAATCGATGCGGATCATACACTCACTAAAGCTGAAGAACTTGATCTACAGAAAAATATAAATGTTCAACTGAAGAAATTTCATCCTGAGCATAATGCAATTATAACTGTAGATAAGGATTATTTAGGAGTGTAGATAATTTCTTAAAATTAAAGAACTCTTATCACTATAGGTTAATGGTGATAAGAGTTCTTTAATTATTATATATCTAGTCATCAGATAAGTGTATTTTATTATTTAGCCCTACCACCTTCAAAGGACCAAGTAAAAACATTTTGGATAATATTGCTGCCATCTCCTCTGGAGATTCTTCCATACCATTTTCAAGCCACTGTTGAAGTACACCTAAATGGGCTGAAATTATGTATGACACAAAATAGTTTTTTGGAATTAACATATTTTCCGGGTTAAAAGTTTTAATCAGCTTCTTTTCAAATATAGTAGTCTCCATAAACTTCTTAATCTTTGCTTGAAACTTAGAATCCCCTTTTGGACCTAAAATCCCCTTCATCAACATTGAATTTTCCTTAAAGTATTCAAATATTTTTATTACAAAGGGCATAGGTTCTCTTATAGCATCTATGTTCATAAAATCTGTAGAATCGATGATCTTTATTTTCTCATAAAGTTCTTGCATTACTTCATTTTCCACCTGTTCTAGCAAATCATACTTGTCCATATAGTGAAGATAAAAGGTTCCCCTATTTATATTAGCTCTTGTAGTTAAATCAGTAATTGATATGTCATTAAAGCCTTTTTCCTGAATTAACTCTGACAAAGCCTTTCTTATCATCTCTTTTGTTCGTATAGTCCGTCTATCATTGGACGATTTTGACATTTTCCTTCTCCTTCTATGCAGGTATTTTTAGTAAGCAGTCTTGTGTATATTACAATGTACATTATAATATACACAAAGAAGATTAATCAACATAATGTCTTTTAATTTTTCTCTCTATGTAACTTAAAATAGAGAATAAGAAGAATAGAGTATACCATTAAATATATAGGAAAAGAAAATTCTATCTTATATCCATTTTTATAATGAAATACCCCTAACCTATGTCCTATCCATTCAACTCCTATAGACATTATTGCTAAAGCTAAAACATACAAGGTTACATATTGTTTTTTTAATTTAAATTTATCAAAAAAATAAGCAATAAGATAACTAAAGGAGCCATATGAGGTGTAAAGTAAAAAATCAATTATTTCATATTTTGAATTATTATTATCATCATAGTAGTCTAAAGTAGGACCACCTAATATAAAATCAAAGGTAACACCAGCTACAGCTATTCCATATAAGATGAATATTATTGATATAAATAAGGGAAATCGTTTAGGCAGCAGAAAAACTAAAATATAAAATGCTAATAATGCTATTACAAACCATTCATTTTTATTAAACATATTAGTGTCATAAGTAATCATTTATACATTGCACCTCTTTTTTCAAGGGTACCTAATCCTTTATTAAGCACTAGAGATATTAAAATATAAAAAGAATTTAGAAGTATAGAGAAGAGGTAGCTCCATTTTGCATAGGTATAGAGCCTTAATTCTATATTAATAGCTTCTAATATTGCAGTTAGTGCTATTAGTAAAATTGTCAATACTGCCTTTTTTAAATGTGTATCTGCTGTATTAAACTTATCAATAAAGATTATTATCAGAAAGGGGGTTATTGCACATACATATAAACAAAGTGCCAAGAATTTAATTTTATCTTCAGTCAGCTTAATTAATTCCATATTTAGACTAATACTGAAAATTATGTTTACCTCCACAATAACCAGTATCATACAAATTATTATACCTTTTATTACCTCGTGTTTTTCTGTACCTGTTATATAGTAAGTGATAACTAACCAGGAAACTGTAATATATAATACTAGAACCATAGGATACCTCTCAAGTTTATCTAGAAAATTTTGTTATAGCTATAGTATTACTCAACAGTGAAAAAATATGTAAAAAATAACACCACTATCTGCATCTTGATAAATCAATTTTACTTCCTTTATAATTACTAAAACATCTATGTCACTCTCAAGACTAACATTGTAAGTAAGACAACTTCCAAATAACCATACCTCCTTAACACACTGTGGTAATTCCTTGCTATTTTCCAGTAATATTGATTGGTGCTTTAAGATTAAATTACAAATAACTGCCCCCTCATCTCACACCCTTTAAGGGTGGGATGAGAGGGCAATTTATGATATAATAAACATACTTCTTTTTAATCACTCAAGAATACCACGCTTTGAAGTCTGTACTTTTTTAGGAAACTGCCTTTCCTAAGTTCTCTACCTTTCCTGCAATCCAATTCCTTCCCTCAACAAATCTTGCTACCATCATAGCACATACAGTATTTCCTGTAGAGTTAAGCAGCGTTGCAGGTGCATCAATAATTGTACTTATAACTGCTATTATTGGTAAAACTTCTGGTGGGAAGCCATAGACACTTATAATAAGCATCTCTCCAATCATTCCGCCTCCTGGAATAGCTCCCATTACAGCACCTACTAAGTAAGATACGCATATTATTCCAACTATCGCTTTAACGCTGGTCATATCTTTCCCGAAAAGCCCCATCAAGAAGACAATTTTTAAAACTCCTCCTATTACAGAACCATCCTTATGAGTATTAGCCCCAAGAGGAACTACCGTTTCTGCAATGTCATCCGTTACTCCCATCTTCTTTGCATACTCTAGGTTAACTGGTATACATGCGGCACTGGAACAGGTAGCCAGAGCGGTTATAGATGGAGCTATGGCATTTTTCCAGAAGGAGAAAAGACCTGGTTTTCCTCCAGCTATGAAGGCATATAAGGTGAACATACCAAAATAATAGATTATTGCAAGTACTACATATAGGATAAATGCTCTAAGGTATCCTTGAAGTATTTGTGAGCCAAGTTGTCCTATTACTGTAGCAAAATAGCAGCCAAGTCCTATTGGAGCATAATACATTATTATTTTTACTACATTCATTACCACTGTTGTACCAGATTCTAAAAGTTTAGCAATAGGTTTTCCCTTTTCTCCAGAAAGCACTGTTCCAATTCCAAAAATTATTGAAAATACTATTAACTGAAGCATATTTTTTCTCGAGAACAATGACACAAAATCAGAAACAGTAAAGGTGTTTACCAGCTGCTGAAGCAGCCCTGTTTGTTCTGATTTTTGAGCAGTCTCCGCTGTATCTGCTATGACCTTTTGAATAATTCCTGGGTCTACCCCTTTAGTTGGATTTGCAATTAATGCTCCAGTAACTCCAATTATCGCCGCTGCAAAGGCAGTACAGGTAAAGACTAGTACAATCCCAAGCATTATTTTCCCCAATCTTTTCATACTTCCCATATTTGCTATGGCAGAAGCAACGCTAAAAAATACTAGGGGCACAATTACAGTAAACATTAAGTTTAAGAATAGATCACCAAAAGGCTGAAGTACCGATGCCTTTGGACCCATAACCATTCCTACAATTCCTCCGATAATAATTGAACCAAGCAATATTATAGAGGACTTATATCCCTTTAAAAATTTCAATACATCCACTCCCTTTCATAAATAACTATTAGTCCTTATGGATAGAATATTATACCATGTATTCTAATATATATTATACACATAGTTTTTACTATTTTCCTAGCTAAAACTGCTTCAAATATTGCAAAAAGTGCTATAATATATCTATACTGTGTGTAAAGGAGATAATTGTGGAGAAGGAAGAAGCTATATTAAAAGTAAAAAGAGGCTATCTTAATGGTGATTTTCAGTATTTTCACCTAGCAGATAGAAAGAGTCTGGAGTTTGAATCCCATTATCATGAGTTTAATAAAATAATAATCTTTATATCCGGTGATGTAACCTATTTAATAGAAGGAAAGGCATATAAGCTGAAGCCTTGGGACTTGCTTTTCGTAGGCAGCAATGACGTTCATAGACCTATAATAAGCGCTGATGAACCTTATGAAAGAATAATTATCTGGGTAAATTCTAGGTTTTTAGAACTGCATAATGTAGAAGGCAGCAATTTACTAACCTGTTTTAGTTTTTCCTCACGAAAAAAAATAAACTTACTTACCCTTATGCCAGAGAATGTTAACAGTATTAAGGCTACTTTAGCTTCTCTTGAAGAGGCTGTTAATGATAACTCCTTTGGAAGCGCTATTCTTAAAAACTCTCTGTTCCTTCAATTTATTGTTTATATCAACAGGCTTTATCTTGCAGTGAAAACTAATAAAGAAGAAAGTGATGTTGAATATGATAAGCGGATTTCAAGTATATTGGAGTATATTAATAAAAACCTCGGTGATGACCTGTCTGTAGAGAATATTGCCTCTAAATTTTACATGAGTAAGTACTATCTCATGCATAAATTTAAAACTCAAACAGGCTATACCTTGCATAACTATATACAGCAAAAGAGACTAATGCTTTCAGCATCGCTAATAAAAAAAGGGAAGCAAATAACAGAGGTGTCCCTGGAATGTGGTTTTAAGGACTACTCAAGCTTTGTAAGAGCTTTTAAAAAGACCTTTGATCTCTCCCCTAAACAATATTACAAGACAATGCTAGAGATGGAAAACTCTTATGATATGAAAAAGCATAGATAATAATATTTTCCATCCCTTTAATTCCTTATTCTCTAGGATCTGCTACTACTAATACATCTACATACTTAGTTCCCCTCATAATTTTTCTTACAATAGATCCTCTCAATATTTCATGCCACCTGGTTCTCGCAGACTGGCCAATTATAACTTGTGTTATTCCATTTTCTTTAGCAAATTTAATTATGGGAACAGCAGCATCCTTAGAGGTGGCAACCTGAAACTTTGCATCTAGTTTTGAACAAAGCTGAGTTAAATCATCAAGTTTTCTTAATTTACTTTTATCCTCTGAAATATTTTCCCTTCTCACATGAAGTACGTAAAGGGGAGCTTTTAGCATTTTTGAAATTCTGTAACCCCTTCTTATAAGATACTCTGCATTAAAGTTAACATTAACACATACAAGTATTTTTTCTTGTGCTCCAACAAGACCTTCAACATGTTTTTCCTTCTTGTACTCCATAAGGTGTTCATCTACTTCATTTGCAACTTCTCTAAGGGTAAGTTCTCTCAAGGCAGTTAAATTTCCCACTCTAAAAAAATTATTAAGAGCAGTTTCTATTTTATCTTTGCTGTAAATCTTTCCACTTTTTAGTCTATCTCTTAGGGCATCTATAGATATATCAATTACCTCTACCTCATCAGCAATCTCTAACATAGAATCGGGAATAGTTTCTCTAACCTTTACACCAGTCATTCTATTTACATAATCATTTAAGCTTTCAAGATGCTGTATGTTAACTGCAGTCATAACACTAATACCACTGTTTATAAGCTCTAAAACATCTTGATAGCGTTTTTTATTTTTAGAGGTAGGTACATTAGTATGGGCTAACTCATCTACAATAACCACCTGAGGCTTTCTTTTTGTTATCCCATCTAAATCCAATTCTTTAAGAACTACACCTTTATAGTGTATTTCCTTCAGTGGAATAAGCTCAAGATCTTTAATCTGCTCAGCAGTACCTTTTCTGCCATAGGTTTCAACTAGTCCAACAACAACATCAATATTTGTTTCTCTCATTTCGTGGGCATCTCTGAGCATTTCACAGGTTTTACCTACCCCAGGAGCAGCTCCAATATATAACTTAAGTCTGCCTTTGTTTGCGTTTTCAATTTCCTTCAAAAATTGGTCTGGAGATTTTTTAGACATAAACTACACCTCAAATTTTATATAATTAACTCTACGGCTAGTACTATTTAAACTGCCTGCTGATATTATAGAATCTTTCCGCCTCTTTTAAATCCCCTCTAAGCTCATATATCCTAGCTAAAAGTTCATATACTTCGCCATTGTTTACATTAGTGGATAAAGCCTTTTTCAATATATTAAAAGTTTCCTGAAGTTCTCCTATTTTTAATAGTTCTTTAGCTTTTTTAATGTATTTATCTGTAGAAATCGCATCACTTTCCAGCTGTGGCTCTACTTCATTAAGTACATGTCTTACCTTTTCTGCAGTAAAGGGCTTTTGAAGATATGCAATAGCTCCCAGTTTAGTACATTCCACCGCATTTTTAACTGTTCCAAAGGCTGTCATTACTATAACGGGAGTCTCTATTCCTATAGCCCTTATCCGTCTTAATACTTCTGTACCGCTTATCTCAGGCATTTTTATATCTAAAAAAATTAAATCTACTCCCTCATTTTTTAATAAATCTAAAGCTTCTGTCCCATTACTTGCTGTTAAAACCTCATAACCAGTAAACTCCAGACAAGTAGTAAGCAATAGCTTTATATTTTTTGTATCATCTACAACAAGAACCTTCTTCATAATAACCTCCTGTTATGCTAAACTTATTCATACAATTGAATGGTAAAAGTAAAAGTACTGCCTTCTCCAAAGGTGCTTTCACACCATATTTCACCACCTTGAGCCTCTACTATTTCTTTGGCTATAGCAAGACCTAAGCCAGTACCCCTGTCTTCTTTACCCTTAACTTGAACAAACTTTTCAAAAATCTTTTCTACATAGTTTTCAGGTATTCCTTCTCCGGTATCTTTAACAGATACACACATCTTGTTTTGCTTAATAAAAGAACTAATTATTATTTTATCTCCTCTATGAGTAAACTTTAAGGCATTTGATATTAAATTATTTAAAACCCAAGTTGTTTTTTCGAAATCTACTTTAACCTTTGAGACATAATCAATTGAATTATAATGTAAGCTTATATTCCTATCATATGCCTGGTTAACAAATCCTTTAATACTATTTTCAATAATAACTTCTATAGAGTAAGCTTCTAGTTTAAATATAGATTTACTAGATTCTAACTTAGAAAGATGAAGCAGGTTATTAACTAACTTTAATAGTTTTTCACTTTCTTCATTTATAGTAGATATTATCTCTTTTTGCTTTTTATTCACATTTCCAGCAATTTCGTCACAAATTAAACTTGCTCCCATCATTATAGAAGTAAGGGGAGTCTTAAACTCATGTGAAATTGTGGCTATAAAATCACCTTTAAGCTTTTCAATTTCCTTAAGTTCAGTTACATTTTGAAAGAGAACTACTAAGCCGTATCTTTTATTGTCAACTTCCATAAGCTTAGTAACCAATACATTATAGTAATAATCTTTGTGATTATAGCTAAAATAAAATATTTTCTGTTGTACTTCCTTTTCATCTGAGTTATATGTATTTTTTATATAATCATACAATTCACCATTTCTCACTACTTCAAGAAAATACTTATTTAATATATTCTCTTCACTAAGGTTAAATAGCTGTTCGAAAGCATCATTTATCAGAACTATTTTATAGTCTGTGTCCATAACAAGTATGGGGTCTGAAATGCTTTTTACAATGGCTAAAGATTTATTTTTCTCCGCCAAAAGCTTGCCTAAGGTACTCTGCTCAAATTGAAGAAGTCTCTTAGTCATATCATTAAATTCCTTAGATAATTCTCCAACCTCATCCTCGCTTACTATTTCTGTTTGTTTGTCTAATTCCCCTTCTTTAAGTGCTCTCATATTATCTCTTAGTGCATATAGTGGACTTAAAAATTTGTTTAGTGATAACCAAGCAACAGCAAAGCCTAATAAAACAAAAAGAACTAACAGAATTGAAATAATATACATAGACTGCTCCGAGTCTTTTATTACTCGCTCCTTGCTGTTAAACATCGCCTCTTCGTTAAGATTTGATACACCTCTAATAAGCTTTTTTAATTCACTGTACTGTGGATACATTTTATTATTGTAAAAATTTATGGTCTCATCAGTATTATTCTTTACTGCCCTCTCTTGAAGCTGAGAAAATAAAGCCAAGTATTGTACATAAGAATTTTCTATTTCCCGAACAAGCTGTTTTTCACCAACTTCTGTAAGGTTTGATTTCTCCACATGATACCACCTGTAAAAGTTATTGCTATGGTTATAAAAGTTGGCTATACCTTGATTTTTATTAATATTCATATAAGTCAAAGCGGCAGAATTCTGACCTTCTAATGCCTCAAGCATATAACTAGCTGCATCTATGCTTTTATAATTATCTGTCATTAACCCTTGGATACTTCTCTCTAAGGAATAGATATTGGCTATTGAGGCTATTCCTACTACTGCAATTGTAAATACTAAAAATAAATAAACAATTAAAAATTTGCCTTTTAAGGTCTTAATCATAGATATGCTCCCTCTTATAAACCTTTATTTAATATAGACTAGTATAAATTTTACAACTCTAAAAGTCAATTTACATATAAAAACTATATCTAAAATAAAGAAAACTTGATTCTTCATAGGAAAGAAGAAGTTAGTTTAACTACATCAGCTCTTATAAGGCGAATAGCCTTAAGGAAGCACAGGTTTTACTTTTCGAATTGTAGGAGGGCATAGGTGTATAATCTTAGTGTGTTATAGATACAGAATCATTAAGCTTGTATTTAATAATATAAATATTAATTTTTAGGAGGGATAATATGAAGGATATAATTTTTGCAGGAATATTACTCCTATGCTTTGTAGCAGCTTTTTTATTTACTAATTGGTGTGACAAACAAATATCTAGTAAAGAAGATAGTTAACATTGGTAAATTAAGTGTTACTCTAACCTATAATTAATACAGGTAGGGATAACTCTTTAGTTATCCAGTGTTACTACTGAAAGGAGAAGGTATATGATAATTTTAATTATAGTATCAGTTTTACTGTTTATTTATCTAGGCTATGCCCTTGTTAACCCAGAAAAATTTTAGGAAGGTGGAAGCATAAATGGACATTTTACAAATTGTAATATCCTTAGGGCTGTTTATTTTAATTGCTATTCCTTTAGGAAAATACTTATATAAAGTTTCTGTAAAGAAAAAAACGTTGTTAGATTCTGTTCTAAATCCTGTGGACAAGTTAATATACAAAATTACAGGTATAAAAGAGGAAGAGATGAACTGGAAAACCTATCTTTTATCTTTATTAGTTACAAATGCAGTAATGACACTTATAGTATATTTAATTTTTAGACTTCAAGGTATGGGACTTTTTAACCCAAATAGCATAAAGCCTATGGAACAATCCCTATCCTTTAACACAGCTATAAGTTTTATAACCAACACAAACCTCCAGCACTACTCTGGAGAATCTGGACTTTCTTATTTAAGTCAAATGGCTGCTATTACTTATTTAATGTTTACCTCAGCAGGTACTGGTTATTCAGCAGCAGTAGCTTTTATAAGAGGTTTATCAGGAAAGAAAAGCTTTGGGAACTTTTTTGTAGACTTAGTAAGAATTCATACAAGAGTGCTTCTTCCACTTTCAGTAATAGTTACTTTATTATTGGTATGGCAAGGAACACCACAAACTCTATCTTCTAATCTTACAGTTAATACTATAGAAGGAAAACTTCAAAATATACCCTTAGGTCCTGTAGCTTCCTTAGAAGCAATTAAGCATATAGGTACAAACGGAGGGGGATTTTTTGGGGCAAATGCAACACATCCCTTTGAGAACCCAACACCTCTTAGTAATTTAATTAACATGTTATCTATGATGATACTGCCTGGAGCTTTAGTGCTTGCATTAGGTCACATGCTAAAAAATAAAAAACAAGCCTATGCTATATTTGCGGCTATGTCTGTTTTATTTATAACTTCTCTTACCCTATGTTATATGTCAGAAAAAGCAGGCAATCCTATACTTGGAAAGCTTGGCTTGAGCCAATTAATGGGAAACATGGAGGGTAAGGAGGTAAGGTTTGGTATAGCTGGATCTTCCTTGTTTACAACTGTTACTACAGCTTTTACTACGGGAGCAGTGAACAATATGCACGATACTTTAACTCCACTTGGCGGCTTAGTTCCACTATGGCAAATGATGCTTAATGTTGTCTTTGGTGGTAAAGGTGTAGGCCTTATGAATATGCTTATGTACATCATATTGACAGTATTTCTATGCGGGCTTATGGTTGGAAGAACTCCAGAATTTCTCCAAAAAAAAATAGAAGGTAAAGAAATGAAGCTGATTGCTATAGCTATTCTTGTACACCCAGTAATAATTTTGATACCTTCTGCTATTGCTCTAATAACTCAAGGCGGCATGGCGGGAATAACAAATCCCAGCTTCCATGGTTTAAGCCAAGTGCTATATGAATTTGCTTCCTCTGCCGCTAACAACGGCTCAGGCTTCGAGGGCTTAGCAGATAACACAATCTTTTGGAATACTGCTACTGGACTTGTAATGTTCTTTGGAAGATATATGAGTATAATACTTCTACTTGCAGTAGCAGCCTCTTTAGCAGAAAAGAATCCAGTTCCAGTTACAGATTCAACCTTTAGAACAGATAACTCCATGTTTGTTGTTATGCTTATTTCTATAATTATTATCGTGGCAGCTTTAACCTTTTTCCCAGCCTTATCATTAGGGCCTATAGCAGAACACTTAACTCTTTGGAGATAGTGAGGAGAGATTATATATGAATAAAAAAGATAAAAATAAATTTATGTCTAAAGAAATTGTTACTAAAGCAATAACGGATGCTTTTGTTAAGCTAAACCCAGCCTACATGATTAAAAGTCCTGTTATGTTTATAGTAGAGCTTGGAGCAGCAATTACCCTGATTTTAACTATCTTCCCAAATATATTTGGAGATAAAGGTGAAAATTTAAGACTCTATAATGCTTTAGTATTTATAATACTTCTTATTACCGTGTTCTTTGCAAACTTTGCAGAATCAATTGCTGAAGGCAGAGGAAAGGCACAAGCGGACAGCTTAAAGAAAACCCGTAAGGATACTAATGCAAAGCTTCTTGGTTCAAACAACAGTATAAAAATTGTCAGTTCAAATGAAGTAAAAAAAGATGACATTGTATTAGTAGAAGCTGGAGATATCATACCAAACGATGGTGAAGTTATCGAAGGCATAGCTACTGTAGATGAGTCTGCCATAACAGGGGAATCTGCTCCAGTGGTTAAGGAAGCAGGCGGTGATTTCAGCTCTATCACAGGTGGAACGAAGGTAGTAAGTGACTTCCTAAAAATTAGGATAACTGCAACTCCAGGAGAGTCTTTTCTAGATAAAATGATATCCTTAGTTGAGGGAGCTTCAAGACAGAAGACTCCAAATGAAATTGCTTTAAATACCATATTGGTCAGTTTAACTATAATATTCTTAGTTGTTATTGTTTCATTACTTCCTATGGCTAACTATTCAGGAGTAATTATTAATGCAGCAACACTAATAGCTCTGTTAGTGTGTCTTATTCCTACTACTATAGGGGGACTGCTTTCTGCAATAGGTATAGCAGGTATGGACAGAGTTACTCGTTTTAATGTTATTGCCATGTCTGGTAAAGCTGTAGAAGCCTGCGGAGATGTAAGTACTATGATACTAGATAAAACAGGTACAATAACTTTTGGTAACAGAATGGCTGCTGATTTTTATCCCGTTGATAATATTTCTAAGAATGAGTTAACCAAATTTGCTCTTATATCTTCAATTAAAGATGAAACTCCTGAAGGAAGATCTATAGTAGAACTTGCTAATAAGCTTGCAATTTCAGTTAACACTAAAGAATATGAAGGCTGTGACTTTATAGAATTTACAGCACAAACAAGAAAAAGCGGCTTAGACCTAAAGAACGGCACACACATTAGAAAAGGTGCTGCAGATAGTATTAAAGACTTTGTTAAAGAACTGGGAGGTATAATACCTGAAGATCTTGATAAGATAACTGAAAAAATATCAAAGCTGGGTGGTACTCCTCTTGTAGTATCTGTAGATAAAAATATTCTAGGAGTTATATACCTAAAAGATACAGTAAAGCCTGGTCTTATAGAAAGGTTCGATAGACTTAGAGAGATGGGCATAAAAACTATAATGTGTACAGGAGACAACCCTTTGACTGCTGCAACTATTGCAAAGGAAGCGGGAGTAGATGAGTTTGTTGCAGAGTGCAAGCCAGAGGATAAAATAGCGGTTATTAAAAAAGAACAGAGAGAAGGAAAGCTTGTTGCCATGACAGGAGATGGTACAAATGACGCCCCTGCCCTTGCACAAGCTGACGTTGGTCTTGCTATGAACAGCGGAACCGTTGCAGCAAAGGAAGCTGCTAATATGGTGGATTTGGATTCTGACCCAACAAAAATACTTGAAGTTGTAGAAATAGGAAAACAGCTTTTAATAACAAGAGGTGCACTTACAACCTTTAGTATAGCAAACGATGTTGCCAAATACTTTGCTATTATTCCAGCTATGTTTGCTGCTGCTATACCACAGATGAATCTTTTAAATATTATGAGGCTTCAAAGTTCACGAAGTGCTATAATTTCAGCTCTAGTTTTCAATGCTATAATTATACCTCTATTGATACCTATAGCAATGAAGGGGGTAAAATATAAGCCTATGAAGGCATCTATGCTGCTGGCAAGAAATGTGCTGATATTTGGTTTTGGTGGTTTAATTGCTCCTTTTATAGGAATTAAAATAATTGATATTGCTATTACACCACTACTTAAAATATTAAACCTTGCTTAGGGCTGATGAAAAAATAGTTTTGACTATAAATTTTCATTGTTAAAAGATTAAGAAGTGATTTATAGGTAACCTATAAATATGGCTTTAATTGAAAGGATGAAGGTCTATGAAAATTATAAAAAAGGCTTTTCTTTTAAGTATTGTTTTATTAATTATATGCGGAATAGGCTATCCACTGTTAATGACAGGATTAAGCCAGCTTGTTTTCCCAAGGCAGGCTAAGGGAAGTATTATAGAAATAGGTGGAAAAAAGGTAGGTTCTGAGGTTTTAGGGCAAAGCTTCAGTGATGCAAGATTTTTTAAAGGAAGACCATCAGCAGTAAATTACAATACCTATACAGAAGCAGACACAAAACCGGATAATGAAGGAAAAACCGCTTACTCAGGAGTTTCCTCTGGTTCTCAAAATCTTGCACCGAGCAATCCTGCCTTAGCGGAAAGAGTTCAAAAGGATATGGATGCTTTTCTAAAGGCAAATCCTGATATTAGAAAAGATCAGCTGCCTGCAGATCTTTTAACTGCTTCTGGTTCTGGGCTTGATCCCCATATAAGCCCTAAAGCTGCACAGCTTCAAATCCCTGCTATAGCCAAAGCAACGGGTATAGGCGAAGTTCAATTAAATAAAATAATTGACAAATATACAGATGGTAAACAGCTTGGAATATTTGGTGAGCCTAGAGTAAATGTTTTGAAAGCTAATTTGGAAATATATAAAATTCTAAATATGAGATAGGCTAATATTATTGGTGCAAAACTTAAAGTCTATGTATAATGCTAATGATGGAATTTTCGCAGTTTTATACTTTACCGAGGGAACAGCTACCATTTCTTCTTTTACTGATGAACCAGAAATATTTTCACTATAAAGTCATTTTAAAAGCTGGCCTTATGCTGCCAGCTTATTTTTATATAATACTAGAACTTTTCTGTCCTATAAGGTCGACATTCTTAGTTTACCTTGCTCATCTGCTTTTTACATAAACTTTTCTATTTATGGATTATTTTTAGAAACAAGCTTTTCTAGACAGGCTTTGCCGCCTGGACAGTTTTGAATATGTTCTTTAATACTTTCTGCTAACTCTACTGAGTCAACTCCCATGCTCTCAAATATGGAGCCTATTTCAATTAAACGTTTAACTTTTTCATCTTCAATATTATAATCCATCAGTATCCCCCCATAAACATTAAATTTTTCTATATTATACCATAAATATTAACAATAAAGAATTACAAAAACCAAAACTTGTATCAAGTAAATATAGTTTTTTTGGTTAAAATAATACTATTGAATTATAAAGGTTTCTACAAGGAGGAATGCAGGCTGAATACATATTTTAGTTCTATAAAAAAATTGTTGTTAGCATTATTTATTTTTTTATTTAGTTTTTCCAGTTTAAGCTATAATGCCTATGCTTCTACTAATTCTGAGCCAGTTGATGAAAATGAATTAAAACTTGAAGTTGAAAGAATATATAATGAGCGTTCAAAAGCCCTTGTCTCTGGTGATATTTCCTCTTTAAATACACTTTTTGATACTTCGAAAAAGTACGGCAAATGGTCACTCGCGCATGAAATTAAACGTGTAAAATATCTTGTTGATTGGGCAAGGGAAAGAAATATAGTATTTAGTAAAATAGAGTCTGCAATAAGAATAAAAAAAATTTACCCTAAAGGAGATACAATAAAGATAGCTTTAGAAGAATCCTATAAGTTTGACTATTCTTATAACAACGATACTGACTCTTCAATTAACTCTTTTGGTGTTGGTATAAGACACACTGCAAGCTTGATTAAAAAGAATGACAAGTGGGTTATTTATAACGATTGGTATACAGACTGCTTTGAAGATGCCTTACATAGTTATTCTAGTGATGTGTCCAATTTTTCACCAAGGTTAAATCTTATAGATACTCTCAGAGATAAGCTAGATACAACTTATCAAGCAGGAAGCTATTACAAACGTTTTTACGACCGCGAAAAGGCTGTTGCTTATGCGGATAAATACTGTGGAGCAGCTTGGGGAAGTGGTAATAATTTTAAATACAATAAAAAATATAATGATTATAACGGTATAGGTGGAGATTGTACCAATTATGTCTCCCAAGTATTAGGTGATAAAGAAGGAGGCGGTATGCCTATTGGTGGTGCTTGGACCTCAGGTAGTCGAGCTTGGGCTAATGCAGATGGTTTAAAGAGTTATTTAGTAGGCAGTGGAAGAGGAAGTGTTATTAGCGTTGGTACCTTCAAGGAGTTAACTAAGCCGTCAGAAACTCTTCCTAATGGAGCAGTTGGAAAATTACAACTTGGTGACTTAGTTGCTTATGAAAAAGGTAGAGGAAATATAGATCACTTTGCAGTAGTAACAGGTTTTGATTCTCATGGTTATCCTCTAGTAAACTCCCATACTACAGATAGATATCATGTGCCTTGGGATTTAGGCTGGGGTGACGCTAAAATTAGATTTTTTCTTATACACATAAATGGATAAAAAGTTCCTTTGTGAACAACATATGAATGATACTACAGAAAAATTTGGGTGCACTGGATACCGGTGTGTTTGATAGATGTACACACCTGTTTTTAGTGCAGTCAAAAGTTTTGTTATATCTGTCATCACATATAAAATTTATGAGGTAGTATAACTGATAACTCAAAGTGTTGGTACTACTATGCAATATAGTAGTTCTTTGACATTGGAAGTTAGGTTTATTTAAAACTTCATTAAAATCTACGGAAGGGATGAATGTATTATGAAACGAAAGATAAAAACATTATTCTTTCTTTTAATATTTTTTGCATATATACTTGTAACAACTTCTAATTATAGTATTAAAACATCTAACTCTAAGGCAGCTTTTTCAAGTGCTAATAAAAATATAATCTATTTAACCTTTGATGATGGCCCTAGTTCAATTGTAACTAATAATATCTTAGATGTTTTAAAAGAGCAAAATGTAAAAGCCACCTTTTTCATAATAGGAAACAATGTTAAAGGTAGCGAAGATGTATTAAAAAGAATTTATAAGGAAGGTCACAGTATAGGCTTACATACTTACAGCCACCAATACAAACAA
Organism: Clostridium tanneri; assembly: GCF_033659955.1. Classification (NCBI taxonomy): domain Bacteria; kingdom Bacillati; phylum Bacillota; class Clostridia; order Eubacteriales; family Clostridiaceae; genus Clostridium; species Clostridium tanneri. The sequence continues at coordinate 31,876 of NZ_JARUJP010000016.1, forward strand.
ATTTATTCAAGTGAAAATTCATTTATTGAGGAAATGATAAAAACATCAGAAGAAATAAATAGGGTAATAGGCATCAAACCTAACATTATTAGGTTTCCCTATGGAAGTAATTGCTACTTAAACAATGATTTTTTAGTAAAATTGCATAATAACAATTTTAAGGTCTATGATTGGAATGCTTCCATTTCAGATGGAACAAAACCCTATTCTTCTCCAGAAGAGTTTGCTAAAGAAGCAATTGCAAGAGGTAGCGGAATACCCTATATTGTCTTTCTCATGCACTGTAATAATATAAATGTGAATACATCTAAAGCATTACCTCAAATTATTCAGCATTACAAAAAACTTGGATATGAATTTAGAACTATTACAAATAATACACCAGAATTTTATTGGCGGCCTTCTAAGTAAATGTTGCTGGTACTGTTCTAAATTATAAATTGAATATTGTAGAGAAAAAATATGAATTTAAGGTAATTACAGAAGATAATCCTGAGAATTTTCAAAGGAAAGAATTAACCGTATTCTAAGGACTTAGCCCTTGGAATACGGTTAATTCATGGTGATGTTTTCATAAGATCTGCTGTATACCTCCTACATTATTCCATCCCATTCATTAAAAAACTCTGATAAAAAACTCTCCATATATTGATGTCTGGATTTAGCTATTCTTTTAGCAGTTTCTGTATTCATTAAATCTTTTAATTTTAAAAGTTTTTCATAAAAGTGGTTTATAGTAGTTCCATTAGATGAAGAATACTCCTCAAAGCTCATATTGCCCTTAGGTTTTTCATTAGGTATATGCAAAGTTCTATTTTTACTGCCTCCGTATGCAAAGGTCCTTGCAATACCAATAGCCCCAATTGCATCTAATCTATCTGCATCCTGTACTATCTTACCTTCTTTGCTTGCAGGAACCTGTGTGCCTGTCCCTTTGAAAGATATTGAGGAGATTATATCGCATATAGCCTTTATCTTTGTATCCTCTACCTTATTGTCCCTTAAAAAGGTTTCTGCATTTGAACAGGTGCCTGGATTTCCGTGAAATAATTTATAATCATCAACATCATGCAGCAGAGAAGCTAATTGAACTATTTCTAAATCAGCCTTTTCTTCTCTGCAAATATGAGTAGCTAATTTATAAACCCTAACACTGTGATAGTAATCATGTCCACTATAATCATTTTCAAATCTCTTTCTAATATGCAGCAATGTTTTTTCTAATAAATCTTTATTCATAACTCTTTCCCCAATCTAAAAATATGAAGTAAAACTAGAATCAGATGGAGTCTCACACCACCTGATTCTAGTTGAAGGAATCCTTAGAAATTATTATAAATCAATGAAAGGAGCCTTGTAAATATACTAAAATTATTACATCTCTCTATTCATATCTTAAAGCATCAATAGGGTCCAGATCCGCTGCTTTCTTAGCAGGATATATACCAAAAAATATTCCAACTGCTGAAGAAAACAGTATAACAGCCAGTATAACCTTAGGGGATACAACAGGAGTTATTCCTGCAAAGCTTCCGATAAAATATGAACCTAAAATACCAAGAATCATGCCGATTATTCCACCTATCAGAGCAATGATAAGGGATTCTGTTAGAAACTGCATTAATATGTTTCTAGTGGTAGCCCCAATTGCCTTTCTTATGCCTATTTCTCTTGTTCTTTCCGTTACGGAAACCAGCATAATATTCATTACACCTATTCCTCCAACCAATAAGGATATGCCAGCTACTGCACTAATAAAGGCTGTAAAAATACCCAGCACCTTGTTAATCTGGTCTAACTGTTTCAAGAGACTTTCTGCGCTATAGATATCTCTCCCAGCATTGTTATGTCTGTTTTCCAGAATGCTTATAGCTCCATTACCTGCATTTTCACTATCTTCCTTTGTAACAGCTACTACCACTATGGACTCAATAAGGTTCTCACTGGGATATAACTGCTGTACAAAGGTTGCAGGAGCTGATATCATAGCTGGCATATTCTCATCTGCTCCTCCAAACATTCCCATTTGATTTTTTGATATTCCTATTATAGTTGCCTTCTTTGGAAAAATTTTAGCTCCAAGATTAACGGTTTTGCCCACTGCATCTTCATAGCCAAAGAGAGCTTTTGCAGTAATATTATCTATTACTATTGTAGGCTTTCCTTCTAAATATTCTTCTCTATTAAAGTATCTTCCATATATCAGTTCCGTATCACCAATATTTCCATAATCTTCATTGGCTCCTGTTATAAAGGCCCTTTTGGATTTAATATCAGAGCTTACTATTCCTTGTTTCTGCAAGGTAGGAGATACATATTTTACAGTAGGAATTCTCTCTTTTATCTGTTCTACATCCTTTAAGGTTATATAGTCACTTTTGTCTGCCTTCTGCTGATTCACTTTGATACTTACAGAGGCAGCTCCTATTTTTTCAAATTCACCGGTAATAGCATTCTGCCCACCCTGTCCTAGTGAAACTATAGCTATTACTGAGCTTATGCCTATAATAATTCCAAGCATGGTGAGAAAGGATCTCATTTTATTTGCTTTTACACTTTCTATCGCTATTTTAAAATTTTCTTTTATATTCATATTCTTAGGCAATCCTATGCAAGTAAAGCTTAAATTCACCTACACTAAATAAGCTCTGCCTTTCTCCTCTCCTTCTGCTATTCTATAATTACCCTATCTTTAACTTGTTCATCACTTACTATTTCCCCGTCAGTAAACTTTACTATTCTCTTAGTGTGCTTTGCCACCTCCGGCTCATGAGTGACCATTATTATAGTAGAACCTTCTCTATTTAAATCCTGAAAAATCCTTAATATTTCTAAAGTAGATCTAGTATCTAAGTTTCCAGTAGGCTCATCTGCCATAATCACTGCAGGATTATTCACTATAGCTCTTGCTATAGCAACCCTCTGCTTTTGTCCACCAGAAATTTCATTTGGTCTGTGCTTTATTCTATCCTTTAAACCGACCTTTTCAAGGGCTGTCATAGACTTTTCTTTTCTAAGCTTTTCTGAGATGCCAGCATAAACCATAGGAAGTTCTACATTTTCTAAGATGGTCATACGAGGAAGTAAGTTAAAGGCTTGAAAAACAAAGCCAATTTCCTTATTTCTTATTGCAGCAAGCTCCTCTTCTTTTAAATTAGTGATGTTCTTGTTATTTAATATATAGCTGCCTTCATCCATTTTATCTAAGCACCCTAAAATATTCATAAAGGTAGATTTTCCTGAACCAGAAGGTCCCATTATGGCAGTAAACTCTCCCTTTTCTATTTTAAGACTTACCTTTTTTAATGCTGTAAAACTTATTTCTCCTGTATTATAGGTTTTAACTATATCCTTTACTTCAAGCATGGCATCCTCCTTAAGCAGCTTCCTTTACTTTAGTTCCGTTGCTAATAACACTGCCTGGATTTAAGATAAGTTTTTCTCCACCGGAAAGTCCCTGCAAGACCTCTGCCTCTGTATCTGATTTAATTCCTGTCTTTATGTTCCTTTGCGTTGCAATACCACTACTGTTTACAAAAACATAACTATTGCCATACTTATCACTTTTTATAGCCTCTACTGGTACTTTTAAAATATTACTTTTACTGTCCAGCAGTATATCTACATCTACATCAAAGTCTACCTTTAGATTTGTATCCTTATCCAAAATATCTATATCACCTTCAAGAGTTGTCTCTCCACCAGCAGGGGAAGAAGGCTTTGATGCAGCAGGGCTCAGAAAGGAAAGCCTTCCTTTGAAGACACTGCCTCCGCTTTTTATACTAGCCTCCTGTCCTAAGGTTACCTTTTCCGCATCATATTTTCCCAGCGACACTACTGCTTTTAAATTATTTAAGTCCTGTACCGTAACCAATGGTTGAGATGGATTTGGTACTGCCCCCTCTACTGCAGTTAAAGAGGTTACTACCCCATCCAATTGAGATACAATTCCACTGCTAACAGCACTTAGTTTTGAATTAGCAGCATCTAAAGCTGATTTGGCCAGTGCCACGGAGTTATCCGCCTGCTGCAATTTTGATTCCGGTATAGGTTGAAGTGCACTTCTCTGCTGCTGAAGTCCAGAAAGGGCTGCTTTTGAACTTAAATCGCTGCTTTTTTCCAGTTCCTTAATTTTTTTATCTAACTCATTAATCCTTGAGTTTATGGAATCCCTTTGACTTACTAATTCTCTTTTTTGAAGGAGGGCATTATCATATTGAAGCTGCGCCTGGTTAACTTGAGAACTAAGCTCTGATAAATCATAATTAATGAGATTTTGTCCCTTTGCAACAGCATCTCCTACCTTCACTCTCACATTTCTTATTTTTAACTGAGTGCCAAAATAGTCCTTTGCATTTTTTGATTTTATAACTGCAGTAGTAGAGAGATACGCCTTAATGTCTCCTTTTTTCACCACTGCTGTTTTTACTGGTTTAACTTGATTTTTTCTTTTGCTGTATATTCCTAAAGAAAGGACTGCTGCTATTACTAAAAGAACTGCTGCTGTTGTTATTACCTTTTTCTTCATTGGTTTCTATCTCCTTATTTAGTTGTGCAAATTTCTAAATTTATTTCATGGCTAAAAAGGTGCTGTCCTTTAACTAAGCAGTGTCTTAGCCAGTACCTTTAATAGAATTAACTTTTCATACTATAATATTGTTTGTATTTAGGAATTTTATATACGTAAAAAGCCCAGGTATTTTAAATCCTGAGCTTTTTATCTAAGTTATAGCACAAAGCAGAAGAGTTAGACTTCAATAAGGAACAATGTAGTATAATCATTAACACCCAGGCTAAGTCCTAAACTTGCCAATTAGTTCCTGAAGTTCTATAGAAATTTTCTTCAAATCCTTTGCAGAGACAGAAATCTGTTCTAAACTTGCAGACTGCTGCTGAGTACTTGCAGAGACTTCCTCTGTTCCAGAAGCAGACTGCTCTGCAATTGCTGAGATATCGCCTATGCTGGCTACAACTTCATTTTTATTTTTGCCAATACTTCCGATGTTGTTAACTAAACCATCTATTTGTTTTATAATATTAGATACAGAATTATCTATGGCTTCAAAGGCTCTTTCTGTACCTGCAGAAACTTTGTCAGTTTGCCTTACTGCCATTTCTGCCTTTGTCATTTCTGATTTTGTAGATAATATTTCATTTTCTACATCTCTGACAATAGCATCAATTTCCTTAGCAGAGTTGGCAGTTTCGTAGGCAAGTTTTCTTATTTCCTCTGCCACAACAGCAAAGCCCTTTCCCTGTTCTCCAGCTCTTGCGGCTTCAATGGCAGCATTTAGTGATAGTAAGTTGATTTGTTCTGTAATAGTCTTGATTGTATCTGTAATCATTCCTATAGACTGAGACTTATCGTCTAAGGAATCAACCTGAGAGGCAACTGTTTTTACAACTTCATTATTGGTGTTAACAGCTTCTTTTAATCTTTCAATATAATCTACTCCCTCTGAATTTGCTTTAGAGGTTTCCTGAACATACTTATTAATTAAATCAGAACTATTTACAGCTTCATTTATTTCTCCTGACAAAGCATCCAGCTTTTCTGATCCCTTCTGTGCATTTCTTGCAAGCTCTGATGCACCTTGAGCCAGTTCCTCTACAGCCTTTGCTACTCCCTCTATTGATTGAGAGGTTTCTCCTATAACAATTGATAAGTCATCGGAATTTGTAGATACCTTCAGTGAATTTTCCTTAACCTTGTCCACAAGCTCCCTTAGGGACTTTCTCATGTTTGCTACTGCCATACCCATTACACCAAATTCATCTTTGTATTTATTTATTTCTTTTAAAGCTTCTCCATCGTATACTAAATCAAAGTCAGCTGTTTTATCTAAATAAGTGGTCATAAGCTTCATAGGCTTTGTTATTCTATTGCTCATATAGATTGCGATGACAACTCCTGCTGTAACTACTGCTAAGAGAATAATAGGCAATATTAGCCTAGCTCTATTGTAAGCTGCTTTATTTACAGCATTGGCTTTGTCTGCTTCTGACCGGCACAGCTCTACTAATTTACCAATGTCACTACCTAAAGCCTCAAACCTTTCCTTTGACTCTCCATAAAGTAAGGCAACTGCCTCCTTAGTTTTCCTATCTCTGCTTAACTGTAAGCCTCTATTGCTTACCTCTATATATTTTTCATATTCTATTCTTATCTTTGCTGTTAGGTCTCTTTCTTGCTGCAGCACACTGCTATCTTCATAATCCTTCAAAGCCTTTTCAAAGCTGCTTCTTAAATCCTTAAGCTCTCTTTCCGTTTCTGCCATCAGCTTTTCATCCTCTGTTACAATATGTCTGTACTCTCTGATTCTATAGTCTGAATTAGCTGTATCCATAGTATGTGCCAAATCAATCCCATACAGCCACACATCAGTAATTTCACTGGATTTATCCTTTACATTCTTAAGGGATGCAATAGAATAAAGACCGAAAAATAGTGAAATTAAAATTATAACCCCAAAGGATAAAATAAGCCTCTTTCTAATTGTAATTTTCATTTGAATCCCCCCAGTAATCCTTAGAATCTATTATTATCATTTTCTTCGCTACATAATATGAGCTTTAGGGGAATTAGTTCCGTGGAAAATACAAATTTAACTATTTATTCTATAATTATTCTCCCTTCCCTCAATCTCCACAATATAGTCTTTGCACATCTCAATAATCCTGCTTCCTATCCCCTCATCAAAATATAAAAGTTCTTCTGGAGTAAACTCTGAGGACAGGATAATAGGCAGATTATTCATGTATCTGTAATTTACTATTTCAAAAATAATATTTATATCCGATTCATTAATCTTTCCCTTAAATAAATCATCGATAATTAGCACTTCTGCCAACCGGTATCTTTTAAGGGAACTGGCATAGAACTCCTCATCTAAAATATTTTGTTTCAGTTTTAAAATCTCATCTCTGTAGGACATATAAACTACAGGAATACCTTTAGTTAAAAGGTTTAGACCTATTGCCACACTTAATAAGAATAGGTAAGAGCAGACTTCGACTTTACGTTAAGCCTCTCTTTTCCCCTCTTTCACACCGTACGTGAGACTTTCACCTCATACGGCGTTCTATCAATTAGATTATTTATTATTAAGACATTAATTCACGATATTTAAGGATTTTCTCATTTTCTTCACTATCGCCTTCGATTCTACTTCTGCTATGAATCTTTTGATAGCATTTTTTACATACAGTCATAAGGTTTTTAACTTTGTTAACTTGATTTATTGGAAGTTTTTTTGTGATGTGATGAATTTTAACATTTTTCTTATTTGGATATAATCCACAAATTCTACATTTACCTTTATCTCTATTGAAAGCGTATGGTCTATTCATATGATATTCGAAATTGTTAAATCTGTCTTTTTGTGCTCCATTTTTGCAACTAAGAATTATTGTTTGATTAAGGTGAATGTTTAGTTCCATGGCTCTTTCTTTTAATGGTCGCTTTTTCATCCTCATAACATATTTAAGTCTACCCTCTTTACTATATGGAGTTTCATCCTGATTTTTCTGTGCTATCTTAGTCCATCTCACCATATTAATGTTTGTGATAGCAATTACTTCTCCTCTGACTTTAATAGAAGCCAGTTTTTCAGTATATTCTGAGTGAACAAGTTGAAGATTAGTGCTATCGCACGCTCGCACCCATTGAGTTTTTCTCCATTTTCCTTAGAATTTGTGAATACTACCCAATCATCTGCATATCTCACTATGAATACTTGCTTAAATCCTTTACGTTTTAAAGCATCATATCTATGTTTGTTTCCAACTACTTTCATTTTTTTCTTTTCATAAAAGCTAGTTATAAACTCATCGAACTTAGTGAGATAAGCGTTAGCTAGTATTGGTGATAGTATTGAACCTTGTGGAGTACCTTTTCCATTAATCTCAGTTTCATTTACAATGCCGGCTTTTAGCATTTCCTTTATTATCATTAGAAGTCTTTTATCCCTAATTCCCATACTCCATAAAATATTTAGGAGTTTCCTATGGTTAACTTTATCAAAGAATTTAGATATATCACCTTCTATTACCCAATAAATGTTTACCCATTTTGCAATATGTGAAACCCTTTCCAGTGCGTGAGCACTGCTTCGCATAGGCCTAAACCCATAGCTATGTTCAAAAAACTGTGCTTCTAAGATAGGTTCTATAACCATTCTTATGCATTCTTGAATTATACGGTCTTCAATATTAGGTATACCCAACGGTCGTTTTTCTGTTTTACCAGGTTTAGGTATATATACTCTTCTAATTTTCCCAGCCTTATATTTACTGAGTTTGTTTGCTATCATTTCAACAACTTCGAAATATCCCATTTGAAGAATGTCATCAATTGTTTTTCCATTCTCACCTGGAGTTTTACTTCCTTTGTTAGCTTTCATTTTATGGATTGCACTAATTATAACTTCATCGCATTTTATAATTTCAATTAAATCCTTGAACGATGGTTTTTTATTCAACTTAACTTTTTCTTTACTTATGCTGTACATTTTATCTAGTAATTCTCTAAGTTCTCCTTCACTTTTCGGAACTGTTAGTTGTTGTGCCATTATATCACGTCCCTTCGGGGATAAATGGTTTTAATCAGTTATGCTCCTCGGCTTCCTAACGTTGCGTATGTCTTAATAAACTTTTCTTCTAATTGACTATGCCCCTTCGCTCCATAAGAATTACCTTACTTCCTCACTACTACTGGCTGCTGCCATCCGGATTCAACAGTCATTTCCTACTGTTTAGGAATATCAACTCTTATCAGTTTTAGCACTTCCTTCCGAACTTCAATTGTTCCTCATATCTTAGCTTTACATATATTACTTTAGGTTCCCTCTTTAACCCGTCAGTCTCTTCTAACCCATAGTTGGGGGGCTTTGAAGATAAGTCCTCACCAGACTTTTCCTCAGCTATGCCACCATAGCCTTGGCGACTGAAACTCTCTAGGAGTTTAGATTCTTGATTTCGAATTCTATGGCAAGTCTCGAGCCGTTAACTCAAGGGTTCGTCGGTTCTCTCAGAACATCCTAACCATGGTAATTTTATAGCCCCCCGATTACTTCTCTTAACCACTTCTCAGGTCCGATTTTCACCGCCTTCACCGAACTTCATACAATATATTGATAAGATATATCGCATGTCGGAGTCTTAGGGCATGCCTTCCAACATTAAGACATCATAGGAATTTCACCTAATTATTCAGATATGAAGTTAGACTGCTTCGCAGTCCTCTAGTTTTATTGCATATTTCTATGCAGATTGTCTAGAAACAATTCGTACAGTGGGTTTTTCCACTACCAACCTGTCCTAAAAAAGCTATGCTTCCTCTTCTGGTTCTCCTTATATTGTTAAATTTCTGATAATAGCTTATAGCTGCAGCTCTAGCCTTTTCTGTAGCAGTATTATAAGGCTTGTAACTACTGATGGTTAGTCTGCTTTTTTCCCTTTCTATGCCGGAGTTCTTCCAAAGCAAAGCGGCTTTGTCCAACTCTCTACATTTGCAGAAGGTTATTGTATCTTGTAAGCTAGGGTTATGCTTTATAATAAAGCCCTTCCCTCCACAAAGAGAACAGCTGCTTGAGAATGTACCACTGTTATCTGCCTGTGGATGCAGCTTATCTTTAGAGCTGCAGGCTTCAGTCTTTTTATTTTCTTCCTCTCTAAATGATTCCTTCCAACTGTCCCCAATATGAGATTTTTGGTTCTGGCGCTTTATAGCCCGCCCATTTTCCTTTGTCTTTTGGCGAAGCCTTTGAATTATAGCCTCTATATTCTCCATTGAACCCTTTATATCTTTCATCTTTCCTGCCCTCCCTATATTTTTTATAATCTATAATAAGCTTTTCAGCCTCTTCTTTAGTCTTTATTCCCCTGTCCAGCCAGTTATATAAAACCTTCTCCACATATCTCAGATTTCTTGCATTACCTTCAATGGACTGCTTTAAAGCTAATATAATAAGCTCAGAATCCTTAATTTCATCCCACAAGGATTTTATTCTTTCTAACTCGTAGCCGCTAGGAAGTCTAAAATTTTTGCTGTAAAAGTCTATTACCTTTCCCAGCCCCCTTGGCTTGTCCTTTTCTTCTTCATTATCCTCTGCAGTAGTTTTAGAGTTAGTTTCTGGTATTGGTTGGTTAGAATTTACCTCCTCCATGGATATATTTAAACCACTCCTTGGTTCCTTTGTATCTATCCTAGTATCCTTTTCATTCCTACTACCATTTTCACTTATTGTATTCCCACTTTCATATTCTTCACTACTTTCCTTCTCTAGCTCTGGCTTATTTTTGCCCTCTTCATATAAATTATGAAGAAGTTCGTAATCTATGGTATACCACTTTGTTTTATCAATTTTAGACTTATTAAAATTACCGCTTTTGACTATACCTAAAGCCTCCAGTTTTCTTATGACTTTTTTTATAGTACATACAGATAAAAAACAAATCTGCTGCTGCCAATCCTTGTAGCTGTTATAAACCCAAGGTATTCCATTGATTATATTCTTCTTTTTATCTAGCCAATAGTGGATTTGGTTTAGTATTATAGCCTCGTTAACTCCTATGAGTTTTGCAAGCCTTGGTTGAAAAACCATTAGGTTATCCTCTTTAATTAGTACACTATTCAAAATCTACCCCTCCTATAAAATGAAACTAAGAATTTAGAGATACTATAGAAAGACAGAGAATCTAGCTCTCTTTTCTTATCTCAGTGGTATTTTACTTGTATTCTAGAAAAAAATATCTTTTTAGCTTCTCCATAGCCCTACCTTTTCTCTGAGCAGCTAAGTTAGCACTTATCCCCTTTAGTTCTGAATACTCCTTTAAGGACCTGTTTTCAAAATAAAACCATTGAATAATTTCTCTATCCTTTTCAGGAAGCTTACTCATGACTTTTCTTAGAAGGATTATCTGTTCCTTTAGAACTACCTCCTCCTCTATATCCTCTTCTGAGGCCAGCATTTCTATAAATTCCTTTCCTTCCTCTGTTACATTGTTTAAACTGCACTTGAATTTTTCATCCCATCTTTTCCCTATGATCTTTCTTAATTCTTCATTAAAGGCATTTTTAATTACAATAACAGCAAAAGCTGTAAAGACAGCACCTCTTTCTAATTGAAATCTCTTAACTGCTTTTACCAGTGCAATAACCCCTATTTGTATCAAATCCTCTGTTTCGTATCCGTTTATATAAATACTTCTAGCAATTTTTATAATGTAAGGCTTGTATATTTTCACTATTTCTTCTAAAGCATTTTTGTCATTCCTTTGAGCCTTCTGAATCAAATTATTTACATCCTTCTTATATATGATCACCCCAACCTTTCAAAACTTATTTTTTTCAGCTAAGCTTATTTAGTGAGCTTATGTGGCTCAAGTTTCACTTCACAAACTAAAAAGATTCATTTCATTTAATTTTTTATCCCGTACATACTTAATCATCTTCTTTAAGGCTCTGCTTTCATGAGATCTTACAGTGTTTGCTGTACAATTATTTTTATCTGCATATTCTTCTATACTTTCTATATCTTTTATTCTTCTTATTATTGCTTTCTTTTCAGACTTTGTTAGAACAGAAAAAATCTCCTCATATATTTGATTTTTAATTGTTCTGTTTACTACATAGTTGGCAACATCACCATTATCCCAAAGGTAGTTGCAGGCACCGCTAATTCCTAGTGCTTCATTTAGTGATACGCATATATATTTACTCTTTATATAGTCCCTGCAAAAAGTCTTGCAGGTGTTTTTTATGCATTTATTTATATAACTACAAAAAACTCTTCTATTTGTTCCTGGAAAAGTCTTTGCTGCATTTAGCACTTTTTCTTGAATTAGAACTAAATAATCATCAAGGTATTTATTTCCATGAAACTTTCCTATTGACTGAAAGTATTCATTTATTGCATAACCCATAAACATATTGTTTAGTTCTAATAAGGCTTCTTCCTTCATGTTCCTTACATCTTTTAAGAATGATATGTTCTTCTCCTTACAATCCATTACCCCATCCCCCATTTACTATGATATTTTCAGACCTTGTCTGAGAAAATTAGGCTTTTATGAACTATAATGACCGCATAAATACATTCTTAATTCTTTATGCATAATACATACTCATTTTTCGCTAAATTTGTTGAGATTTTCCTGTGATTTTTTTCTGTCATTTAAAGACAATTTCCCTAAATTTACTTGTGTTAGTGTAGTTTATTCTCATTTCTGGGGTATATTATTTCTGCTTTCATATTTCTTTTAAAAAATTGCAAAAAATAAAAATGGAACAGAGTTTTACCTAAAAATTCTGTCCCATTTTCGTATATTTTTATTTTCAACTATATAGGTAATAGCAGTAAAATTATCCGTTCCAAGAGTTTAAATTTTGCCTTATGGTAATAGAAAGATCATTTATACTTAAAGTAAGTGCTTCAAGTTTGCTTTCAAATCTAACTAATAGATAAACGGATACCGCTATAGGAAATCCTAAGTTGCCTATAGTTGTTAAAAGTTCTGCACTCATCTAATCACTCCTTTTTTATTTAATAATTTCTCTATAGAATAAAGCAGCTAACTTTCTAGCTAGCTGCTTTACTTATTACTTAATATTATTTAACTTTAAGCTCAGTAGTACTTCTATCAACTAGCTCCGCTGAGTCTATAAGTTTTAAATCCCCACCAGTGGATGTGAAGATATTTCTAGCAATTATGACATCCATAGCAGCCTTTACCTCAAGGTCTGTTAGATCCTCTCTAACGTTGTTAACTCTTACTGCCGTCTTTTTTCCTTCCTCATTTAAAAAATTCATTACTAGAGTTTTACTCATGGCATCCTTCCCCCTTTTTACTTAGTTTGCAGTGACTTAGTATAAATGATTTTTTGTTACTGTCAAGGAACTATCGATTAGTTATTACACTTTGATCTTCCCTTAAAACTTGATCTAAAGTCTTACCTATAAGCTTTTCAACTTCCTTTGCTACATCAAATAAATCCTGTTCTGCAGCAGAGACTTTAGCCTTTGAAAAACTCTGACTTTTTATAATGTCCTTTCCCTTTGAATCCACCCCGTCAATGTACTTAATTATTAATGTAGTACTTAATTTTGTTGCTGTTGCAGCCATATTTACCAACTCCTTTCACCTAATATATACCGATATTTTTAGAAAAGGTGACAGAGCTTTTTTAATTTTCAGAACAATGTGCCTATGATTTCTCTTTAAAATCTATATATTGCCAAGTAATAGTAACACTTATATAATAATATGAGGAAAGATAAAAAACTGCTAAAATACAGTACTTATGGAGGAATATTAATAATGAAAAAGATATCAAATATTAAACTTACTAACGGAATTCATTTTTTAAACTTAGCAGCATTGCTGTCTATTTTTATAGTAGGTTTTTTTGGTCTAAGAGGAGTTACCATTGTTAATGACAATATGACATCAATGTATAAAAATCAGCTTATTCCTATTACAGAATTAGCCAATATACGGTCAAATTATCTAAGAATTAGGATTCAGGTAAGTAATGCAAATAATAATTATACGTCAGAAGTCAATGATAAAATTAAAAACTATCAGAGTATAGTTGATGCTAAATTAGAAAGCTATAAAAAGAGCCTAGATAGTTATGAGAAAAAAGAAGTTGATAAATTTGAAGAGGCATATTCTAACTATATGAACTTATGGGAAAAACTCAGCACAAAATCAAGTAATGGTGAAAAATTTTCAGAAGAAGATTTGGCTCAGCTGAATGATTTTGGAAGCAAAGCAGAAGATGCCCTAGCAGCTCTCCTTGCAGATGAAGAGAAGGATGCAGAAAAAGTAAATTCAGAAGGTGATGCTATTTTTATTGCTACAAGGGCTAATCTTTTTTATTTAGGCGTTGCTTTAATGGTAATGTCTTTAGCAATTGGGGCTGTTATAGTTACAATAATAAAAAAATCTTCTAAAGATATGATAAACAAATTAGAAGTTTTGTCAAAGGGAGATTTTACTGTAGAGATTGAAACAGATCAAAAAAATGAATTTGGCATTATGAAAAAATCACTTGCTGAAACAGTAAACAATATTTCTAATATGTTAAAATTAATTAAGGATGAATCTCATATTATAGAAAATCACTCAGAAGGTTTGTCTGCTATTTCAGAAGAAATGGCTTCATCCTCGGAAAATGTTGCAGCGGCAATACAGGATGTTGCTAAAGGAACTAGTGTACAAGCTGGAGACCTAGTAAGTATATCCGGTATAATAAATGATTTTGGTGAACAATTAAATAAGATGGTATTATCAATTAAAGATATTGACAACAATTCAAAAGAAGTAGGCATTATGACTAATGAAAGTAATGGAAATATGCAGATAACTATTAATTCAATAACTAAAATAAGTGGTTTATTTAAAGAATTTACTAATAAAATATCAGGACTTGGCGAAAATATAAACAAAGTTAACGAAATTACTAACCTTATAAATAGCATTGCTGAACAGACTAACCTACTTGCTTTAAATGCAGCTATAGAGGCTGCAAGAGCAGGAGAAGCAGGTCGAGGCTTCTCAGTTGTAGCAGAAGAAATAAGAAAGCTTGCTGAACAGTCTAAGACTTCATCTGAGGATATTAATTTACTTATTAGTAGTATATCTCAAGAAGCTGGCATTATTGTAAATGACAGTGTTGTTGTGAATAGTGAACTTGAAAAGCAATTAACTAACATTGGCAGTGTAATTCATTCATTTAGAAAAATAATTGAAGCTGTTGAAGATGTTACTCCTAAAATTGAAGAGGTAAGCAGCTCAGCTGTCGGCCTTGAAAAAAACAAAAATGAGATAAGCACTCAGATTGAAAATGCCTCTTCTATAGCAGAGGAAATATCTGCTTCATCAGAAGAAATAGCAGCATCTTCGGAAGAAATGAGCTCCTCTTCCCAGGAAGTTGCCCATACAGCACAAAAATTAAGTGAACTGACAAAGGACATGATGGAGCAAGTAAACAAATTTAAACTATAAGTTTTTAATACCATAACCTATTATTTAGTTTATTATTTATATTGTAAGGTAAAATATCACTTAAGGCCCCTAAAATCTAATTTTAGGGGCTATTCCCTTACCTAAAACATTCCTTCGCTATTAACCTCCAATACAAATTTGACTTTAATTTTTGTTGCATTATAATATTATAATTAGAATATCCTTAATCTGGGAGGTGTTGTTATTGTCCTTACTAGAACTTAAAAATCTATGCTATGTTCACCACAATGATTTAATATTAGAAAACATAAGTCTATCAATAAATTCCGGTGATTTTGTTTCATTAGTTGGCCCCTCCGGTGGTGGCAAGAGTACACTTTTTAAAATCTGCTCCCACCTGATCAGCCCCACTTCAGGAACTATTCTTTATAAAAATAAACCTTTTATTGAATATAACCCTGTTGAGCTTAGGAAAAATATATCCTATTGCTTTCAAACCCCGCAACTTTTTAGGGATACTGTTATGGATAACTTAAACTTTCCCTATGCCATAAGAAATATGAAAGCAGACCTTAATAGAATAGAGAAACTATTACATACCTTTAGCTTGGATAAGAATTATCTAAATAAAAGTATTGAAAACCTTTCAGGAGGAGAAAAACAGAGAATAGCCCTTATTAGAACACTGATATTTAAACCTGAAATACTCCTTCTAGATGAAGTTACTTCAGCCCTAGATGTAGAAAATACCCTAATTGTTGAAGATGTTATTGAAGCTTTAAATAAAGATGATATTACTATACTTTGGATTACACATAATCCTGAGCAAAGCGTAAAGTTTGCAAATAAAGTAGTAACCATTGAAAGTGGAAGAATTAAATCTGTGGAGGTGATACGATGAGCAGCGGTGCAAACATGAGCATATATTCCCTACTGATTTCTTCCTCTCTAGTAGCTCTATCTCTCCTATTTTCATACTGGCAGAAATTGAAACTAGAAAGAGAAATAGTAGTTGGTGCACTTAGAGCTGTAATTCAATTAATAATTGTAGGATACATACTTAACTACATATTTGGTTTAAAAAGTCCCCTTTTTACAACTCTATTATTAGTTTTTATGACCTTCAATGCTTCCTATAATTGTGCTAAGAGAGGTAAATAAATAAAGAATGCTTTAGCTATTTCCTTTATAGGAATTTCCTTAGGAACGTCAATTACACTATTCATACTCATATTTTCAAGAGCAATTAAATACGAACCCTATCAAATTATCCCTGTAGGTGGAATGATTATAAGTAATTCAATGGTTGCCCTAGGCCTATGCTTTAAGCAAATGAGTACAGATTTTAAAAATAAGAGGGAAGAAGTACAAACTAAACTTGCTCTTGGAGCAGATATTTACATTTCTTCTATTGAAATAATTAGAGATTCTATTAGAACTGGCATGCTTCCAACTGTAGATTCTACAAAAACTCTTGGAATTGTATCACTGCCTGGTATGATGACAGGATTAATATTGGCAGGAACTTCACCGATAAATGCTATAAAATATCAAATAATGGTTACCTTTATGCTTTTATCAACTACTTCTATAGCGTCCTTTGTAGCTTGTTATCTAGCCTATAAGAGTTTTTTTAATAATCGTAAGCAGCTAATATAGGGGCACCTCTCAGCAGATGCTCCTATGCTTTATTTCTATATAATATATCTTTAGCCTCATCTATGAGCTAATTCTTTTTTCCGTGCTGGTAAAGGAGGTTGCTCCAGCCACTTATTATTAATCAATAAGTCTACTCCTTTATTTGCATAAAGCCCTACTTCAACAATAAGCTTTCCATACATAGCAGTTAAATCTCGCCTTTGGCTTTGCGCTAAGGATATTCCATAATTGCCAATTCCAAAGCTATTTAAGAACACTGTATGATTGAGCATAAATCTATCAGATAGTGGTGATTTTTCTCCAGAGTAAGTTAATACCTCTGAATCAAGAGAAATAGATTGAGATATCTCTTCTTTTAGAAGTTTATCTGAAAATAATTTTACATACTTATCTGCCATTTCCCCTCCCTTAGTAAAATAATCTTTAATCTCCCTTGAACTTGCAACTCGACTGAATCCTGCCATAAGTGCTTTTCCAATAGAATTGCTAAGCTGATTATAAAAAAGATGCTTGATTTCTAAAGAAGACAAGTTTCTTATTTCCCCCAAATAACCAGCAAAGAAATCATTATTCTCTACAAACTCAATTTTACTACGGGTATCAATATATGGAGGTTTTACATTAATATCTTTTGAAGCTAGTATATTTATTACATTTTGATGAACTTCCTTCAATTCATCAATCCGTTCTTTAAATAACTTTCTAATATCTTCACGATTAGATTCAACATATGCAAAAGCAAAGTTATTAAAAGCAAATTTCACCAGATTTTCTCCGTAAACTATATAAAATTTATCGGAAAATAATCTGGAGGTATTGGTATTTACATCTTCCGGCAGTATGCCTCTTGGTACTGGTATACATTCTTCCATAAAAATATTAGCGTAATCAGTAATATGCTGTTTAGTTGCAGAAATGACATACTCTATATATTTTTTAATATCTTCATCTTCAACGTTACTTAAAAAATATGAAAATAAGTTATGTATCAATGAGTCAAAAACATAACTGTTCCACAGATGGCTAATTTCCGCAGTGGTTAACTTATCATTTAAGCTCAACTTTATTCCTCCCAATCATTTTTAACTTTATAATACCTCTAACTAAATGAAAATATTCTTACTTAAATATATATCCTTCTGTAATTTTGGTGATATTAGAGGCAAAAGACTTCATATTATCTTCATATTTATTTTTTATAATAATTACTGTATATACTAAAATTCAATGAATGGAGTGAAAGAAATGAGCTCACCAGGTTACGGTTATGAGGTAAATGTATCTAAAAAGAGAGAGTATAAAATACTACAAATATTATTTTCCTTAACTTTTAGTCTATTTATTATTTTTACCGCAGTGAAGCTAACACTTATGTTTAAGCCTTTATACTATTTTGATATTCAATATTTGAATATACCGGAGCAATCAAATTTTAGCAGGGATGAAATAGTGAAAAACTATGATTATGTTATTAACTATCTATTAAGTCCAAAGGAGCAAGAATTCAATCTTCCTTCAATACCTTATTCAGAATATGGACAAATTCACTTTAAGGATGTTAAAAGAATTTTTAATTCTATTGATCTTTTGCTGATTATAACTGGATTCATTAGTTTAATAGGTTCTGTTAATAATATAAAAAATAAAAACTTTCACTTTCTAAAACAAACTTCTTCAATACTAATAATTCTTCCTATAGTTCTTTTAACAGCCTTTATGATAAATTTTAACGCTGCTTTTACTATATTTCATAAAATATTTTTTAGAAATGATTATTGGCTATTTGACCCTAAAATAGATCCTATTATTAATATACTGCCAGAAAAATTTTTCTATCATTCTGCTTTATTAATAGTAGCTCTACTAATTGTAAGCATACTATCCTTAAGGCTAATTTATAAAAAACTAGCAGCAAAAAAATAAACTTATCTTCTTCATAAGTTCTACACATTTATCTATTATAATTTACTTATCCCCTTATTATAAAATAAATCCCCAGAATAAGAAGTGTATCGACAAAATTATTGATACACTTCTTATTATTTTTATCGCAGCTACTTTCACTTTTTAAAAAACCACTTATTATATTTTTGTGATAGGTAAAATGTAACAAAAAATGCAAGCCAAGTTATAAACCAATTCCAATGAATATATGTAAGGATATCAGTATATCTTTCTTCAATTATCTCTATAATTGTTAGAGTAGTACAGTAATAGAAGTAGTATATAAATTTGGAAAGAGTTCTTTTCTTTTCAGGATAATTAACTACAAATATGGCACAAATAGCAGGATATAAAAAGAACTCAAATAAAAAATTTGCTTTAATTGCATATGGAAAAAATCTAATAGGATATTCAATTAGTCTAAACTCTGCAACGGCTAAACCTACTGAGCATGTCATTAGTAGTTTAAATAAATAAGCTACATGTGCTTCACGAATTTTATCTTTAGGAATGAATCGAAATAGTAATATAATTACTAAAATAATCTCATCAATATAAATTATATACTCCTTGCTCAAAAAAGCCTCCTTCTGACTATTCATTTTTCCTAGTAAATGTATAGCCGAATTAAGAATTATTCACATCTAATTTTCTAACACCAAGAGCCTTGTGAGCCCAGAGTATATCCTTGACCATCTCCAACTGACTCTCTATGCACTCTATTATGATAACCACCTCTGTTGCCCTTTTATCACTTTGTCTATCAATATGCTTTTTAGTTATAATCAACTTAACGATTAGACCTAAAGCAAAACTTACAGATATACCAATTAAACCCCATAGTAAAGGCCCCCACTTTAAGACAAAACCATATATCCCTCCAAATATTCCACCTATAACAGCAAGGATAGCCGGTAAATCAAATAAACTGAGACCATCAGAACCATGAATAGAATCAAATAGGGCTCTTTGTTCACCTTTTTTATCCATAGGAATAGCCATAATATTTTCTTTCTTAATTCCTTTCATCTCAATTGCTGTAATGGCTAACTCTAAATATATTGAATGCTCAAAGGTAGAAATAATATACATATTATCATCTCCTAAGTTCTTTTTTAATGGCATTACAAAGTTTGGATTTTGGTAGTGTTTTTTTAAAAACTTAGATTGTTCCCAATCAAACAACTTGTTATTTTCAACTGTATTTGTATAAGCATCATACATAGCAAAAAAATACACTGATGGAATATTCAAAAGCCACTGCATATCTAAAGTAGACTTTACCTGTTGAAAATCTCCTAATAAGGTATAATGCATTGCTGGAAGGAAATTAGCATTTAAACATATCACTATCCACCAAGTAACAAGAAAGAATGCTGTAATAAGTCTATGAATGTATAGTTGGCCTGCACCTGGAATCAGCAATGACCAAATTGTTGAAACCCATGGACTTCTTTTATCTAAATAGTTGATTTCTATTGAACTTATTTTAAAAGGTTTAATTTCTGCATCTTCTCTGGCAGCCAACATATATGCATGGTTTAAATCAATTGTTGTTCTATAACTGTCCCAAATGGAGAATACGTATGTAGGTATGTAGAAAGACATCCACTTAATATCTACAACTTCCTTAGCCTTTTCAAAGTCCCCTATAAAAGAGTAAAGAATCAACAAATTAATATGTGCATTGCGATTTACAAGCACTTCCCATATAAACAAAAAAAATCCTCGTAAATACTTTGATAGTAACAAATGTCCCATTCCAGGAAATGCTATTGACCAACATGCAATTATAAATGGATTTCTTAAATGTAATTGAGTTGTTCCTAGTAAACTAAGATAGGCTACTGACCTTTTTGCTAAAGGTTCGCCATATTTAAAGCTGCCCATAATCTACTCCTTCAATCATATACTCTTCTTATATTATTCACATATTTTTAATAATTACACCAAAACCTACAGATAGTGGTGAACCTACAGATAGTGGTGAAAGAGGCTACAGAACTAATTAAAACTATATCTAGCAAAAACTGCCTATCTTTAAATATGGTAAAGATTATAATCAATGGAACAATAAATCCTTTATATCTTTATCCATTTAATCCAGCTCCCCTCTTAGAGTAGTTTTTTCTAAGAGTATAATTTTATTCCTATAACTATAATATCCAACAGGAAAATGAAGCCCTGAGTATAATAATTGCCTGGATAAATAAAAATTCTCCTGTTAATTCAAAATCAATTGAGTTAACAGGAGGATTTTTACTATTTAACCCTACGACCAGTTATGTAATCTCCTCTAGTCATAGGAGAAATCTTAATTACATCTCCGGTACGTGGGGAATGTATATATGCATTATTACCTACGTATATCCCCATGTGAGTAGGATTTCCGCCTTTACCAAAAAACACTAAGTCCCCTGGCTGCAGCTGATCTCTTGATACACCTACTCCATCTTGTATTTGGTTGTAAGTAGTTCTTCCTAGTGAAATTCCGAAGTGATTATACACATACTGAGTAAAGCCAGAGCAGTCAAATCCAGTACTCGGTGAAGTTCCTCCCCATAGATAAGGGGTTCCTAAAAAATTAGAAGCATATGCTACAACGTTATCGCTGCTTACCGCAGAATTTACAGTGGAACCGCCTCTAGATAAAGTTACCTTTGGTGCTGCAGCTCTTATACTGGCTACTTGATTTACCGCTGTACTTACTTCTGCTTGTTCCGCTGATGCATATTCTCTTTGATTCACTTTAGCTTCTTCTATCAACTTTTTCTGGTCATTTTTACTTTTATTAAGTTCCGCTAATTTCTTCTCATTCTCTGACTTTAGTGCTAATAAGTTCTTATTTTCTGTTTTCAACTTGTCTACTTTATTAGCTATATCCTTTTGTTTTGCAGTGTAATTTGAAATAACTTTATTATCAAAGCTGATAATTCTCTTTGCCATATCAACCTTTGAAACAAAGTCTCCAAGTCCCTTAGAGTCTAAGAGCATATCTAAATATCCGCTAGACCCATTTATGTAAATTGCTCTCATCCTTTTACTAAATAGCTCTCTTTGTTTATTGAGTTCAGTCTCAGCTGCTTTTAATTCATTTTCTGAAGACTTAATATCCTTTTCCTTTGTTAATATTTGATTTTTGTTCTGGTCAATTTTGTCCATTACCCCTTCTATTTGGTTGTCCAAATTTTCTATACTTCTTTCAAGTTCTTGAACCTTTGAATATGTATTAGTGGTATTTGATGATGGGTTCGCATAGACTACACCATTAACAGTTACTGTAAGTGCCAGCACCATTAATAGCTGCTTTAATCTTTTGTTCAATGTTATCTCTCCTTAACTTCAGTCCTTATTATAAGATTGGGCATTAAATTAAGTCGTATACTTTATCAGTCCATAATAATGTCTATAATAAATATCTTACCAAAATACTTAGAAATATGAAATGCTACAATTTTTACCATCTCATATAGTATTGGCGTTTTTTTGTATTATACGAAAATAATATGAAGATTTTATGAAGATAAAAATCTGAAATACCCTTTAGCATTTCAGATTTCACATTCATTCTAATATAATTTTAAGATTTTCAGAAAACAGTACCCTTTTCGAATCTACAATTACCCTCTTATCTTCAACAGACTTAAATCTAAAAGATAGAAATATATGAAAATCATCCTTATCTATTTCTGAAAAACCTGCTGGAATATTTTCATCCTTTGATACCATTCTAACAGAAGGAATGTACTGAATCTCAGCACGATAGCCACTTCAGCAAGTTTTTCCTCCCATTACAGTCATGTCCAAGACTATGGTGTTACAGTTTTTCTTACCTAAATATTTTTTTGCTCTATCAGTAATTACTATATCCAATAAAATCACACCTTATTTATACTATTTCCTTAGTGCTGCTTTCCTTACCAGAATTGCTGCAGCAGCTTTTTTCTTTGTTGCCGCCTATCATCATGAAGATCATTGAAATCATCATTATTGGGCATATAAATGGTGCTATTTTCCCAACTATACTACCTGCACCTGGGCTGAATCTTGTTATCAACGGCAAAAATCCTACAAGCAACATAGGTAAACCACAGCATATTATCATATGAAGCATATGCTTCAATGGATTATGCTTATTACTCTTATTATTTTCTTTATTATTTCCGTGACAGTTCATAGCTATCCCTCCATAAACTTAAATTAATTTTCTTAATCACCTTGTAGTTACATTATATATAATCCATGTAAAGAAATTATGAAGAAAATAATTATAAATGTACTTCTCTTCCAGGAAACCCATATGGCTAAGGATAATAATAAAGGGAAATGCAAAAATATAGCTGTACAATCCTTGTAATACCAGTGATTGTACAGCTTAAATTTAATTTTCTCCTAACTTTAAACCGCTTCTTCCCTATTTCCTCCAGTAAACTGGCTGTTATAGAGATCTGCATAAAACCCGCCTTTATTAAGAAGTTCTTCATGACTACCCTGTTCAATTACTCTACCATTATTCATTACAAGAATTAGGTCTGCATCCTTGATTGTAGATAATCTATGGGCAATAACAAAGCTTGTTCTTCCCTTCATAAGATTATTCATTGCCTTCTGTATTTGAGCCTCTGTTCTTGTATCAACACTACTTGTAGCCTCATCAAGAATTAATATAGAAGGGTCTGCTAGTATTGCACGGGCTATAGTTAAAAGTTGTTTTTGACCCTGTGAAATATTTGTTCCTTCTTCATCAATTACTGTATTATAACCCTGTGGAAGAGTTCTTATAAAGTGGTCTGCATGAGCTGCCTTTGCCGCTTCAACTACTTCTTCAAAGGTTGCGCCAGTTCTTCCATAAGCTATGTTATCCCTTATAGATCCACTAAATAACCAAGTGTCCTGAAGAACCATACCAAAGATAGTACGAAGTTCTCCTCGCTTAAAGTCTCTTATATCTACACCATCGATACTTATTTTCCCATCATTTATCTCATAAAAACGCATAAGTAGATTTATAAGTGTAGTCTTACCAGCTCCTGTTGGACCTACAATGGCAATAGTTTGGCCTTGCTTAACATCAATGTTCATATCCTCTATAAGAGTTACTGTTTCTTTATAGCCAAATTTAACATGCTCAAATTTAACTTCACCTTTTAGAGGAGCTATTACCTTGTTCTTCTCTTTTATTGTACTAGCTGCTAAATCAATAACCTTAGAATCCTCTTTATCGGAGATCTCTTCTTCTTCATCTAATAATTCAAAAACACGCTCTGCTGCCGCTACAGTAGATTGAAGAATGTTAGCTATATTTGCAGTTTGGACTATTGGCTGACCAAATTGTCTTGCATATTGGATAAAGGCTTGAATGTCACCTACTTCAATTCTGTTTTTTGTTACAAAAATTCCTCCAACTACACAAACAAGTACATAACCTATATTGTTTATAAAGTTCATAAGCGGCATAATTGTACCAGATATAAACTGTGCTTTCCAACCTACATTGTAAAGTCTTTCATTTATTTCATTAAACTCCTTTACAGATCTTTCCTCATGTCCAAAAGCCTTTATTATTCTATGTCCTGTAAACATTTCCTCTACATGACCATTTAGCTGTCCTATAGTCTTTTGTTGTTCCTTAAAGAAGCTTTGAGACTTCTTAGCAATACCTGTTGTTACAAGTACAGAAAGTGGTAGTGTTACCACTGTAACAAGAGTAAGCCAAGGACTTATAGTAAGCATCATTACAATAACACCTATGATAGTTACCACAGAGGTAATCAGCTGTGTCAAACTCTGCTGGAGAGTTGTAGATATTGTATCTATATCATTAGTAACACGACTTAGTATTTCTCCATGGGTACGGGAATCGAAATACTTTAAAGGCAGTTTTGTAAGCTTATGGTTAACATTGTTACGCATATCATAAACGGTATTTTGTGCGACACCTGCCATAATATATTGTTGAATATAACTAAACACTGAACTTATAATATATAGTAAAATTAGATAAAGTATTATCTGTCCTACATAATTAAAGTCTACAGAAGGAACTCCTTGACTCTGCAAATTAGCAAGTATTCTAGGATCTCCTCCTTTTTTGACTGCCTCTGCTGCTCCACTTAACTTTTGATAGTACATATATTTTGCCATAAGTCCTTCAAATAGTTTTGTAGTGGCTTTCCCCATAATCTTTGGGCTGACAATGCTGAAAACTGTACTTAAAATTGCTGTTAAAAACACTGCAATAAGCTTAAATTTTTGTGGTGCTAAATATTTAATCAATCTTCTCATTGTTCCTTTAAAATCTTTTGCTTTTTCTACAGGCCTGCCTAATGCCCCACCAGGTCCTCCTGGCCCTCCTGGCCCTCTTTTAGGTCCATTATGCTTTTCACTCATATTTATCCCTCCTTACTATTAAGCATTAAGTTCTTCTTCTGATAACTGAGATGCAGCTATTTCACGATATATATCACAATTTCTTAAAAGTTCCTTGTGAGTTCCCATTCCTGCTATCTTTCCGTCATCTAAAACAATGATTCTATCTGCATTCATAACGGTACTAACCCTTTGGGCAACAATAATCATAGTTGAATCCTGTGTTTCTTCTTTTAGTGCTGTTCTTAGCTTTGCATCAGTTTTGAAGTCAAGAGCAGAAAAACTATCATCAAAGATATAAATTTCTGGCTTTCCAACTAAAGCACGGGCAATAGAAAGACGTTGTTTTTGTCCGCCGGATACGTTATTTCCACCCTGTGCAATAACTGCATCATAGCCTTCCTTCATATTAGAAATGAAATCTGCTGCCTGCGCTACCTCTGCTGCATGTTTGACTTCATCTATAGTTGCATCTTCCTTACCATATCTGATATTTTCAGCAATAGTACCTGTAAATAACACTGCCTTTTGAGGAACAAAACCTATTTTTTCTCTAAGGCCTTTCTGTGACATCTCTCTAATATCTACTCCGTCCACTAAAATACTGCCCTTTTCAACATCATAGAAACGAGGAATTAAATTTACTAAGGTAGATTTTCCTGAACCAGTTCCTCCTATAACCGCTGTTATTTCTCCTGGCTTTGCACTAAAGGAAATATTCTCTATAGCCGGTTCTTCTGCACCAGGATATTTGAAGGTAACATCTTTAAATTCTATATATCCTCTTTCATTGCTTGTATCCTTAGGCTGCTCTGGGTCCTTAATTTCTGGAACTATATCTAATACCTCATTAATTCTAACCGCTGAAGCCTCTGCACGAGGAATTAACACGAACATCATGGAAACCATTATTAATGAGAACATAATCTGCATAGCATATTGAATAAATGCCATCATTGAACCTACTTCCATATTTCCAGTATCTATTAGCTTACCACCAAACCAAATAATTGCTACCGTTGTTAAATTCATTATAAGCATCATAGCTGACATCATGAAGGCCATTATTTTGTTAACTTTAATGGCGATATTAGTCAAGTCACCATTTGCCTCTTTAAATCTTTCCTTCTCGTATTCATTACGATTAAAGGCACGAATTACTCTTATACCTGTAAGATTTTCACGTACAACTGCGTTTAGCCTATCAAGCTTTACCTGCATTACTTTAAATAAGGGTACTCCTCTACTTGCAACTAAAGCAATAACTGCAATAAGAATTGGAATAACTACTACAAGTATTAAAGATAGCTGTCTATTTTTTGATACAGCCATAATTATACCGCCTATACACATCATTGGCGCAGTTATCATCATTCTCATTATCATAATAGTTACCTGCTGAACCTGCATAATGTCATTTGTAGTTCTTGTAATAAGGGAGGATGTCCCTATTTTGTTAAATTCATTTAAAGAGAAACTCTCTGCTTTTGTGAAAACTTCTCTTCTAACATCCCTACCAAATTTTGTGGCAATTTTAGAGGATAGTAAACTTGCTAGTATCGTGCAAATAGCACTGCCACCGGCAACTAAAAGCATATATCCACCTATTTTTATAATGTAATCTGTGTCTCCGTGAACTATTCCCTTATCAACTATATCTGACATCAAGGTTGGCAGATATAAATCTGAAAGGGCTTGAAAGAACAATAGTACTAAAATGGCAGCTATAGTAGCTCCATAAGGCTTTAAGTACCTAAATAATTTAATCATAATATCTCATCTCCAATCTACTATCCCTACTTAGATTAATTTTTCATATAATGCTGTTCTTAAATTTAATCAATTTCTGAAAATCTTATTTTTCATCACATACTTTGTTTAAGTTGTCTCTAACCTGCATTAACAGCCTGCGAAGCAAAATTTGTTCTTCTGATGTAAAATTATTAAAGCAATCATTATTTATAATTTTTACAACTTCACTTACTTCTCTCCAAACTTCTTGCCCCTGGTCAGTAAGATATACCCTTGAAATTCTCTGGTCATCAGGGTCCTGTTTTCTTTCAACTAAACCAGCTTTCTCCATTCTGCTAAGCATAACTGTAATAGTAGCTGGCTTAATCTTTAACTTTTCTGCCAATTCCCTCTGACTCTGCCCATTTTTCCTATGTAGTGCATATAACATGGGCGGTTGACCAGGATATACTCCAACTTTGTCTAGCAGCAGATGGGTACGATGATAATGTAATTTTATTATCTCCAGAAAAATCATATATAATGAATCCCTCTCATGAAAGTCCATTTTATCACCACCTATTTGTTTAGTCGACTAAGTATATTAAGATACTATCATTAATCTTGATAATTAGTCAATATATCATATGATTCAATTTATGTCCTTCTAAACTGTTTACATTGCTAGTATGCTTCATCATACTTTATTTATTATAGCATTATGAAAGTATTATTTACATTAATAACTTTAGCAAATAATAGTTAGTCTACTAATTTTTATTCGCTAAAATTATTCCTTTATATCTTTAACATAATTTCAATTTTAATCATATAATATATATAGGAATTTAAAGTTTATAAAGATTTCTCATTAGAATAATTTATTTATCTAGTGAAAGAATATATAAAGATTGAGATTTTTCAAAATAATTAATATAAATTATTTAATAATAATCTTTACAAATACCAATGTTTACTATATAATTAGAATATAGAAATTATATAACTGTTTTAGTTATATAAAATATAAATACAATGGAGTGATTTTTATGAAAAAAGTAGATATATATACTAGCAACACTTGCGGTTACTGCCACGCAGCTATGGATTATTTTCAAGAAAATAATGTTGAGTTCACTGAACATAACATTTCAGAGAATGCAGAAGCTAGAAAAGAATTGATGAAAAAAGGCCATAGATCTGTACCGGTTATCGTAATTGACGGAGAAGAAATCATTGGTTTTGATAAAGAAAGAGTATCTTCTTTATTAGGATTATAATCTATAAAGAAAGAGGTATGCTAACTAAATAAGCATACCTCTTTCTTTATAAATTAATTGTCTCTGTAAAAGCAAGCAGCTGAAATTAGTTCATCTGCTGCCATGGAACATAAACCAGCTAAGTCCTCTACATGAAGCTCCTTGGTAGCTGAATAATCATAGAGGATGGTAGCAGTTGCTTCCAATTCCTCATCTGCTAGCCATAATACAAACCTCATTGGAACATTTGGCAATACATTAATCTCTATTCCAACATCTCCAGAAGGTATCTCTTTTCCACCTAATTTAAGACCAGCTTTTAAAAAAAGGTCACCTTTATCCCCAAAGAATTTTACTAACTTATTTATGCCCTGAAGTGCAAAGCCATTATAAGCATGGCCAACTCCCTCTAACTCTCTAAAGGGTACCCACTTTTGTGTCAGACCATTATTAGTAC
The DNA here is from genome assembly GCF_033659955.1 of Clostridium tanneri. Classification (NCBI taxonomy): domain Bacteria; kingdom Bacillati; phylum Bacillota; class Clostridia; order Eubacteriales; family Clostridiaceae; genus Clostridium; species Clostridium tanneri. The sequence continues at coordinate 60,268 of NZ_JARUJP010000016.1, forward strand.
ATCGGTAAAGATAGCTAAGTATTACCGTTTTATCAATTATCTTTCTGTTTTCCTCCTTAGAAAAACTTTCTTCAGCATTATTTTTCAAAACAACCCTTCCCTTTGGATAGGAAATTAAGTATTCTCTGTTGAAATAAGTTAAAGTGAGCTGCTTTTTTTCAGCATCGTAGTAAGCACCACTTCTTCTAGCAACTTCTTCTGGGTCATACTTTTGAAACTCTTCACATAAAGTTTCATAGCAGAGATTATAATTGTTCTTTTTATCCTTCCCCATATTAAATATCCCCTTCTTAATATAATTATAGATATAGGATAGATTTATATTTATAATAAACAGATTGTATCTTTGAAATGCGACTATTCTTCAACCGCTTAAGTTATTTACTTTCTTCTAACTTTTTATTAACTATATATGTTAGTTCTTCCACTGTGGCTTTTATTTCTTCTAAATCATCTTTTTTGCAACTATCAGTACATATTGAAAGATAAATATATTCTAAAGACTTAAGTATTTCTTCTTTGTTAATTTCCAAAATAAATAAACCCTGATTTCTAAAACTATGACAAATTGACTTTTTCATAGTTTTTCATCCTACTCACTAAATAGGACGGTAGTATCACAGGATTCAACTACTAGGATTAAGACAATCATCTTAAAATCTCGCCTTACATCTAGGTAATGCCTTAAGACTCCTTTAAGGAAACTCCTTTTTGTTCCTCAAAGGAGTACTCGAAGAGTAAGCGACCACTACAAAATCTCTGATTTTGAGTGTCTGCTTAACCAATTCGCACAAAATCAGAGATTTTGGCTCTCTGCTTAAGTCCTGCAAGATTATGGGTGTTACCCATTCCTCAAGTATATTATTCTACCAGAGCCTTTCCTTCTAGGTGTACTCTAGCAGTTTTTATGTCTTAGAAGTTAAGATTTATGCTATTCCTAATATTTGTTTCCTTTTTACTATCCAAAAATCAGGTTTTTCACCTACCTTTCTTTTTATAATTTTATCTATATGACTCCATTTACTCCATTCATTCTTTTGATTAAATAACTTAATATCATCTATAAATTTATTTTTTAATAATTTAGGTATTCTCTCTTTAAATTTATAACTTCTCCTGGCTATTACCATAGCAGCACCATTATGGACTTCCATTCCATACTGATGACAATATTTATACAATCCTATTTTACTTGTATATTGTGGTTTTACTTTAACTAATTCTATACCTTTCTTATAACAAGATGCCTTAAGCATTGTCAACAGTTTCGAGTATATAAACCCATGCTTTATTCTTGCAAATTTACTTTGAACATCTTTATCATTTTTAAATTTTAAATTCTCAATAACTAAGCCACAATTATAATTTTTAGCAATTAAAACAGCTTGCTTAACTAATTCACCACATAAATTTAACCTTCTATTACTTCTAGCATATAATAGTTCATGTTGTTTCAAGTAAGTATGCCATTTGTAGTTACCTTTGTTATCTATCATAGTTAAAGCTATGCCATTTGGATTAGTATCTATACCTATAATCCCATTATGTCCTGTATATATTTCATCTGGCTTTCTTAGCTCAAAGGTTATATGGCAATAATACTTCCCTTTTTTCTTAATCATTTCTACTTGGTAAGCTTCCCTAGTAGCTAAATGATTTAAAAATAGGCTTCTATAATCAGTTCCATTTACTTTACCAGTCTTTTTTGATAATTTTTGCGGCAAATATATAGGAACTTCCATTTTTACCGCTCTATTATTTTCAGTTTTTTCAAGAGTAGATATTTGGAGATAACTCATGCCATTGTTTATTATTACTCTTAAATTTGGATTACCCTTTTTTGTTTTATCTCCTCTTGAATAAATGCGGTTGTTTCTGCAAGCTTTCCATTCTTCATTGGATATTAGACCCTTGCACCTTTTTAAAAACATTTGTTTAGTTCCGAAAACTACAGATGGAATAGCATTAGTATGGATGAACTCCCTGAAATATTCAGCCTTTCTCTGTCTCTTATCCAACTTTTTAAGTAAAGCAGTTCGCTTTTTTTCTGATAAATTTTTCTTCTTATCCTTTAAAATATTTTCAATTGTAGTAACCTTTTTAACATAACTTTCATAGTTCATTTTTACTAATTCTTTTTGCGAAGCAATAGTTTGCCTTGCACTTTCTACTGCATCTTTTGCCTGCCTTATATTAAGATTAAACTTAGAAGCTACATCTTTTTCTAAATCCACCCTTCTTTTACCTTGTAATATTCTCTTAAAAGAATATCTTATAGCCGTTGAAAACACTAACATCATATTATCTATAACTTGAATTTGTTCCTTTGTTTGATTTATCAAAAGTGCTTTTATCGTTATTTTCACTGTTTTCCATCTGCCTTTCCAGCTCTAATTCTTCAAGAGCTTTTTTTACTTTTCTTCCACCCCCTGAACCATAAAGCCTTGCTGAAAAGCAAGTGACAACACTTATTAAATCCTGCACCATTTCTTCATTAGGTTCTAATTTTTCTTTTGTTCCACTATCTATAACTTTTATTTTGCACTATCTGTTTTGGTGTTCTACACTGGTCAAACACATCTACCTGACATTTTTATCCGATGACTACCCGCTCTAATACTTCCTCGCACACAGTGAAAGCGATTCGCACCAAATCAAAGATTTGGGCTCTCTGCTTTTCTGCAAGAGAGAGCAAAGAGCGGCTACGTCCCTTGATTCGTTCAACTATCTAATCTTTATTTCATATACTTTTCTACTAGTTCATAGCATCTATTTTTTGTTGTCTCTGCTAAGGAACTAACATATAGTACTGATTCCATTGTTCCACCCTTCATTTCTGAGGATGCCTCTTTAGCTTTAGCATCTCTATAGGCTATCCACTTAATTTCTTCACTCTGTAATTTTTTCATATCATTAGAAGATAGTTGTCCTTTTAGTACGCCATAGATTTCATTTAAAGCAGCATCCCATCGTTTATACCTTTCACTTGCAGCCTCTCTCATGTCTGCTGTTACTCCAGAAGACTCTTTTTCTTCTAAATCCTTTAATCCTAGTTCAATATTGTTTAGCTTAGTTCTATATTCTTCTTTCCTGCTTATATTCTGAATACTAATACCGACATTCTTTTTATCCTCTACTTTGTTCTCTACCTTAGCTTCTTCTTTGTTCTCTGTTTTATTCTCTACCTTAGCTTGTTCTTGGTTCTCTGTTTTATTCTCTGTTTTATCATCTACTTTGTTCTCTACCTTATCCTCTGTGCTAGTCTTTACTGGCTCAGTATTTGTATTTTCTGCAGCACTACTTCCACAGCCAGCTAATCCCAGTGATAGTACTAAAATTATAATTCCTAAAATTTTTTTCATATTTTCCCCCAATAATAAGCTTATAATTTGAATTATTTTGAATAACCATGCCTTATAATGTTAAAGCATGGTTTATTTTTAAGGAGGTATTAAGCAAACAAATTTATTATTTACAAAGTTAAAATACCTCCTCCTTGTTTGATATTCCTCTAAAAGCTTTCGTAAAAAACTATGTCCTCCAAAGGTTTACGAGCTTTGTCATGTCTATCTGGTGATGCCGCTTCACCTTCTGCGTAACCTACTGCTAGTATATTCACTGGCTCAAAACTCTCCGGTAAATTAAATTCCTTCTTTATAACCTGAGGGTCAAAATAGCATATCCATACTGTTCCAAGCCCCTGTGCTGTAGCCTCTAGCATCATATGGTCTGTAACAATGGTTACATCTATGTCCGATATCTTCTTTTTATCAAAAGGCCTCTTCCATACAGCACTATGATCTACACAGGTAATAATAGCAACAGGTGCACCGTATACATTGGCAGATTTACTAAGCTTTTCTAGTCCCTCTTTCTCCTTTATAACAAGAATTCTTTGAGGCTGAGTATTAGCTCCTGTAGGGGCAACTCTTCCAGCCTCTAGTATTCTCATAAGTTTTTCTTCTTCTACCTTTTTACCTTGATATTTTCGTACGGAATAACGTCTTTTTGCAAGCCCTAAAAAATCCATAGTTTTCACCCTTTTCTAAAATTTATTATACTAAGATAATATCACAAAACTTAGCTTTTAATACTACTTACTTCGTTAAATTATTAATTATTTTATATATTTAAAGTGCCCTAGCGAAGACACTAGGGCACTTTAAATATATTTTAAATACACTTTAAATTCATTTTAAATATGTACCTTTTTATACGTTATTTATACAACTTTTTTATACTCAGAATGTGAAAAATCACATTCCATAAGAGGAACTAATTTTGTCTTATGTTTTATTTTATATACAACATAAATTGCTATAAATATAGGAATAAGTGCATAATTTGTTATAAAATCAAACCAGCTAAATGTCTCAGCTTGGAATACCCAAATATTGGCACCAAATATAACAATTGTACATAATATAGTTGCAAATATAGGACCAAATGGATACCATAATGCTCTATACTTTAAATCTTCAACCTTATTACCTTGAGCTACATAAGCTTTTCTAAATCTATAGTGACAAATAGCTATACCCAGCCATGCAAAGAAGCAAGTAAGTCCAGATGCGTTATAAAGTATATAATATATTTTTCCATCTCCAAACATAGAAGCAAAGAATGCTGTAGACGCAACTAGTGTTGTAAGATAAATTGCATTCATTGGAACACCACGTTTATTTACCTTTCCAAATACCTTAGGAGCTTTGCCTTCCTTAGCCATAGCATACAACATACGGGATGCAGCATAAAGTCCAGAGTTACCACAGGAAAGTACAGAAGTTAGTATAACTGCGTTCATTATAGAGGCAGCAACTGCAATACCCGATCTTTGGAATACTATTGTAAATGGACTGAAAGCTACATCTGCTACTCCGCTTTTTAATAAGTTTGGATCAGTAAATGGAATAAGGAAACCTATAACAGTAATTGTACCTATATAAAATAGTAGAATCCTCCAAAATACTGTATTAATAGCTTTTGGTACGTCTTTTTCAGGATTTTCAGATTCGCCGGCTGCAAGTCCAACAAGTTCTGTACCTTGAAAGGAGAATCCAGCAGTAAAAAATGAAGTTAATATAGCTGATATTCCACCAACAAAAGGTGCAGAATGACCTTGTCCATCACTAAGAGTCCAGTTACTAAATCCAGGTGACTTTCCTCCCATGATACCGAGAATCATAAGAACCCCAACAATAATGAAGATAACAATGGTTACAACCTTAATACCTGCAAACCAAAATTCTCCTTCTCCATATGCTTTAGCAGATAATATATTTAACCCAACTAAAATCGTTAGAAAAATTATACTCCAGATAGTTGTCCCTGTGTTTGGAAACCAAAATTTAATGATAAGTCCAGCTGCAACTAACTCAGCTGCAACAGTTATAGCCCAGGCAAACCAAAAATTCCAACCTAATGCAAAACCTAAAGCCGGATCAACAAACTTTGTTGCATAGGTTTCAAAAGAACCGGATATTGGCATCTTTGTTGCCATCTCTCCTAGTGAAGTCATTAAAAAGTAAACCAGTATGCCCATAACAGCAAATGCTGTAATAGCCCCTCCTGGACCTGCAGAACTTATAGCATTTCCGCTTGCAAGGAATAGTCCAGTTCCTATTGCGCCGCCGATTGCAATCATGTTCATGTGTCTTGCTTTTAAACTTCTTCGTAATTCAGCTTCATGACTTTTTTCAATGTTTGTGTTCATTTGAACTCTCTCCTTTCATTCCTTCGAACCTATAATTCCGTTTTGCAAAAACTTATATAAGTATAAAAAATAAATTATAATTATACAAGGCCCCTGTCAGTCAGTTACAAGTATTTTTTAGCCATATCTTTCAAAATTACTTTAAATTTCTCTTTATTTTATCAAATTAGCACTTTGTATTGAATTTGTTCATCTTTTTTTAGGATACCTAATATTTGCTCTAATTTTCATGGGATAAATTGTAGTTATCCATTAAAGATTACTGATGTATAAAGTAAAAAGGATAGCTATTAACTATCCTTTTTAGACTACTGACAAACATATTTTAAATAGGCACCTTTTGGGGTAGTTTTATACCTATTTTCCGCCTAAAGAACCATCCCAAGAATCCACATTAGTATTCTTCTTTTCTTCTTCGTCAAACCATCTAGTAGTTACTGCCTTTGTTTCAGTATAGAATCTTATTCCGTCTTTGCCTAGGCAGTGTAGGTCTCCTATAAAGGAATTCTTATGACCTGTGAATGGGAACATAGTTACTGGAACTGGAATTCCTACATTTACTCCAACCATACCGCCGTCAGTTCTTCTAGCAAACTCACGAGCATAATGACCGCTTTGAGTAAATATTACGGAACCATTTGCAAATTGGTTTTTGTTCATAAGTGCAAGTCCTTCTTCAAAATCCTTAACTCTCTTTATACATAGAACTGGTCCAAATATTTCGTTATCTCCTACTGACATTTCAGGAGTTATGTGGTCAAGTATTGTAGGTCCTAAATAGAATCCACTTTCATATCCTTCTACTTTAACATCACGGCCATCTAATGCAAGTGTTGCTCCTTCTTCTATTCCTTTTGCTATCCAACCAGTTACAAAGTTTCTATGTCCAGCTGTTACTACTGGTCCAAGTTTTGAATCCTTTTCATATGCTGGTCCAAGCTTAAGCTCCTTTGCATATTGCTTTAATAATTCAACTAACTTATCTGCTATACTCTCTTGAACAACTAATGTTGATAAAGCCATACATCTTTCTCCAGCACATCCGAAGGAAGAGTTTATTATTCCACGAGCAGTTCTTTCTAGTGCTGCATCCTCAAGCACTAAACCATGGTTCTTAGCTTCACATAATGCTTGTACTCTCTTGCCATTAGCTGCAGCAGTAGAGTATATGTGTAATCCAACAGAAGTTGAGCCTACAAAAGTTATACCTTTTATTTCAGGATGGTTTAGGAAAATTTCAGCTTCATTTCTGCTGCAGGTAACTACATTTATAACTCCGTCTGGAAGTCCAGCTTCTTTCCATAACTCTGCGCATCTTAATGCTGTCATAGGTGTCATTGAAGATGCTTTTATAACAATTGTATTACCTGCTGCTACACATAGTGGAGCCATCCAGCCCATTGGTACCATACCTGGGAAATTGAAAGGAGCTATTCCTGCAAAAACTCCTAATGGCTCACGGTATAAAACAGTGTCATAACCAGTAGATGTGTTCATTAAGGATTCTCCCATCATAAGAGTAGGAGCTCCACATGCAAACTCAACACATTCTATAATCTTTAATATGTCCCCTCTAGATTCTTCCCATACTTTTCCGTGCTCTGTTGCTACCATGCGAACAAGTTCTTCCTCATGCTTTAAAACAAGTTCACGGAATTTATATAAAACTTGAACTCTCTTCATTACAGGAGTTTGTGACCATGCTGGAAAGGCATCACTTGCTGCTTTTATTGCAAAGTTAACGTCTTCTTCAGTGCAGCATGGAGCTTGTGCTATTACTTCTCCAACACTTGGATTAAATACATCCATGTACTTTTCTGTTCTAGATTCTTGATACCTTCCATTAGCGAAAAATCCTAATCTCTTTACTTCTTTCATAATTAAAACCCTCCCAAAATTTCAGTATTTGACCTAAGTTAAAATATTTTAATATGCAGGAAGCATATGTTATATTTCAAATTAATATTTTTTATCTTCTGCCCCAAAGTAATTGATTTGTTTTACTAAATATCCCAAGTAAAACTCCAGTCTCAATTTTGTGTCTGTCAAATCTCTTTTTATTATTTCTTGTATTTTATTAATCTTGTACATCAGAGTATTTCTATGCATATAAAGTTTGTGTGATGTCTGAATATAATTACCATTTTCCTGAAGAAAGGTATGAAATATTTTTGAGTAATCTGTATGGTTTTGTAAGTCATATCTCTCCAACCTTCCTACTGTATCATCATAATATTCCTTAAGAAGATTAATATTTTCTATTTCAGTAAGCAGCTTATAGGCTCCTATATTAGAGTAAAATATTGTTTCATCGGAGCCGCCTTCTGCTTTTAGGACTTTTAAAGCCTTTTCAGCTTCATTATAACTTCTCTTTATTTCATTAAACTCTGTATACGCATTTCCAATTCCAATATTTATACTAATATCAGCGAAACTATGCTTGACGCTTTCCCTTATAATCTGAGAAAGCATTGTTAAATCTATAAACTTGTCCTTTTCATTGATCTGCAGTATTACTACAGAGTCCTTTTGCAAAAAACTTATTGGTTGAAATCTAGGATCCCAAATGGCACCATTTACTGCTCTTAAAAAATTATCTTTAATATAGGCTATACTTTGTTCATCTTTAATATTTTTAAAGGATAAATATTCTTCCAGCTTATCTATTGCCACAGTAATTACCCTAAAGGAATTGAAGTAACTGTATCCATAAGCTGACATTCTTTTGGTGAAATCTTCATAAGTGATTCTGTTAAAAAATATTATGTTTTTTAACAAGTCTTGATAGGAACTTTCTTCTATTTGTCTTTTCACTATATCACCACAAATTATTCTTGTTATTTCTGCCAAGTTAGATTCCCAGGGAACCTCAAATATTGGAAAACCTTCTTCATTTGCCAGTTCTCTTATTTCCTCTGGAACCTTTGAAAGATACTTACCTACATTTACAATAAGGCCAGATGCTTTTCTTTCTATAATTCCCTTTACAAGCTTAATAAAACTTGAACTATCTTCAAAAACTCCAATGCCAGTAAGTATTATAAGCTCGTCATTTTGTACATATTGTACTATATCAGGAGTTTCTACATTATGAACCCATCTCGTTACCTTAGAAACTCCATTGCCTCCCCCTACTAGTTTTAAATCCTTCAATTCCGGTAAACTCATTAATTGATCAATTCTAACGCCCATAATCGAACCTCTCTCTTAAGATATATTTAAATTTCCATTTATTACATTTTAGTATATTCTAAAGATTCTGTCACTATAATAGTTATTTTCTCAATTATGGGCATTTTTGAATACTTTCTATTCCTCTACATAACCATCAGCAATAGTCAAAGCCTTATCAATTGCCAGGAATGCTTCCTTCATTTCTTCCTCACTTATTGTACAAGGTGGTACAATAAACATATAGTTCCATCTTAGATACATATAAACACCATCATCCATAAAGGATTTTTTCACTCTATCCATTGCTTCTCCGCTTCCATTCCATGGGACAATAGGTTCTTTAGTCTCACGATTTTTTACTAGCTCTATACATCCAAATAAACCTATATTTCTAACATCTCCTACAGATCTATGCTTCTCTTTCATTTCAGCAATAAAGTTAGCTAGTAATTCTCCCTGTGCCTTTGCATTCTCTATTACTTTTTCTTCTCTATAAGCAGTTATTGTTGCCACTGCAGCAGCACAAGCTAAAGGATGTCCACTATATGTCAAGCCGCAGAAGAGATTTTTATCATAAATTTTCTTTGTAACTTCATCGGATACTCCAACTGCCCCTAAAGGTACATAGCCTGAGTTAATTCCCTTTGCCATAGTCATTATATCTGGAAGAACACCAAAGTTATCTATACCAAACCATTCACCGGTTCTTCCAAAGCCACTCATAACCTCATCTGTAATAAGAAGAATATTATATTTATCACAGAGTGCTCTTAGCTGAGTAAAGTATTCCTTAGGTGGAATAAATATTCCATTTGATCCTGTCACTGACTCTACAATTATTGCAGCTACAGTATCTGGATTTTCATACATTATAGTTTCTTCAATGTGTTTAACACATTCCATATTGCATTTTCCATATTCTTTACCAAAGGTACATCTATAGCAATATGGGTCATAAACCTTTACAACTCCAGGCATACCAGGCTCAACTGGTGGTCTTCTTGGATCTCCTGTTAGTGCGATTGCACCATAGGTTGATCCATGATATGAGCGATAGCGTGAGATGATTTTCCACTTTCCAGTTGCTAGTCTAGCTATTTTGATTGCATTTTCATTTGCATCTGCTCCACCGTTAGTAAAGAAGAAGTGATTTATGCCTTCTGGAGTTACTTCACTAAGTAGTTTTGCTAGAGTACTGCGGGCTTCGTTAGCAAAACCTGGTGCTGCAAAACAAAGTTTATCAGCCTGATCTTTTATAGCCTTTACAACTTTAGGATGTTGGTGACCTATATTTTGATTTACAAGCTGAGCAGCCATATCCAAATATTTCTTACCGTTACCATCCCAGAAATAGCAACCCTCTGCTTCATTAACTACCATAGGATTAAGCTTGGACTGTACCGACCATGAATGGATCATATGATCCCTATCATTCTTGTAAACTTCGTCAACATTTACTTTTTTTAACTCACTAGTATTCATTATTTACACACCTCGCTTTATTAAATAACCAAATAAATATATTTTATAATTTAAATTTTTATATTTTAACTTTGCGATTACTTCCTTGCATAATTATAGTACCATTTCCTCAAAATGGAGTATATGTATAAAGTGAACAACCTTTTTGTGCTTTTTACCAAATTTTTAATTACTTTTAATAAAGATAAAAAAAACAGACAATATGATCTTAATATTGTCATGTTTTTAACATATTTGTCTATTTTCTAACAATGCTTCACCCTTGATTTATATGGTTTTTATGCACTTTCTCCTATATATATTTATTTGTATTGCCCTTAAATATTACTATAAATAAAATAATAGTTGTGAATCTACTAACAAATACCATATTTATAACTAAAATAAACTAGCTAAATACAGGGCTGATACAATGATAAAAACTAAACCCTTGAAAAAAATGAAGTCTCATGATAAAACTTACACCTTTGTAAGCTTTATCATGAGACTTCATGCCAGAAGAGATGAAAATCCCCTAAACTTTAATAACAAACTGAAGTTATTTTGAAAATTGAAATCTATGTGTGATATATGATAATTATAATAGTCAGGGTATAATTATTGTTTTTCTAACTCAACAACTCTGTCACAGATCTTACCAACCAAACTTGATTCATGACTTATTACAACAACACCAATATTGTGTTCCCTAGCATAATCTATAACAACTTTCCAGATCTGCGCCTGGGTAATGGCATCTAGCATAGTAGTCATCTCATCTGCAATGATAAACTTTGTTTTTTCCGTTAGCACCCTAAGTACACAAAATCTTTGTAATTCACCACCGGACAACTCTGTAGGCCATCTATTTAACCAATCTTCTTTGATGCCCATAGCGTCCATTAATTCCTTAGAAGGCTCACCAGCCTCAGAAACTATTTTACTCATTTTCCACAAGGGATTTACAGCTTTCTCAGGATGTTGGAAAATCAACTGTACTGGGTTGTAATCCTTATTGTTATAATTACAATCCTCTAGTATAACTTTCCCGCTTTCAGGCTCTTCGTATCCTGCTAGGATTTTTGCCAATGTAGTTTTTCCAAAACCACTTGGTGCCACAAGTCCCACAATTTCACCGCTTTCAACAGAAAAATTAACATCCTTTAGAATATATCTCTCTTTATTATATTTAAAATTTATTTTTTCTGCCTTAAGTCGCATAAATACATCTTACCTTTCCACCACGTATTTTTCGAAATTCCGGTCTTTCTTCCATGCACCTTGCGTTTTTTTGCCAGCATCTATCATAGAATAAACAGCCCTTTGGAAGCTCATTTGGCATAGGCTGAGTTCCTTCTAGTGGTATAAACTCCTTATTAGGCAAGGCTCTGTTCAGTGCTTTTGTGTAAGGATGTCTTAATTTTTCCCCATCTCCATCAAAGTCTGACACATTTGCAACCTCCAACGTTGTTCCTGCATAAAAAATCGCAATGTTATCTGCAATTTTCAGAGCTGCCTGTATGTCGTGTGTAATCATAAGTATTGCACATCCGTTATCAGCAAGTTCTCTAAAATCCTTAAGTACTTCTTTTAATGCTTCTTCATCCAAGCCTGGAGTGGGTTCATCGGCAATTATTACTTTTGCATCGGACACCAGCGCTGTGGATAGCAATATCTTTCTAGCCATCCCCCCGGACAATTGGAAAGGATAATAGCTTTCAACTTTTTTCCCAAGACCATACTTGGAGAACAAACTTGTAACTATATTTTCTTTCTTTTTATCATCGGCTATTGAAATAGCAACCTGTTTTTTAACCTGCTGCAGCGGGTCTAAATAGTTCACCGATTGTGGTATCAAAACAATTTCTTTTCCCCTTAGTTTTTCCTTATCCTTCTTAGTAAGAACATTGCCTTTATATGTTATTTCACCCTCTGTAACTGCATTATCTGGCAAAATGTCAAGTATCGCATGTGCCAGCAAACTCTTTCCCGAACCACTGGAACCAACTACTGCTAGAATTTTGCCTTCATACAATTCTATATCTAAATTTGTTATAACCTTCAAATCTCGTCTTCGAAGTCCCTTCGTATATTGAGAGAAGGAAACTCCTAAGTCCTTTACTTCTAAAATTGGTTTCTGTTCCATCTGTTTCTCCTTACTTATACGCTTTCTTTGGATTTATTAACTTTCCAATATTCTTACCAACACAATCTACTAGCATTGATATCAACACCAGGCTAAAGCCAGGGAAAAAGGCTAACCACCATTTACCACTTGTTAGATATTTCATGGATTCAGAAAGTATAACGCCTATTGCTGGTTCGTGTGGAGGTAATCCAAATCCTAAAAATGTTACTGAGGCTTCATGTAGAATTGCATGGGGGAAAACTAAAACCATTCCTACTACAAGCTGTGGAATTATGTGAGGCAAAACATGTTCTTTTGCTATATAAAAACTGCTTTTTCCAAACTTTCTTGAAATCTTAGTATATTCCATTTCCTTTATTTGCATTACTTCTGCTCTTATTACTCTAGTTAGTGACGTCCAATGGGTAAGAGCAACTCCTATTACTATACCTTTAAGTCCGCCGCCAACAGCTATTGAAATCAATATTATTACTAATGTATGTGGTACTGATAACATCAAATCTATTAACCATGAAATGAAATAGTCCACCTTGCCTCCAAATAGAGGCGCTGCTACTCCTAAAATCATCGCTATAAACCCACTGGTTACAGAACATAGTATACCGATTTTCATACTTATACTAAGTCCCTTTACCGTTCTAAGTAACATATCTCTGCCAACCCAGTCAGTGCCAAAAGGATGGTCTAAGGAAGGGGATATAAATATGTTTACTAAATTTACTCTTAGTGCGTCCATATCTATTATGCTTCCGGCTACCAGTACGGCTATGAAGGATGCTGCAAGGGCAGCTGTTGATATAATAATCTTTTCTCTAACTCCTAGATTAAAACCACGTAGTTTAGCTCCTACTTTTAAGTTTCCTGCTCCTTCCATTAAATCTTCTGCACCTCCCTTATTCTTGGATCTACTACTCTATATAACAAATCCGCCAAAGTATTTCCAACATATACAAAGACTAAACTTATTATGACAACTCCCATAAGCAATGGTAAGTCCCCCTTCAATCCTGCCTGAACTGTAGCTTTCCCAAGTCCAGGATATGAAAATACCTGTTCAACAAATATTGCTCCACCAAACAATTCACTAAAAGATAAAAATTGGAGAGTAATTGCTGGAAGTGAAACATTCTTTAATACATGATTAAATATTATACTTTTTTTATTTTCACCGCGAGCTTTTGCAAATAATACATAATCTGTTGCAAGTATTTCTATAACCTTTTGCCTTGTGTGCATACATATATTGGATATTCCTATTAAACCTAGAGTAATTGCAGGCAAAATAACATGTCTTGCTTTATCTGCAAAACTAACGTCCTCTGCAGTAGTTCCAATAGGGACACTTAGTGCCATAGGAAACCAACCCAGCATCACCGAAAATATCATTACAAACAATATTCCCAGCCAAAAGGTAGGTGTTGAAATTAATATATAACAATAGGTATGAATAATTTTATCAATTGTTTTACCCTCATTTGCACCTGATATTAAGCCTAAAACAAAGCCTACTACACCTGATAAAACCCATGCTATACTCATAAGCGCAAGTGAAGATAAAAACTTCTCACCTATAATTTCAAGAACTGGACGTCTATAAATCATAGACATCCCCCAATCCCCCTGAAGTATAGAGGTAAACCATGCCATGAAGCGCTCAATAGGTGGCTTGTTCAGCCCCCAATGTTCTGCAATTAACGCTCTTTGTTCTGCACCTACTTTAGTGCTTGCACCAACATAAGCTGTAACCGGATCTATTGGGGATAATTCTAAAAGTATGAAGGTAACTATACACACTGCCACTAAAAGTGTAATAAATTTTATAACCTTTTTTGTTAGGAACCTTGTAATACCATTACTTTTTATCACTTTTTCATCCCTCACCCTAACTATCTTTTTCAATATTTAGATAATTTTATTTTATTTCCAAGACCACTCTGCTACATTATCAAAAATTCTTCCGCCATGAGGCTGTACTATAGGATTTCCAAAAGTAAAACCTTCAGCAGCTAAGTATACATGATTTGCATTTGCAAGCCAAGCATAAGGTGCATCTCCCTTTGGTGAAGCATATTTCTGAAGTTCACGCCAGTAAGTAATAGCTTCTTTTTCATCTGTAGAATTTAATGCTTTATCTATGTTATCGTTAACACTTTTATTGTTATAAATGCCTGAATTATTCCAAGGTACAGAACCACCAGCTATTCCTCCATAGTATAGGTTGTACAATTCAGAAGGATCTCCTGATCCAAAGCCGTATAATACTGCTTCTTTATGAATATCAGGTAAAATTGTATCCCAAGTTGTCTTTTTTAGTGTAACTTCTATCCCTATTGCTTTAGCAACATTAACAAATTCCATTCCCATTTCCTGTCTATAATTACCCTCTGTATATAGCAAATTAAATGCTGCCTTAAGCCCATTTTTTTCTACAATACCGTCCTTATTAGTATCAACCCATCCGCCTTCAGCTAATATAGCTTTTGCAGCATCAACATTAGCATATTCATTAGCAGATAATACTGTATTCTCATTTAACCAAGGCATATTTTCAAGTCCTGTGGTGGAAACACTACCGTAGCCGTTCAAGATGCCTTTAACGATTTTTTCTCTGTCTACCGCCATATTTAAAGCCTTTCTGATAGCAATATCAGAAGTTACGTTATTACCCATTACTGAACCGTCTTCTGCAACCTTTCCTTCATTTGGTACCATTGGAAAACTAACTCCATAACACTCGATACTTTTTATGTCTATTACTTTTGTTCCTTCAACTTTCTGTGCAGCCAATGTGCCGTTTATTTGCGCTACATCTACATCACCATTCTTAACTGCTGCAAAAGCTGTATCAGTATCTAGAAATACCATAGTTAACTTTTTAATTTTTGGAACTTCTCCGTAATATTTATCATTAGCTTCTACAATAACCTGCTGTCCTTTATCCCATTGAACAAACTTATATGGACCAGAACCAATTGGTTTGTCTTTAAAGCTTTCATTATGAGCATGCTTTGGTACTATTCCAAGATAGGCAAGTCTTTCTAGAAAAGGTGAATAAGGTCTAGTTAACTTGAATGCCACCGTTGAATCATCAATTTCTTTTATGCTCTCAATCATGGTCAAATCAATTTCACTACCAGATTTTTTAGCTGTTTCATATGTATATCTAACATCTTCAGCCTTTACTGGAGTTCCGTCTGTAAACATTGCATCTTTCCTTATGGTAACTGTCCATGTCAACTTATCATCTGATACTTTATAGCCTGTAGCCAAGTCATTTTCCCATCCTAATTTTTTGTCTCTTTTAAACAGTGTTGAAAAAAGAACCTTTGTTATGGAACCATGGCCACCTGTTGTAGAATCGAAGCCAGCTTCTGGTTCTGCACCTATAGCCGCGATTATTTCTCTGTTTGCAATTCTTTGCTCCCTGCCAGATACCTTTCCTTTGCTGCTACCACAGGCTGTGAAGGATGTAACAGTCATAGCTGCAATAATTGACAATGATAATAACTTTTTTAATTTCATTTTTCTCCCCCCAAAAGTAAACAATTAATCTAACAACATCTGATATATGGATAACTCACCTTATCCTTACCAGTTTTTATTCCTTAACTTTATTTTAACATGCCCAAGTAATTGAACAAGCCCCCCTTGGGGATATTTGTTATATATTTAACTATATTTACTATATTGGGTTGATTTACCATAGTTTTTTTATTAAAATATTTACTTTACAAACTGATTTATAGCCTTTTTCAAATTTTCTATTGCTTCCCAATCTTTATTTTCGACAGCGTCCACAATGCAATGATCAATATGATCCTTTAATATTACCTTACAGGTGTTATTAAGAGCTGCAATGACAGCTGACAATTGAATTAATACCTCACTGCAGTCCTTGCCACTTTCTACCATACGCTTTACTGATTCCAGGTGTCCCGTTGCACGAGATATGCGGTTTAACACCGCTTTAGTATTATGATGACTATGTTTATGCTTATGTCCCTCATTATGGCTATGTGAATATTCTGTTCCATCAGATTTCTTATGGCTGTGGACTTGTCCTTTTTCTTTCATAATTGACTTATCTCCTTTGTTTTAAATATTTGGATTTAATTAACATATACATATCTTTTTATATCTCCGCAATTGAAAATTAGGAATAAAATCTAGCCAAACTCCAAATACATCTGGATAATATGAACATCTATCCATGAAGTGGAAACTTGAATCAGATGGAGTTTCAACTCCATTTGATTCTTAGTTGAACGAATCCAGGGACGCAGCCGCTCAGAACGTAATCTTAGAGAAAAGTGGAGAACCAAAATCTTTGATTTTGTGTGAATCACTTGCACACCCTGCGAGGGAGTATTAGAGCGGGCAGTCATCGGATAAATTTTATATATTATACCATTTTACCACATTTTTGTACATATAACCTGCCGTTGTAGATTGTGTCGAGTTCTAGTGTACAATCTTATTTTTTAAATTTATCCATTATAAATATGGGACATCCATGCAGCTTCAGTTAATACTAAGATGCTTTATTTATATTTAAATATTTATATGGGGGATTTTAATATGAAAGACTTAGCAAAAGAAATTATTCATGGCAGAGTTTTAAAAAGAGGAGAAGATTTCAGTTTCTTTTTAACTGCAGATTCTAATGAACTATTTCAAGGTGCTAATATGATTCGTCAGGAATTATGCGGCAATAAGGTTGACCTTTGTACTATCATTAATGGACGCAGCGGCCGCTGTAGTGAAAACTGCAAATTCTGTGCACAATCTTCTCATCATCATACTAGAATTAAAGAATATGATTTTTTAGATACAGAGATAATTTTAGAGGATTGTAAAAGAAACGAAGCAAAGGGCGTGCACCGATACTCTATTGTCACCGCTGGCAGAACCTTAATAGGTAAAGATTTTGATAAAGCTATAGAGACATATAAAAAAATTCATGAAAAATGCAGTGTCAATCTCTGTGCTTCTCACGGTCTTTTAACAGAGGAGCAGTTTATTCATTTAAAAGAGGCTGGCGTGTCAATGTATCATGCCAATATAGAAACCTCCAGACGGAACTTTCCTAATGTCTGTACCACTCATACATATGAAGATAAAATTCATCAACTTAAACTTGCAAAAAAGGCAGGTCTTAAAGTTTGCTCTGGCGGTATCATTGGTATGGGAGAAACTTGGGATGACCGTATTGATATGGCTATAAGCCTGTCCGAATTACAAGTAGAGTCTATTCCTATCAATGCACTTATGCCTATTAAAGGGACATACTATGAAGATTTAGAACCTCTTTCTCAGGAGGATATTTTAAGAACAGTTGCTATATTTCGTTATATTAATCCAACTGCATATATTCGTATGGCAGCAGGTAGAAACTATTTTGAAGAAGGTGGTGCAAAGATATTCTTATGTGGTGCCAATGCTACAATCACTGGAGATATGCTAACCACTGTAGGCAATAATACTATACAGGATAAAGAAATGTTAACTAATTTAGGTTTTAATATCTCAAAATAATATCTAGTTATTGATAATTTTCATATGAGGTTAATTTATTTCAGACTTAGTTAATTTTAAAAAAGCCAGATTAATCTGGCTTTTTTAAAATTAATTCTCTACAGTTTTCTTGTAGTTAAAATATTTTCTGCCCCATCTCAAGGCTACATTAACAAGTGCTATCATTACAGGCACTTCAATAAGTGGGCCTATAACCGCAGTAAATGCCTCCTTTGACTCAATTCCAAACACTGCAACAGCTACAGCTATGGCAAGCTCAAAGTTATTGCTGGCTGCAGTGAAAGCAAGAGTTACAGTTCTATGATAGTCTATTCCTGACTTATGACTTATAAAGAAAGAAACAGAGAACATTATTATAAAGTATATAACTAAAGGTATTGCTATTTTTACAACATCCATTGGAAGTTCAATTATATACTTGCCTTTAAACATGAACATAATAACAATAGTGAACAATAAAGCAATTAGTGCTAGTGGACTAATCTTAGGTATAAACTTTTTAGTATACCATTCTGTTCCCATCTTAGGTTCTAACAATAATCTTGTAAGCATGCCACCAACAAATGGTATTCCTAAGTAAATAGCTACTGATGATGCTACCTCTCCCATAGAAATATCCACAGCCATACCTTCCAGCCCCATGAGCTTTGGAAGTACTGTTATAAATAAATATGCAAATACTGAGAAAAACACAACTTGGAATATGGAGTTAAAGGCAACAAGTGCTGCTGCATACTCACTATCTCCGTCAGCAAGACTATTCCATACAATTACCATAGCAATACATCTTGCTAGTCCAATAAGTATAAGTCCTACCATAAAGTGAGGGGTGTTTCTCAAAAATATCACTGCAAGAGTAAACATTAATACCGGTCCTATTACCCAGTTTTGTACTAGAGATAAAACTAAAACTTTAGGATTTCTAAATACCTTTCCTATTTCCTTGTAGTTTACCTTAGCAAGTGGTGGATACATCATCACAATAAGACCTATAGCAATTGGAATAGATGTAGTACCTACAGATAACCTTGATAATGCTTCTGATAAACTAGGTACTGCCCATCCTAAAAATACTCCTAATCCCATGGCAATAAAAATCCATAATGTGAGATAACGGTCAAGCCATGATAACCTTGATGATTGACTACTCATAATACTCCCCCTGAATACTTAATTTTAATAAAAGTTCACTGAAAAGCTTTTTTAAATAAACTTTACAGTGAATTTACTATTTAATTGATAAGATCTAATAATCTTTCCCCTTTTACATCTTCTGCTTTCCATTCAATAACCGCAAAATTTCCTTTAGAAATTTCATCTACCTTATTAATCCATTGAATTTCGTTGCTAGCTTTAGCTTTTAATATTTCATTAGTTGTGTTAGCAGCATACATACTAGAATTGATTACCCACCATTTACTATGGATACCAGCTCTCTTTAAATCTTCCTGTAATCTCATTGCTTCATAAACTGGTGTTGTTTCTGCAAGAGTTACAATGACAGCATCTGTATGCTCTTTGTTTCTTAGTTTAGGCAGCAGATTCTTAACTGATTCTGGTATATCTCCTTGAGAACGCTGTATCTCTCTGTTATAGCTTTGAGTTGAATCTAAAAGTAATAAAGTATGACCTGTAGGTGCAGTATCTATAACAACTACTTCATTCTCTGATCTCTCTACTATCTCTGCAAAAGCTCTAAATACGGCAATTTCTTGGGTACAGGGTGATCTTAAATCTTCTTCTATATAAGCTAAATCTTCTTCTCCCATTGTCTCTCTTGCTTTACTTAGTACTTCTTCCTGATATTTTGCTAATTCTTCTTTTTCATCAATATGACTTAGAGTAATACCAAAGTTTTCATCTAACACAAATTTTAAATGAGCTGCTGGATCAGTAGTTGTCAGATGAACTTTTTTGCCCTTTCTTGCTAGACCTAATGCAATAGTGGCAGCTATAGTAGTTTTTCCTACTCCACCTTTGCCCATGGTGAAAATGACTTTCTTATTGCTATTATATAAATCCTCAATTACTGTCTCTAATTTAGGTATTTTACTTACATTTAGTTTTTTACTACTATGCTTTACATTGTCTTCCTTTAAAAAAGCTCTTAAATTTTCAAGACCAGTTATATTATAAGGTCTTAGTGGTATTTCAAAGATTTCCATATTCTTTAAATACTGAGGCATTTCTTTAAGTGCCTTCTGTTGTTTTTCATATAAAGCAGTTGATAGCTCATCATTATGATTTTGTAATACACCATTAATAACAAGAATTTGATTATTTACTCCGATGTCCTGCAGTTCCTTAGAGGCTCTCTCTGCTTCTTTAAGAGGGGAATCCTCTGGTCTAGAAACTAAAATAAGGGTTGTCATATTCTTGTCTGCCAAAGTCTTCACAGCATTTTTATAAACTTCTTTTTTACTCTCAAGGCCCGCTAATTGTCCAAGGCAGGATGCGCCATGAGTATTCTCACTAATGAAATTACTCCAAGCAGAAGGTAATTGTAACATCCTTAAGGTGTGCCCTGTTGGTGCTGTGTCAAAAATTACATAATCAAAGTCTTTTTGAACCTTATCATCTGTTATAAAGTTAGAAAACTCATTAAAAGCAGCTATTTCAACGGTACAGGACCCTGAAAGCTGTTCCTCCATATTTTTAATAGCTGCCTCTGGAAGCTTCCCTCTAAAAGGTCCCACTACGCTTTCTCTATATTCACTAGCTGCTTCTTCTGGATTAAAATTTGCAACTACAAGGTTTGGTACATCTTTTATTTGAACTCCTTTATTATTCAGTTCTGTATTAAAGACATCTTGCAAATTTGAAGCTGGATCTGTGCTTACTAACATTATTCTTTTCCCCTGATCTGCTAAGGTGATAGCAGTAGCACAGGCTGTTGAAGTTTTACCAACTCCACCTTTTCCAGTAAAGAATAAATATTTAGTTAACTGTATCTCATTAAGATTAAATTTTTTATTCAAAAGTATTTCCCCTCTCTTTTAGCAGCAACCACCTTTGCAGCCACAGTCCTTAGATTTTCCTTTATTTAAGTCAATTATCTTACCTATCTTGGCTTCAGCCTTAAGATAACTTTCTGGAATATCTAACATAGTACAAAACTCTTCATTAGTTGGATATGCTTTAGTTTTAACAACTTCGCCATCAACAAGGACTACTGGCAGTATATCTACACCTTCCGTATTAAGCAATTCATTGATAACCTTGTTGTCTACAAAGGCTTGAGGACTGCTAGTTAGATTGAATCTTTCAACGATAACCCCTTTGCTTTTTAGGTTATTTAACACAGTAGACACTCTTAATAATTCTGGATCAACGCTAGGACCGCAAACTCCTGTTGGACAACACATTGCTGGATCAAAAATAATCATTTTTTTCATAATACCCATCTCCTTAATACATCTGGTGCATATCTCTATCCACCGATTGATTATACTTATTTTATATAGAAACTACATGTAATCCATGTAGTCCTTGATTTTATTTACAGTTACAATTTGGTTTGCTTTTACAAATGCAATCATCTGTATCTGTTACAAGATTCATAAGAAATAACATTAATTTATTACAGTTAGAAGTATTTAGGGAGTAGTAACTCCACTGCCCTTCCTTTCTGGTGTTAACTATACCGCACTCTGCTAGCACCTTCATATGATGTGAAAGAGTAGGCTGTGTGAAGTCAAAATGATCTAGAATGTCACAAGCACATCTCTCCCCACAGGATAAAATATCAATTATCTTTAATCTATTAGCATCTGCAAGAGCTTTAATAATTTTGGCATTTTCATCATAGTTTAAGGCCACTTAATCACCTCCATATAGATAACCATCTATATATAATATATACCATTATCAATATAACGTCAATGTAATTCAGATTTATTCATACAAAAATAGCATCAATATATATTGCCCTCTATATAAGCTATTTTATGTATGAAATTATGAGAGGTTACTATATAACTAAAATAAAAGGACTCATATCAACACTTTTTATAGCGGATATGAATCCTTTTTCTTATATGTATATATTATTATCTTTTAATTAGGGGAAATGCTATAACATCCTTTATGCTATAAGAACCAGTAAGGAACATTGTCATTCTATCAATACCTATTCCCAATCCTCCAGTAGGTGGCATTGCAGTATCGATAGCAACAGCGAATTCTTCATCCATTGGACTAGCTGTTTCAAGTCCCGCTCTTAGTTTTGACGCTTGTTCATACAAAAGAATTCTTTGCTTCAATGGGTCATTGAGTTCTGAATAAGCGTTCCCAAGTTCAACACCATAAGCATAAGGTTCAAATCTTTCAATTAAATCTGGGTTATCCCTATGACTTTTACAAAGTGGAGAAGATTCCTTTGGAAAATCTATAACAAAAGTTGGTTGAATTAGCTTCTTTTCAGAATACTCTTCAAATAAATTAACTATTAGTTCGCCCTTAGAGCATTCATCAATAACTAATCCTTCACTTTGGCTTTCTACTAAGAGCTCATTATCCTTAATGTACTTAATAATTTCTTCCCTGGTAAGCGTATTAACATCAATTCCTGTATCCTTTTTTACAAGGTCACACATCTTTTCTCTCTTCCATGGAGCTTTAAAATCAATTTCTACATCTCCATACTGAATCTTTGTTGTGCCGTTAACCTTAGCGAATACATATTCATACATATTTTCCATAAGTTCCATCATATCATTATAATCAGCATAAGACATATAACATTCAAATAAGCTGAATTCTGGGTAATGTGTTCTGTCAATTCCTTCATTTCTAAAAGCTCTTGCAAAGGTATAAACTCTTTCGATTCCTCCAACTATAAGTCTTTTCAAATATAATTCTGGAGAAACATTCATATATACATCACAATCTAATGCGTTAACAAAGGTTGTAAATGGCTTCGCTTCTCCTCCACCGTATTTGGTATCTAGGACAGGGGTATCTGCTTCGATAAAATTTAAATTATTTAAGTATTCCCTAATTGCTGTTATTGCTCTTGAACGCTTGATAAATCTTTCTTTAACATCCGTATTCATTATCATATCTAATGAACGATGTCTTTGCCTTAAGTCAGCATCTTGAATACCGTGATATTTTTCTGGAAGTGTTCTAATAGATTTTGATAGTACTTCAAATTTTCTTGCTTTAATGGTAATCTCACCTGTTTGAGTCTTAAATACAGTTCCTTCAATTCCAATAATATCTCCAATATCAATTAATTTTAAGATTTTATAACTTTCAGCGCCTATTAGGTTCTTACTTAAGAATATTTGTATACTTCCTTTTTCATCTATAACATTAGCAAATGTAGCGTTTCCCATCCTTCTTATCAGCATGATTCTTCCTGCCAATATGAATTCTTGTTCTTCTTTTATATTCTCAAAGTTATCATAAACGTCCTTAGTATGGGTTATGTCTTTGTAACTATAAGGATATGGGTTAATTCCCAATTCATAAAGCTTATTTAATTTTTTAATTCTTTCCACTACAAATTCATTTGAATCTGGCATTATATTTTCTAAGTTTTCTACACTTTCAAATTCCCTGTACATTTTAGCTATACCACCTTTAATTATTTATTTACCATTTAATAAATTTTTGGACAAATAAAAAAACCTTCACCTCCAAGATCTTAATCTTGAGGACGAAAGTTATATCTTCGTGGTACCACCTCAGTTTATCCATATGTCACCATATAGACCTTTTCAAGTACGTAGTTAACTATATACTCTATAACTTATAACGGGTTATACCGTCACAGCCTACCCCTGAAACCAAGCTCGGTGTGCAACTCTGAGACCTTTTTCAATAAAAAATCCTTGCTCATTCTCACCTTGCAGAGCTCTCTGTAAATTCATATATTTATCTACTTTTCTCTTCATAGTCTTTACAAGATTATACCATAAAAAATTTACATATGTCCATACTTCAAATTACTACTATTTGTGCGAATAAATAGTAGTAATCATATGATAAGAGTAATTCACATTCTTCTTATAATGCGGCGTAACTATTGAAATTAAAAATACGAATAATGTTTTTTGAGAATTGAATACTATTATGTTAAAAGATAGAACTGTTTCAACCTCATTGGAAACACCACTGTATTTTACATACAAATTATGATATAATTTCCACTATAAAAGTCAAAGTAATGAGATATTGCGTAATACTTACAATATCAACTTGTGAATAGCTATATTTTAGGGGGAGTTTATAAATGAATTTAGAAACAAAAAAAGATAAAAGAAAAATCAAACTAATAGGTGTAAAACGATTTAGAAAGTACGTATTTAGGGCTTTAATTTGCACAATTATTATTTTATTAATTGGTTTTTCATACGAAAAAATTGGTGAATATACTGATGTTAACCACTACCCTCCAGTGGGAAAAATGGTTGATGTAAATAATCATAAAATAAATGTTTACAGCAAAGGAGAAGGAAAGATTACTGTGGTTTTTGGCTCAGGACTTAATACTCCAAGTGCATATTCAGATTTTTATCCTATTTATAATGAAATATCAAAATATGCTAAAATCGTTACATATGATAGGCCGGGACATGGCTGGAGTGAAGTTACAGATGAGCCAAGAGACATAGATACAATTGTAAAGGAAATGCACACCGCCCTTGAAAAGTCAGGACAAAAACCGCCGTATATACTAGTTGGTCACTCATACGCATCATTACAGGCAATAAGATTCGCACAGACATATAAAAACGAAGTATCTGGGGTGATGCTGATAGATGGTGTTAATCCAGAGTATTATGCAAAAAATGGTTCGGAAATTTCAAGTGGAACCGTAGCTAAATATAAATTCCTAAAGTCTGTGGGCATAGCAAGGTTGATACTAAACCATACTGATTTATATTCAAAAAATTTTAAATCTCTACCTGATGACCTAGAACAATTATATTTTGGAATGTTTCTAAAGACAATGTTTAATAAAAATATTGTTGAAGAAGGAAAAATGGGAAAAGCTAGTGCAAAGCTTATAATAGCTAATGGCCATTTAGGTAGTCTACCACTGAGAATATTATCTGCTCCAAGTGACACAGAATGGAATGACAGTCAGGTTGCATTGAAAGAGTGGTCAGAGGATAGCGAACAAATAATTGTTAATGGAGCAAGACACGCTATACATCAATCTAATCCAGAGGTTGTAAGTGAACAAATTAAAAAATTATTAGAAAATAATAAATAGAAGATGTTTGATTATTGTAACCGACAATTTGGCAGCAGGTTTTTAGTTTTAATACTTTGCAATTCTTTAAAAACTCCCTGGAGTAACTTGATTCGGACTTTTCTAATTTTGCCTAACTATCCTAGGGCTAGGATAGTTAGGGATTATGAAAAAAATGCGAATTAAATAGATTAATTAAAACGTTCTTTAAAAACTGAATATTACGATGAGTAGAAATTCCTCTCAAATGTAATTTTGCTAAAACGTGGTGGTAATGCATTCCATATATGTTATAATTATTCTATAATCAAAGCATAATTGTATTATCATTCAAGTTAGTCATTTTTCAAACTGACAGATAAATAGGAATTTATAAGAGAGGAAAATTTAAATATGTGTACTGATTTTGTAAACTTAACAACAGAAAACCTTGTTAATGAGCATTTATGCTGTATTATACGCAGTAAAAAGCCCCATCAAGGTATTGACGCAAAGCGACAATGGCTTTCAGAGCGACTAAATGAAGGCCATGTCTTTAGAAAGTTAAATGCAAGAGCTACGGTTTTTATTGAATATGCTCCTCTTGAAACTGCTTGGGTTCCCATAATTGGTGACAACTATTATTATGTGTATTGCTTATGGGTTTCTGGTAGTCACAAAGGAAAAGGGTATGGGAAATTGCTGATGGAGTATTGTTTGGCTGATGCCAAAGAAAAGGGTAAATCCGGCATTTGTATGCTCGGAGCAAAGAAACAAAAATCTTGGCTTTCAGACCAATCATTTGCGAAGAAGTTCGGCTTTGAGGTTGTTGATACTACCAATAATGGTTATGAATTGCTTGCACTTTCTTTTGACGGAACAATGCCAAAGTTCGCACAAAATGTTAAGAATCAAGAAATTGAAAGCAAAAAACTAACAATTTATTATGATATGCAATGCCCCTATGTCTATCAAAACATTGAGATGATAAAACAGTATTGTGAAATGAAGGACGTTCCTGTATCTTTAATTCAAGTGGATACGCTACAAAAAGCAAAGGAATTGCCTTGTGTTTTCAATAACTGGTGTGTGTTTTATAAAGGGAATTTTGAGACAGTGAATTTGTTAGATATCGCCTACTTAAAGAGAATACTTAAAAAATGAAAATACAATTTTGGCTTTTCACGTTGATTATTAGGACTATCTATTAAAAAGAAGTACCCTATGAATGTAAAGGCGAAAATATAGCTACAATAGGAGAGTATTATAGGTATAAGGCTCGTTAAATTTCAGTATTACGAGTATATTTAGGGGAACAATTTTCTTATTTAACCAACAATTAATAAAATTCAATAGTTTTCTAGGACACCGCATTATTCAGAGATGGATTTTGAGGTATTCTTTTAGTTCTCAATTCAAAGATTTTACTTATTAATCATAAAACTACGATAGCTGTATATTGGTATTTTATGGCGAACTAATGAAAGGAGATAATTAAATGGATAACAACATTAAGACTATGATAAATGAAGAATCTGATAATGAAGAATTATTTTATAAGATTTCAGATTATGCTTTAGAAAAAGAAATTAAAGAGGGTTATGATAAATTAGAAGAAAATGAAAAAAATCTTTTCATGGTTGGCAAAATATTAATGGAAGTGAATAATGGCGGATTTGACCAATACTTCTTAAATACAGAGGGAATATATGCAAGAGATACTCTACATTTTTTAAAATTAATAGGTGAAACAAAATTCTCAAAGTTATTTAGCGAAGCAGTAAATATCTTTGAGTCGGATACAACGGATGATGAAAAATATGATGACTTCAATGAACTTGATGATGATTTTTATGAATTTGATATCACTGCATATAAGAATTTATATGATAAATGTATTAGTTATATAAGAGAACGAGTAAAGCAATTACAATTAATTCGGAACTTTCTTATATGGTCTAATAATTGTAAATTTACGATATATAAATAATTAAGCGGCCATATACCAATAGAACTTGGTACCTTAGCCGCTTAAATTTATATTAAAAACAATTTATTTATTTTCATTTATTTCAAACTTTAAAATTTCTGGTCGATTGTAGTGACCAACTGGATCCCAATCAAATTTGGACTGTATAATTTGATTTAAGTCTATTTCAGCTGTTAAAATACCTGCTTCATCAAACAATGGACCTGCTACATATTCTCCATAAGGATTGATTATACAGCTGCCTCCCCTGCACATAACCTCAGGCTGATTTTCAAGATCCTTATAATATTTTAAATCAGTTGGATACATAGATTTTTCAACATATTGATTACTCATGATTACAAAGCATCTTCCTTCAAAGGCAATATGTCTTAGCGTAGCTTGATATACGTCTCTTTGATCAGCAGTTGGTACTATATAGAGATTTACTCCCTTCATATACATAGCCATTCTTGCAAGAGGCATATAATTTTCCCAGCATATTAGTGAACCCATTTTTCCATAAGGAGTATCTACTACAGTAATTGTTGATCCATCATCTTCGCCCCATATAACCCTTTCAGCGGCTGTTGGTTTTAATTTCCTATGTCTTCCTAAATACCCTTCAGGGCCAAAAAATAGATTGCAACAATGTAATGAACCATCAAGCCCATAGCCATTTTTCTCAGTAACTCCTATTGATAAATAGATACCTAATTCCTTAGAAAGCTCTGCAAGCCTGTCCACCTCTGGACCAGGTACTGCCACTGAGTTATCATAATATCTTTGATAGTCTTCTCTTGCTTCCATGGTTCTGCTTCCTATTAGCATACCGAAAGTAAGTCCTCTTGGATAACATGGTATAAAGCTCTCAGGAAAGACTATGAGTTTTGATCCATTTGCAGCTGCTTCTCTTGTGAGTTTTATAGTCTTCTCCATAGTTTTTTCTAAGTCAAATATCACTGGCGAATCTTGAATAACAGAAATTTTTAATCTTTTTTCCATTTTCTCATATCCTTTCAATGTTCCCACTATTTTTTATTATCTGTGTTTTCATTATATTATAGCACAATTGCATCATCAATAAATTAAATATGGTCTAACTATTATACCTGAAGGCTTAGTGCTATATTTTTCTGTATTACCTAATATTAAGAATCTCTGCATTTAAATCACCAATCAGTTAAAATTGTTAACATTTATATAATGGTAATATTATGAATACCATGGTAATATAATACATTAATATCATGCTAGCTGCTCTTAACTTCATAGGCTTTAATTTAAATTCAGTGGGGGGTATTTATGTGTCCATAAAAAAGTTATATTTAGAACTTACAGATAAATGTAACTTAAATTGTAAGATATGTTATAGAAAATCATGGAATCAGGACTTTTATGACATAGATGAAAAAATGCTAAATAAATTAGTAAATGAACTTAAAACTCACTGCCAATTAAAAGAAATAGTTATAGGTGGCATAGGAGAACCTATGTTATCTAGTCATTTCAAAGAAACCATTGAGTTACTAAAAGACTATAAACTTATAATTACTACTAACGGTACCTTAATAGATGAAAATCTATCTGAATATCTTGTAAAATATGTTGACGTTATAACTGTATCTATTGACGGACTATTTGACAAGCATAAAGAAATAAGAGGAATAGATTTAGATTTAATTGTGTCAAATATAAATACTCTTAATAAGATAAAAGATAAATTTTCTTCTAAAACACCACTTATAAATATACAATTTGTATTATCTAAAGAGAATTCAAATGAAATCTTTAAAGTTATGGATTTAGCTGTTGATTTAAAAGCAGATAAATTTATAGTTTCAAATATTATTCCGCAAACTCCAGAAAATAAGGATATGGTATTATATAGCATGTATGAAAACAAGGATATAAAAGAGCTATTTAACAAGGTAACCCTTTATTCTCTTTACAAAGGAATTAGGCTTTCCCTGCCTAATTATGAACTAAAAACCATCCGAAGGTGTGAATTTATAAAAGATTCTGCTGTTTTTGTATGTGCTTCTGGAGATATAGCTCCATGCTATAGATTTGCTCATCACTATACAGAATATGTTTTTGGTAGAGAAAAGCATGTAAATAAATTTTCCTTTGGAAATATAAAAACTGATACTTTAGTAAACATATGGAATAGCGAAAAATATGAGAATTTTAGAGAAGGAATTCTAAATAGCTTATATCCTTCTTGTATAGACTGTGATCTAGTTGATGGATGTGATCATGCTAATAATACTGAATCAGATTGTTATGCCTTTTCCCCTTCCTGCGGAGACTGTTTATGGTGTAGATCATTTGTCCAGTGTCCTTAATCTACTTTAAAATTAGTATAAAAGAAAAAAGACCAGATCAAACCGATCTTTTTTCTTTTATTAAGGTTAATTCTATAAATTAATTTCATTATTTTTAATTCTTCTTGCTAAATCTTTTACTTTCTCTTCAATAGCCTTTGCTGTTTTAATAAACTCTTCATCACTTTTTCCAGATGGATCTTCTAGTCCCCAATCCTCCTCATGCTTTGAAGGAAGGAATGGACAAACTACATTGCAGCCCATTTTTACAACTATATCTACCTCTGGTATATCATCAAGTAACTTAGACCTTTGTGTTTCATTCATATCCACCTTATATAAATCCTTTATTATTCTTACTGCATCCTGATTTATTTGAGGTCTTAACTCTGTTCCTGCTGAATAAGCTTCAAAAACATCAGAAGCTAATAGCTTTCCAAGCGCCTCTGCCATTTGAGACCTGCAAGAATTGTGAACACATATAAATGCTACCTTTGGTTTCATAAAAAATCATCCTCCGTAAAATACCTATCTTAAATTGACTGTAAAAACAACCTTTACTTCTCCTCTATTATACCTATAAAAGTTTCTCCATGATAGTGATATTAACAAACTTTCCATCAAGTATTCCTTGATTTATATAAGTGCCAACTTCTCTAAAGCCAGTAGACTTATATAATCTTTTGCCTATTTCATTAGATTCAAAGGTACTTAAGATTAACTTATGAAAATCCTGTTCTTTAGCTATTTCAATTAAATAATTTAATATCCCTTTTCCTAATCCCTTTCCTCTCATATTTCTTTCTATATAGATTGAAACATCGCCAACTCCACTGTAGCAGCATCTTGAATTAAAAACATTTATAGAGGCCCATCCCCTAACTATACCTTGGCTATCTTCAATTACTACAACTTTATACCTCTCACCTCTTGTAGTAAGCCACTCCTTCATTTCATCTATATCCCTTACCCTAGTTTCTAAGGTAGCAATTCTATCCTCAATGCCTTCGTTGTAAATATTAGTTATAGATAATATATCTTCAATTTTTGCTTTTCTTGTAATGTAACTCATTTTTATCACCTACTTATACGCCTTAACATGTGCTCCTGCATAAGCACCGTCAAGTAATTCAGCATCAATTTGGCTATATAAATCTCCTAAACCCTTTTGTTTTGCTATTTCCTCAATAATTTCCTTTGTGTATAAATTCACTGGAGTAATTTCCACCTCTTTAAATCCAACCCTTTTCAGTATCTCCTCATAAACCTTTAAATCTAAGGCTCCAGCAATGCATCCTACCCACATTTCAGCACTACGCTTGATATCTTCAGGAACTTTCTTTAATTGAACTATATCTGCTATGGCAAGTCTGCCTCCAACTTTTAGAACTCTATAAGCTTCTCTTAAAGCATTCTCTTTGTCTTCACACAGATTAATCACACAATTTGAAGTTATAACATCTATAGTTTCATTGTTAAGAGGAATATCTTCTATATATCCTTTTATAAATTCCACATTAGTAACACCTATCTTTTCTTTATTTCTATTTGCTAAATCAAGCATTTCATCAGTCATATCAAGACCATAAACCTTACCTTCTTCGCCTACATACTTTGATGATATAAACACATCAATTCCGCCGCCGCTTCCTAAATCAAGTACTGTCTCCCCTTTCTTAAACTGTGCTAGAACTACTGGATTGGCACAGCCTAAAGAAGCATTTACAGCATCTTCTGGCAAACCTTCTAAATACTCTTTTGTATAAATGTTTGAGTTGTTGTCAATATTTCCACAGCAGGCAGTTCCACATCCACAGGAACTTTCAGCCCTAGTACTAACTTGTTTTGCTATGCCTCCATAATAAGCTTTAACTTTACTTTTAATATTTTTTTCCATAATCCTTCCCCCTTAATTAACAACATTTATCTTCTTTTGCTGCATCTATAAGCAATTGTAGACTCTCAAGTACCTGTTCTCTTTTTTCTTCTGGTATTGATGAAAAAATACTTTTGTAATACTGCTCCATACTACTCTCAATACTTTTAAACACCTTAAGGCCTTCTTCCGTTAACTTAATTGTTACATACCTTCTATCTTCAGGATGAAGCTCTCTAACTACTAAATCTGATTGCACTAGGTTATTTATAGTTCTGCTCATAGTGCTCTTATCTAGAGAAAGTAATTCCGCAAGCTCATTTAACGATATTTCAGCTGCCCTGCCTATCTCTACAATAGCATGACACTGGGCTACTGTTGTTCCACAGCATGTGGCCTCGCTTTTTTCCAGTATTCCAAGATTTCTAACAAGAATTCTAATAAGTTCCCTTAAATAATGACTTTCCTTAGTATTCACTTTACCACCTCATATTAATTGTAATACAAAACAGTTGTGTATTGCAACAGTTTTTTTGTGTAAATATTTCCACATATCCTTATGTTATTCATCAAATATAGACTAAACCTAAATACCACCGACACAGCAGGAGAAAAAATATATTTTCCTCCTACCACATCAGTGGTACTTAAATTACTTAACTAGATCATAAACCTCTAGTTCTTCATAGCTTATTCCCTTAACTTTAACTTCAACCATAGCCTTGAAAGTGTCCAGTGCCGTTATAACACCTATATTTCTCTCAATAGCTGCTCTTCTTATACAAAATCCATCTCTCTTTGAATCATTACCCTTAGTTGGAGTATTCACCACCAAATCTACTTCCTTATTCTTGATGACGTCAATTATATTGGGATGATCCTCCTTAAGCTTTCTAACTTCCTTTACCTCTATACCTTCAGCTCTTAAAAGTGCTGCTGTATTTTTAGTAGCCACAAACTTAAAGCCTAATTTATTAAGCTCCTTTGCCATAGGTAAAAACTCTTCCTTATCATGGTCATTTATAGTAGCTAATATATTGCCTATCTTCTTATCAGTAAACATACCTGCTCCTACAAATCCTTTATAAAGAGCTTCCTCCAAGGTCTTTCCAACTCCAAGTACCTCTCCAGTGGACTTCATCTCTGGCCCTAGAGAAACTTCTACCTTTGGAAGCTTTTGTGTTGAGAATACAGGAACCTTTACAGATATTAGTTCTGGTTCCTTATAAATATTTATGCCATAACCTAAGTCCTTTAACTTTTCTCCCAGCATAACTCTTGTAGCAATTTCCACTATAGGTACTTTACTTACCTTACTTATATAAGGCACTGTTCTTGAAGCCCTAGGATTTACTTCTATAACATAAAGCTGTCCCTTATATTCTATAAACTGAATATTAATCATTCCCTTTATTCCTATTCCCAGTGCAAGTCTTTTAGTGTACTCTAATATTTTTTCTTTTATTTCCTTGCTTACATTTTGAGTTGGATACATGGTTATGCTGTCTCCTGAGTGTACTCCTGCTCTCTCTAAATGTTCCATAATACCAGGAATTAAAACATCTTCTCCGTCAGATATGGCATCCACTTCTATTTCTCTTCCCATCAAATATTTATCTATCAGTATAGGATTTTTCCTATCCTTTGCAAAGGCATTGGACAGGTAGTAGCTTAACTCCTTTTCATCATAGGTTATTTCCATGCCCTGTCCCCCTAATACATAGGAAGGTCGTACAAGCACTGGAAAGTCTAATCTTCTCGCTTCTTCCAATCCTTCTTCTATAGTCCAGATAGCCTTACCCTTAGGTCTTGCTATATCTAAAGTTTCTAAAAGAGCATCAAATTTTTCTCTATCCTCTGCCATGTCAATTTGGTCTGCTGTTGTTCCCAAGGTTTTTATATTCTTCTCCTTTAAAAAGTTAGCCAGCTTTATAGCGGTTTGTCCTCCAAACTGAAGAATTACACCATAAGGATTTTCCTTTTCTATTATGTTTAATACATCTTCCTCTGTAAGAGGTTCAAAGTATAGCTTATCTGATATATTAAAATCTGTACTTACCGTTTCAGGATTGTTATTTATTATTATTGTCTCTATGCCTGATTTTCTTAGGGCCTTTACACAATGCACTGAAGCATAGTCAAATTCTATACCCTGTCCTATTCTTATTGGTCCAGAACCTATAACTATCACCTTCTTATTTTTAGAAACCTCTACTTCATCATAGCTTTCATAAGTAGAATAATAGTATGGTGAAAGTGCTTCAAATTCTCCTCCACAGGTATCTACCATTTTATACACTGGCTTTATGCCTAATATAGTTCTAAGTCTATAAACATCCTCTGGGCTTACCTTCAGCATATCTGCAATCCCCTTATCAGAAAAGCCCTTTCTTTTTAGTTTATAGAACCACTCTTTATCTAAATCCTCTATTTTGCTTAGCTTAAGCCTTTGTTCTTCTTGTACTATCCATTTAAACTTTTCTATAAAGAATTTATCCATTCCCGTTATTTCTGTAATTTTATCTACTCTATAATCTCTTCTCAGCATTTCTGCAAGAGCAAAGATTCTTTCATCATCTGGAGTGATAACTTTTTCTTTTAATTTTCTTATACTTAGTTCTCTAAACTTTTTATGCTCTAAGGAGTATTTTCCTATTTCTAAAGAACGTATCCCCTTTAAGAAGGCTGCTTCAAAATTGCTTCCTATAGCCATTATCTCTCCTGTTGCCATCATCTTTGTGCCTAAAGCCCTGTCTGCTCCTTGGAACTTATCAAAAGGCCATTTAGGAATTTTCACCACTACATAATCTAAGGATGGTTCGAAGCAGGCGTAAGTCTTTTCTGTAACTGCATTTTTTATCTCATCTAAACCATAACCTAGAGCTATTTTTGCTGCAACCTTTGCTATAGGATATCCTGTTGCCTTCGATGCTAAGGCAGAAGAACGGCTGACTCTAGGGTTTATTTCTATAACTGCATACTCAAAGGACTCTGGATTAAGAGCAAACTGCACATTACAGCCTCCCTCTATACCCACTGCATTTATTATATCTATAGATGCACTTCTAAGCATCTGATATTCCTTGTCTGATAGAGTTTGACTTGGTGCTACTACTATACTATCTCCTGTGTGTATTCCTACTGGATCTATATTTTCCATGTTACATACAGTGATGCAGCTTCCAAAGCTGTCTCTCATAACTTCATACTCTATTTCCTTCCAACCCTTAACGCTTTTTTCAAGAAGTACCTGACCTATAGAACTTAACTGAAGTCCCATTGGCAGTATCTGCTCTAACTCTTCTTCATTATTAGCTATTCCGCCGCCAGTTCCTCCTAAGGTATAGGCTGGTCTAACTATAACTGGATAGCCTATTTTATTGGCAAAGGCTCTTCCGCCGTCCATATCCGTCACTATTTCACTTTGTATAACAGGCTGGTTTATTCTATTCATCATGTTTCTGAAGAGTTCCCTATCTTCCCCTTCTTTTATAGACTCAATAGAAGTTCCTATTACCTTTACCCCATATTTTTGTAGTATTCCTTTATCATAAAGCTCTACTGCTAGGTTTAATCCAGTCTGTCCTCCCATTCCTGTAAGAAGGCTGTCCGGTCTTTCCTTTGCTATAACCTTCTCTGCAAATTCTACTGTTAAAGGTTCTAGATAAACCTTATCTGCAACCTCCTTATCCGTCATTATAGTGGCTGGATTACTGTTTATTAAAATGACCTCTATTCCTTCTTCTTTTAAAGCCTGACAGGCCTGTGTTCCCGAATAATCAAACTCCGCTGCTTGACCTATTATTATTGGACCAGAACCTATAACTAAAACTTTTTTTATCTCTCTATTTAATGGCATACAAACTACCTCCTGAAATGCTTAATGTAATACTTCTTAAATATAATACTTATCTATATTGCATATTCCATGAATCTATCAAATATATAATCACTATCCTTAGGACCTGGACAAGCTTCTGGGTGGAACTGCACAGAAAATATAGGCAAGCTTTTATGTTTCATTCCTTCCACCGTTCCATCGTTTAAGCTTCTGTGGGTAACTTCCATATTCTCAGGAACCCTGTCCACAAAATATCCGTGATTTTGAGAAGTTATATGAACTCTATTTTTTTCTAAATCCTTAACAGGATGGTTGCAGCCTCTATGACCAAATTTCAGTTTTGAAGTGCTTCCTCCAAGAGCTAAAGCTAAAAGCTGATGGCCTAGGCATATCCCTACAACTGGTTTTTTCCCAATAAGTGTTTTTATGTTTTCTACTACTTCTGTTAAATCCTCTGGATCTCCAGGACCATTTGATAAAAAAATCAAATCTGGATTTATGCTTAAAATCTCTTCTGGCTTTGTATCTGCAGGAAAAACTGTGACTTTACAATTTCTCTCTAGGAAGGAGCGTATTATATTTTGTTTTATTCCAAAATCTACAATGGCAATATGCTTTCCATCTCTTTCTATTACATACTTTTCTTTAACAGTGACATTGTTTACTGCATCTTTATTTGAAAAAGCCTGTAATTTATTTTTTATATCCTCATAAGATTGATCTTCCAAGGTAATTATGCCCTTCATAGTGCCGCTGTTTCTCAAAGTTTTAGTTAAGGCTCTTGTATCAATTCCCTGTAAGCCTATGATTTTATTTTGTTTTAAGTAGTCTTTAAGTTCTAACTCCGATCTAAAATTGCTAGATGCACTACATAATTCTCTCACTATAAAACCTTTTACCTTTGGTGAGCTTGATTCCATATCCTCTAGATTTATGCCGTAGTTACCTATAAGAGGATAGGTCATTGTTACGATTTGACCATAATAAGATGGGTCCGTAAGAATTTCTTGATAACCTGTCATTCCTGTGTTAAATACCACTTCACCAACGGTATCCTTTAGATATCCGAAGGCAGTTCCTTCAAATATTGTTCCATTTTCTAGTATAAGTTTTGCTTTCATTTTCATAGACCTCCCTTAAAATTTATCCGATGACTACCCGCTCTAATACTCCCTCTTTTCTAAGATTACGTTCCGAGCGGCTACGTCCCTGGATTTGTTCAATTTTCACTTCATAGTAAAAATACACTTTATGCTTACGAAGGCCCTTTCACTGCAAGTAGGTAGGTGTATCTTTAGTTCACAATTATAAGTAATTTAATTATGTAAACTATTATTAGTAATTTTTACCTGCTCGCAAAATAAAAGGGTAATAAGAAGATTACTTAATTAAAAAATAATCTTCCTATTACCCAATATATTCATGTTATTTAATTGTACTTGTATTAACCTTTTTTCTGCATAACAAAAAAACTTATTCATATCCATACCTCTTCCTGGCCTCACAGGACCAAATTAAAGTGCATTTTTCACTTAACTTTTCACATTTAATTCTAATACTTTTTTCATAACTTGTCAACCTTCCAAAGTAACTTTATCTCAAACTGGGTACATGCCCCTGTCAAAGCAAACTAAATTAATCACCTGTTAATGATAATCAAATTGAATAGTCTCGCTGAAAAAAGAAGTCACGATCCTTTATCACTATGAAAATTGTTAATACAAGCAGCAATACTGTTTGTATAATTTTACTGTCGGGATGTGTTAAGAAGATTTCGTTAAAGAACCCTGCTGTAATGTGAAATATAATTGCTACTAAGATGTTTCGTCCTGTCTTGTAGTATAACCAGTTCATTAACAGAACATATGGTATGAGGCTAACCACAAAATTCAAGGAATATATCCATCCTGATTCCGCTAAATTGCTTTGATAATAATCCTTAATAAACGAAAGTGGAAAATGCCACATACCCCAGTAGATTGCAAACATAAGAGAGGTACTTATCAAACTAAAACGTTTCCGCAAACAATCTGTACCATAAGTATGCCATGCTAACTCCTCTAGTACCGGAGCTATTAGAAGCATAAACCACGCTGGAAAAACCCCTGCTGAAAATGAAAATACGCCTGATAGTTTAAATTGATCTGAACTATAACCGAAAAGTAAAGAAACTGCTTGAGCAAGAAGAATACTTGCAAGCATAAGGAAGAAGGTTGCAAAAATATAAATAGGCTTTATTTTTTTAAAACTAAAGAACCTCTCCAGTATATCAGACCTTAATTCTTTATCCGGTAGAATCATAGAAAAGGCTATTATCATTGGACTAGTTAACCCAATTATTCCAAGTATGCTGGCTACCAGGATATTCAAGTTATTGCTAGGAGTAATGTGACTTATGTGCCCAGCCGTAAACCAGGATATCCATGGAATTAGAGTTGCTAGGATGTAAAAAAGAACTGGATGACGATATTTTTCAATAGTCATAAATTTGCCCCCATTTTATACTTGATAAATTATTTATATACTGGCTTCCCTCCTTCTGATTTGCATAAAAATACAATTATATCTAAAAGTAACAGGTTGCTTTAATTAAATTTTACCATAGCTGTATAATTACTACAACGAATAGCATAATACTTTTACGTTTTATATAAATTATGAGCTAAAAAACAAAAGGGTACGTCCAGGCCGTACCCTTCTAAAAATATTCATTTTTATCTTTTCATCTCAATTATATTTTAGATTCCTCTGTTATCTTCAATACGTTCAGCATTTATACTCTAAATGGTAAGTTTTTATAGCTTAAACTTTTCCATAGAAGAAACTATCTTCTTTGTCATGTCTGATAGTTCTAAGGCAGCACTTGCTACTTCCTCAGAAGAAGCATTCATTTCCTCTGTACTTGCAGAAACCTCCTCTGCAGAAGCCGATACCTCCTGAGAAATAGCAGAGGCACTCTCAAGTTTTTCTATGATAGCGTTCTTTTGCTCTTTTATAGAGTTCATAGATAGATTTGCATTGTTAATTTGTGGGGTCATGTCATTAATTAATTCCTTTATGTTGTTAAAAGACATCATAGCAATCTCTGAGATTTTAAGTTGTTCAAATAACTCTTTTTTCAAATTGTCAGAAGTAGCAATCATAGTATTGGTATCTGTAGAAATCTGTTTTACTAGTGAAGCAATATTCACTGAGGAAAC
This sequence comes from Clostridium tanneri, assembly GCF_033659955.1. NCBI lineage: Bacteria > Bacillati > Bacillota > Clostridia > Eubacteriales > Clostridiaceae > Clostridium > Clostridium tanneri. Next base: position 98,696 of record NZ_JARUJP010000016.1, read on the forward strand.
TTTACTTTGTTCTGCAAGTTTTCCAATTTCATCAGCTACAACTGAAAAACCCCTTCCTGACACTCCTGCCCTGCTAGCCTCAATAGATGCATTTAGTGAAAGAAGGTTAGTTTGATCTGCTATTTCATTTATAAGATTCAAGATTTGATTAATTTGATTAACGTTCAAACCTAAGCTGCTTATTTTCAAAGAAAAATCATCGAATACTTCATGTACATTTTTAATAGAGACTATTAAGTCATTCATTTTAACGTTACTGTCCTTTGCCATACTTTCAATATTGCCTGTACCTGCAGATATTCCTGTAATGAGATTTATAGTGTCTTCTAAAACTTTATTAAATTCGTCAAGTATTACTGTTGTATCTATTATTTCTTCCGATTGGGTGCTTGTACCTTGAGCAACCTCCTCAATAGCTGTAGATATATTTTGAGACACCGAAGACATTTCTTCGGAAATAGCACTGAAGCTTTCAGCCTTTCCATGTATGTCTAAAGATTGATTCTTTATAACATTAATCATCTCTCTAATATTATCAACTGTTTTACGTAAAGACTTCTTCATCACTGCAAACTCATTCTTTTCATCTGAATGTATAGAAGCTGTTAAATCTCCAGAGGCTACTAATTCTAAGTTATTAATAGTCTCATTAATAGAGTTTCCAATAAGCTTTATAATAGAGTATCCTATTAAAGATAAAAGCAATAAGATTGCAATACCAATATAAAACAATTCTCTAACCTTATTAAGGTATATTTTTTCACTAGCTGAATTTAGTTCTTTTGCTTGCTTTTCATTATAATCTCTTAATTCAAGTATAACACTTTCAGTCTTATTACCTAAACTTTCAAGACGTTTACTATCTTCTTGTGAAGTTTCTTCTTTATTTTCAATCTGTATTTTAATCTTTTCCCATGTATTTATATATTCATTTATGCTAGTTCGAATTTCTTTTGTCTTGTTAGTTTCATATTCATCTAGATTAGTCTCCTCAAATTGTTTTATTCTAGCTTCTAGTTTTTCATTGTAAACCTTAATATTCTCCACATATACGCTGTCGTATTTAAGCATAGCCTTTTCAGCATTTAGTCTTATATTTATAAAATCGCTTCTTACAGATCCAAGTCTTGTAATACCTATTAAGTTATCCTTGTATAAATCTTCCATATTATTATTTACAGTACTTATTCCTGTTAAACCTAAAAAATCCGTAATTGCAATAGAGAGTATAGATAATACTATCATTGCAGCAACTATTGTCTTAACTTTAAATCTTTTAAAAAACTTACTCATATATTTCCCCCTAACTCTTTATTTAGCATTTTAACCTACCTATCATTTGATAGATTGTATTTTAAAAAATTAGATATCTTTGATTCCTGCATCAAGATGGAATCATAAATATCTCTTTTCAACAATCATTTAGTAAATAATTACACCTATTAAGGTCAATCTCTTGTACTTATAGCCTATCTTGAAACATTTATTAAAGCTACCGTAATACCATATTATCATATTATTATTTAATGTTTCAACAGAGATTTTCATTGTAGTCAATTATACATTATCCAAATTTCTAAGGCCAAAAAAAACACTAAATATTATCCTTTCTACACTTAGCTTAGTAAGTACTAAATACGTAAATTTTAAATAGGCACTAGAGGAGAATATCTGCAAGTGTTTTGCAAAACTATATTGTTATTGGTAATATAATACTGAATCATAAATCTACTATCAGGCTCAAGTAGATGGATACTCCTATGGAAGTAACTCAAATCTAGAAATAAAACCAAAAATATAATAGAAGGAGTGGAAATAAGAATGAGTGTTGAAATAGATACGCTATCAAAAATTAAGCTTACTGCGCTAAAACTCTTTAATGAGAGAGGTTATTTTGAAACTACTACAAGAGATATTGCCAGTGAAGTCGGTATAAAGTCCTCTTCATTATACTTTTATTTTAAATCGAAAGAAGAGATATTTTCCACCTTGCACAGAGAGGCAAGAGCACTCTTTGAAAAAAAAACATATTCTTGCCTGGAAAACCCTTTAGATGATGATGTAAGTAATCAGTTGTATAATTTATTTTGTGTCTCAATGGACTTTTTTATAGAAAACAATGAGTACAGCAAGTTTTTATTTCGATACTTCATATATGAAGCACATGGTGTTCAACAAAAAGCTGGAACTAAACTTGAGGATTGGGTAGATATTTTTAGTTCTTATATAATAGGATTATTCAATAAAGGATTGCAAAATAAACTTTTTAGAAAGTTAACTCCAGACTCTTTAGTGAAAACCTTTTATAGGAATCTAAATGGATATATTTATGAACTGATAGCTTCCAACAAAATACCAAGTAAAGATGAAGTTAACGAAGCATGGGAAATATATTGGAATGGTATAAAAGCCTAATCAGATACATATGTCCATTGATCAACTAAAAATTATAATTTTAAATCAATACTAACTCTATTACTACAATATCGAACTTATAATTTTCTTGTATTTTAGAATATAGCACTGATTACTGTCCTCTATTTCAAAATCGAATCTATGTTTTTACCTTTACAGTTAAGCCTCAATAAACTTATAATATAAACTAGAAATAATTGTTTAGTAATATTTGGTACATAAGGTGATGCTTTAA